>JAGWUI010000092.1 GCA_028868515.1 Gammaproteobacteria bacterium
GAAAGCGACTATAGTTATTCCAGCAAATAACCATACTAATTCATAGTACATTGAGCGGAGTCGAAATGTACGGTGTTTAGTGCCGCCACTTCGACTACGAGAAGTAGGGCTATGTTTCTTTATTTATAGGAATAGCTGCTATATGGAATCAATCTATTTTGAACCAACAACTAGAACCTCAAACTTACCATTCACCGCAGCTGGAAGATAAATCGTCCCCGACTCTGAATCCAATGCCATCGTTCTTGCACTTTGAGCCGTGACAACCTGATCAACTGTCGCATAATGGTCTGCATCGTTCTGATGAACAACAGTCAAAGTCCCCCCAGCAGCACCATTGGATGAATAGACATTCGCGGTTTTAGGATCGAAAGCCGCCGCATCTGGATGCTCTCCGATGACTGCATTCGCAACAAACTGTCCAGTTTTGGCATTTGTAATGACCATGGTTTTATTTTGACAAACTGAAAATAGGCGTTGATGCGCTTTATCAATTGCTAATCCAGAGGGTTCTTCACATCCTTTTAACGACCATGTGGTGATGAGTTTATTGGTTGCGACATCAATCACACCGAGCTTCGATTTATCCTCAATATTAAAGAAGATTTTTCCTGCATCATCACTCACTGCAAACTCAGGACGACCATTTGCAGCAAATGTGGCAAGTACTTTAAGGGTGATTGCATCGATCGCCGTAATATCTGAGCTTTTTCCATTAAAGGTATACACTCTTTGCGACTTCGGCTCATATAAAATTGCATCAGGGTTCTGCCCTTGGATGTTGATTTCTTGTTTGACTTTTAACGTATCCAAATCAAAAACCGTCACGGTGTTGGCTTGACCATTACTAATAAATCCAAGTTTCAGGTCTTGTGCAAAAGCAACGCCATGCGCACCATGAGATGGAATTTCGCCAATCAATTTTCCTGTCGATGAATCGAGCACTTCGACATTGTCTCCTTTGGTCACAAATAAATGGTGGCGACTCGTGTCGATTGCAGCGTAATCCCATTTACTTGGCTCACCAACGGCCCAATGCTGAATCACTTCAAGTTTAGAATCTTGTGCAAATACAGACGTCTGAAAGGATAAAGTACCCAAGACAGCCGCAGCCCAGTAAAGACGTGATACAAATTTCATTTTTGATTTCCTAATTTTGGTTGTGGCTCTGATGTTGGTTTGGATTTAAATCACGTTTATGGTTTGAGAACAGGCTAAATAACACTGGCATCACCAGCAGCACCAAAGGCAATTGCACGACCAAGCCGGCAATAATCGCAATGGCTAGAGGCTGTTGCATTGCAGACCCTTCCCCTAGTGCAAAGGCAAGCGGCAATAGCGTCAAGATCGCCGCAATGGTCGTCATCGCAATTGGACGCATGCGGTTTTGTCCAGCAAGGATTAAAATGTGGCGTTGATTTTTCTGGTGATGCGGCTGATCTAAGGTTACAGATGAATCTGACACATCATGCTGATTACTCAGCGTATCGTATTCAGAAAAATAAAAGATGGCGACTTCGGTGACGATCCCAATAATCAT
>JAGWUI010000026.1 GCA_028868515.1 Gammaproteobacteria bacterium
CGCCACCGTATGCTTTTGCACAGTTCAAGCTGATTGCAGCTGTCAGTGTAGTTTTACCATGGTCAACGTGACCGATGGTGCCGACGTTAACGTGCGGCTTATTACGTTCAAACTTGGCCTTTGCCATGATATTTCTTCCTTTTTCATTAACTTATCTAAAATGATTCGTTAAGTTATTAAACAATTAAACCTATAATAAGATTCAGGCTGGCAAGACTGACATCTAAATATGAACCACTGATGTCAGTCATTGCACAAAGCATGTTGGAGTGTAACGTGGCTCTTCAATTTTTCAATAGCTATCGCTCATATCAATAACTAAAAAGCCACAATCACACCAAACTGCTCATCAAACTTATTCGTCGTCGTCGCCTTTCTTACCACCAGCTGCGAATTTCGCGATGATAGCATCTGCAACGTTACGCGGTGTTTCTGCGTATTTTACAAATTCCATCGAGTAAGTTGCGCGACCTTGTGACATAGAACGCATTGCTGTTGCATAACCAAACATTTCTGACAGTGGAACTTCCACGCGAATTTGTTTAGTACCGCCAGGTAGATCGTCCATACCTTGAATCACGCCACGACGACGGTTCAAGTCGCCCATGATGTCACCCATGTAGTCTTCTGGAGTTTCTACTTCAACTTTCATGATTGGCTCAAGCAATACTGGATCCGCTTTCATGAAACCTTGACGGAATGCCATTGAACCCGCCATTTTAAACGACAGTTCGTCAGAGTCGACGTCATGGTATGAACCGTCAAACAGAACCGCTTTAACGCCAACAACTGGGTAACCAGCGAGAACGCCATTTTTCATACGCTCTTGAATACCCTTGTCAACCGCGCCAAAGAATTCTTTTGGAACAGTACCACCAACAACTTCCACTGCGTACTCGTAGTTTGCAACTTCAGTGTCAAGCGGCTCAAGACGGAGGTAAACGTGACCGAACTTACCACGACCACCAGTTTGGCGAACGAATTTACCTTCTTGTTCAACAGTTTTGCGAATCGTTTCACGATAAGCAACCTGTGGTTTACCGATGTTTGCTTCAACACCAAATTCACGCTTCATACGATCCACGAGAATTTCTAAGTGCAACTCACCCATACCAGCGATGATGGTTTGGCTTGATTCTTCATCAGTCCATACGCGGAATGATGGATCTTCTTTTGCCAAACGACCCAAAGCGATACCCATTTTTTCTTGGTCAGCTTTGGTTTTTGGTTCCACAGCCAAAGAAATAACTGGCTCTGGGAACACCATACGCTCAAGAGTAATGATGTGGTCTTCGTCACACAATGTATCACCAGTGGTCACGTCTTTTAGACCTGCAACCGCAGCGATATCGCCTGCGCGGATTTCATCAACATCTTCACGTTCGTTAGCGTGCATCAACACGATACGGCCAACGCGCTCTTTCTTCAGTTTTACAGGGTTCCATACAGCAGAACCTGCTTTGAGAACACCAGAGTAAACACGAATAAAGGTCAATGAACCTACGAACTTGTCGTTCATAATTTTGAACGCAAGTGCCGCAAACGGCTCATCATCAGATGCAATACGCTCACCAACGGTTTCGTCTTTGTCATCAAGGATACCCTTGATTGCTTCAACGTCGCCTGGTGCTGGCAAGTATTGAATAACCGCATCAAGCATCGCTTGAACGCCTTTATTCTTAAATGCAGAACCGCAGAGCATTGGTTGGATTTCACAGTTGATCGTACGAATACGCAGCGCTTTGTAAATCTGTTCTTCGGTCAAATCACCGTTTTCCAGATATTCATTCATCAGCTCTTCAGACGCTTCAGCGGCTGACTCAACCATTTTTTCACGCCATTCTTGTGCGGTAGCAACCAAGTCAGCTGGAATATCGCCGTATTCAAACTTCATACCTTGTGATGCTTCGTCCCAGATGATTGCTTTCATCTTGACCAAGTCAACGATACCTTCAAAAGTATCTTCAGCACCAACTGGAATTGCGACTGGCACTGGGTTTGCGCCCAGACGTGTCTTCATTTGTTCAACAGCACGGAAAAAGTTCGCGCCAGTACGGTCCATTTTGTTTACGAACGCAATACGTGGAACTTTATATTTGTTTGCCTGACGCCATACAGTTTCAGACTGAGGCTGTACACCACCAACCGCACAATAAACCATACATGCACCGTCGAGAACGCGCATTGAACGCTCAACTTCAATCGTGAAGTCAACGTGTCCTGGGGTATCGATGATGTTGATACGATGTTTAGGGAAGTTGTTAGCCATACCAGACCAGAAACAGGTAGTCGCAGCGGAGGTAATAGTAATACCGCGCTCTTGTTCTTGTTCCATCCAGTCCATGGTTGCTGCACCTTCGTGCACTTCACCAATCTTGTGGCTTACGCCTGTGTAGTACAACACACGTTCTGTCGTGGTTGTTTTACCCGCGTCGATGTGCGCGGAAATACCGATATTACGGTACAGTTCTAAGGGGGTTACGCGTGCCATGATACTTTCCTAATGCTTTCTTTAAAATTCAATGGATAAAAAGGTAAAAACAGACTGCGAAATTCGCAGTGACTTTTTCAAAGTCATAAAGCCTTAGGCGTGCTGAATACCCGCAAATCTCCCACTTGACAAGAATGCAATGTTAAAACGAGCGGCTGTGCGCATAATGCTCTCCTCTCTAGTGGGTTTGAAGATATCTGCTGCGCCAAATACTCGCAGCCTGTTTAATCCACTTAAAAATAAACGCTGCACTCGGCAACGTTTACTTAAAAAGCGAAATTCCTTAGCAACGCACTCGTTAGAAACGGTAGTGCGAGAAAGCCTTGTTCGCTTCGGCCATGCGGTGCACGTCGTCGCGTTTTTTCATAGCAGCGCCTTTGCCTTCAGCAGCATCCAACAGCTCGCCTGCAAGACGCAGAGCCATGGTTTTTTCTGAACGCTTGACAGCAGCTTCAACCAACCAGCGCATCGCTAGGGCTGTACGACGGGAGGGACGTACTTCCATAGGAACTTGGTAAGTTGCACCACCAACACGGCGTGCTTTTACTTCGACCATCGGACGAACTTTTTCAAGGGTATTCTCAAAAAACTCTACCGGATCGCTTTTTGCTTTTTCATTGATACGCAACAATGCACCGTAAACGATACCTTCTGCGACTGATTTTTTACCATCTTCCATTACATGGTTGATGAATTTTGCCACTGTCTGGCTGCCGAATTTTGGATCAGGCAGAATTTGACGGGCAACGACGGAACGACGTCTTGGCATGATACAAACCTTTTATGACACTTCAGGGATACCCAGCAGATTGCGCTTTGTGTCTTACACGCGGTTCGCTGGCCTTACTACATGCTCTGTCACAACCTTTAACTTTCAAAAAATACTTAAACAGTACTTCAAACAAAATCAAATTCGTAAAAACAGAAACTTATTTACCACTTTACTAAAATCAGCTTAAATCCAAAGATTTAAAACTTATTTCTTAGGACGTTTCGCGCCGTATTTCGAGCGTGATTGCATACGACCTTTTACGCCAGCACAGTCTAATGAGCCGCGTACGGTGTGATAACGCACACCTGGTAAGTCTTTAACACGACCACCACGGATCAGAACCACACTGTGCTCTTGCAAGTTATGGCCTTCACCACCGATATAGCTTGATACTTCAAAGCCTGAAGTCAAACGTACACGGCAAACTTTACGCATTGCTGAGTTAGGTTTTTTTGGTGTAGTGGTGTAAACACGTGTACAAACGCCACGGCGTTGTGGACACGCTTTCAGGGCTGGCACTTTTGACTTTTCAGTCAAGCTGCTACGACCCTTGCGAATCAATTGGTTAGTGGTTGCCACTAGTTTCTCTCCCGTGAATAAAAAACCTCAAAAAGGACATACCCCTTTTTGAGGGCTACATATTCTAAATCAAGAGTAAGAAGTGGTCAAGAAAACCCAAAGATATTCGAAATAAAAGTAAGGATGTTTTTATTTTAAATTCATGAAACTCTTAATCACGTATTGCATAACCAAAACCGATTACGCAATACGAAATATCATTCATCTTTATCACGATTCTCTGCACGATCTTCAGCAAGACTTGCCGCGACCGTTTGAACAATAGCTGCGCGCTCTCCATTCAACCTTGCCTGACGAAATGTTGTCTGTGCACTCGTGATCACACTTGTAATCAGCCGAGCGTTATATGTCGCCCCAGCAGCACCTGTCATAAAAGGCATTGTTCTCGACAACCAAAGCGCTGGCTTGCGCAAATTAAAGCTCTTAGTCAAATCACCAATAATATTACTCATACTCGTAACTTCCTGGCTTCCGCCCATCAGTTTTTCAATACTACTCAAATCCCCTGACTCCAGAATTGCTTTCATACCCGAGATGACCAATAACACCCCTTGCTTATCAACCAACAATTCAAGATCCGAATGCGACAATGCTTCAAATGCAAGCTTTCGCCCTTCGTCACCTTCCAAATCAAATCCGTAACAATGAGCAATTTGATACACTGCGCGTAGAGAAATAAATAAGGCTAAAGGTAAATCTACAAGTGCACCAAGCAGTCCTGTTGCACCTGTCAGACCACCTTCCGTCAAAGCAATCATTCGGTTTTCTTCTAATACAGCTTGCACCAATTCATCGCAACGCGAAATATCGCCTGTGCGCAACTCAAAAATATCATCAACACCTGCGCGTTTAGCAATACGACTAGTACTACTAATCGAATTAGCCAACTCAGCAGTTCGCTCAAATATATACTCAGAGAATGTTTCAACAACTTGAATCGGCACTACTGGTGCAACATATTGCCCTATTGTATTTAAACGAGAGCCCACAAGCTGCCCTGTCAACGCTGGCAATTGTTTTCTAAAAATATCTTTAGCTTCTAATTCGACAGGCGGCTCACCTTTTAAACGCTCTCGACGCTGACTTTCAGAAAGCTGAGTCAACATTCGATCGCCAGTTTCAGCCGCTTTCTTGATCTGATTAGCAATACGATCCTTGAACGAATTGGAATACCAAGCCTTTTCCATAAGATATATTCCTTCGATTTATTCAATTGCCGTTGATGTAAAACAAATTTGATCCCGCACCGATAAGACTACTATATAAAAACATCGGCACAAAGCCTTTAATACAAAGATTTTATAACATCAACATACCTATAGTGACATGGCAAAAACGCCTGAACATACAACTTAAAACATCAAGAACAACTACTCATAGCAACAGCCCCCTCACTAACTCTTGAATATCATCTTCGTACTTTCATTTTTCTGTAAGGCATGCACACCATATTCACAGTATCTTCACGATACAATGTAATACTTAAATAGAATTGCTCGTATTTTCAGATATGAAGGTCTTTTTTTCAGTAAAAAGTAAAAATGCGAAGGTACAGTTGGTGTAGGTGATGTAAAGTTCTCTAGACAAATGCTGCCAAAAACCTTTGTGTGCGTTATCATTTACATACGAAAAGCACCATTAAACGCAATCAATGTAATCCATTGCTAACAGCGTTTTTGTCGATAATAGATCGATTTATACGACCAAAGATTGATGATGTGATGTTTTATCGATACAAGCTACTTGCTAATATTGATCATTACTGCAATTGCTGGCCACACAGTATTTAACGCATATTAATGCCTGAAAAAATAACGAGTCATCTGTTCAAAATTAAGATTGAGGAAAGCACATGCGTCGTGTCGTAATTACTGGAATGGGAATTGTGTCGTGTCTAGGTAATGACCGTGCAACAGTAACTGATTCATTACGCCAAGGAAAATCAGGTTTAAGCTTCAATCAAAGTTATGTGGATATTGGCATGAAATGCCATGTCAGCGGTCGTCCAACATACGATGATTCTGGCATTGACCGCAAAATCAAACGTTTCTTAGCCGAAGCTTCTACCTTTGGTTATCTCTCTGCGCTGTCTGCCATTCAAGATGCAGGCCTTACACCTGAAGATGTTGCACTCAATCCACGAATTGGTGTCATTGCGGGATCTGGCGGCTCTTCTACAAGTTCACTGGTTGCTGGTGCTGACGCGATGCGTGAAGGTGGTACACGCAAAGTAGGACCATTTATGGTTCCTCGTACGATGACCAGTACAGTCACTGCTGCAATCGCGACAGGATTAAAACTGCAAGGTGTCAGTTATGCGATTGGCTCTGCCTGCGCATCTTCAGCGCATAGTATCGGTAATGCGATGGAGCTGATTCAATTAGGAAAGCAAGATATTGTATTAGCAGGTGGCGGTGAAGAAGAACATTGGACGCAGTCTATTTTGTTTGATGCAATGGGTGCAATGAGTACTAAATATAACGACAACCCTGCAACAGCCTCACGTCCCTATTCTACTGACCGAGATGGATTTGTGATTGCTGGAGGTGGTGGTATTGTCGTTGTTGAAGCACTTGATCATGCGATCGCGCGCGGTGCTCGAATCATTGCCGAAGTTGTTGGCTATGGTGCAACGTCTGACGGCATGGATATGGTTGCCCCAAGCGGCGAAGGCGCTGTCCGCTGTATGAAAATGGCTCTCGACATGGCTGCTCAACATGATGTCACTGAGATCGATTATCTCAATACTCATGGTACATCAACACCAGTTGGCGATTCGGCAGAACTCACCGCAATTCGTGAAGTATTTGGCGATAAAGCACCTGCCATCAGCTCCACAAAATCCATGAGTGGACATAGCTTGGGCGCTGCTGGAGTACAAGAAGCGATTTACTGTTTATTGATGATGGAAAATGATTTTATCGCACCATCAATCAATATCACCGAACTCGACCCTGAAGCCGCTGGATTAGACATTGTTCAAACAACACGACCAGCAAAGCTAAATGTCGTTCTTTCCAATAGCTTTGGATTTGGTGGTACAAATGCCAGTTTGATCTTCAAACGTTTCGAGGCATAAGTATACCTGTGCTGATTCTATGGATTAAAGCCTTCCACATCGTCGCAGTCATCTGCTGGTTTGCGGCGATGTTTTACTTACCTCGTTTATTCGTTTACCACGCGCAAAGTACAGATCTCGTGAGTATCCAACGTTTTGAACTCATGGAGCGCAAGCTCTATCGAGGCATCATGACGCCCTCAATGATCGCTACTTGGGTACTGGGTTTATGGATGGTTTGGTTGGGGCGTGACTATTATCTTGCTCAGCATTGGCTTCATGCAAAACTTGCCTTAGTTGTACTTTTGACAGGCTATCATCATGTCTGCGGTTATTTCAGAAAAGCACTGATTACCAATCCACATTATAAATCACATGTGTTTTTTCGCTGGTTTAATGAAATTCCAGTGTTTGCATTGATAGCGATTGTGATTTTAGTCGTCGTTAAACCTAATTTTTAGAAAATCAGGATCAACTTTTAGCGACGATTCTTCTCATCATTTTTTTGATGATTGTTCAGAAGTTTTTTCTGGAGTTGAAAGATGATTAACTGATTTTGCAATCGCGCCAAAAGAATAAGAAAGAATTATCGCAACAACACACACAAATAAAAACTGCGGGGTCTTCAGTCTCATAATATATTCCCTGTGCCTAAGCACATCTTCAATGATGTCACTTAAAGTCACTTTTCAATCAATCAATCAGATTTTGATCAAAGTGACACACTACGAGAATAAAATATAAGCTAAATTGAGAACTAAATCACAGAATTAAAATAATTTAATTTATTAAGCTACTTTCAACCTAGTTATTGATAAGATCACAAACTTAAATCGAAAGCAGCATATTTAAATCTAACGTGCTAAGAATCTTGTCATATCCTCAATTCCCTTTAAGGTCATTGGATACATTTTGTCTTCAAATGTTTGCTTAATTGCAGCAATCGTTTGTGTGTAATGCCAATAACCCGCTTCCTCTGGATTAAGCCAAGCCGTCTTACTAAAATGTTGACGAACGCGATTCAACCAAACGACACCCGCCTCATGATTCGAGTACTCAACAGAACCACCTACGCTCATCAACTCATACGGTGCCATACTGGCATCACCAACAAAGATGACGCGATAATCTTTACCGTATGTCCGCAACAACTCCCATGTGTCCATGCGACTCGTCGAACGACGCAGATTATCTTTCCAGACATAATCATAGAGACAGTTATGAAAATAGAAAAATTCGAGTGTTTTAAATTCTGATTTTGCTGCACTGAAAAGTTTTTCACACTGTTCAACGTGGGCATCCATCGATCCGCCAATATCAAACAACATCAGTACTTTCACACGATTACGACGTTCAGGGATCAATTGAATATCCAGCATGCCATGACGCGCTGTTGAATCAATTGTTCCACCGATATCGAGTTCTTCTGCCGCGCCTTGCCGTGCAAATCGGCGTAAACGACGTAATACAATTTGCATTTGCCGAGTGCCGAGAATCTGCTGATCGTCAAGATTCTGGTATTGACGTTGCTCCCAGACTTTTACCGCAGAACCTTTACGAGCAGGTCCACCAATTCGTACACCTTCTGGATGATCGCCGAATGCACCAAACGGAGATGTACCGCCAGTGCCAATCATCTTATTGCCGCCTTGATGCTTTTTGTGTTGCTCGCGTAAACGCTCTTCGAGCATTTTCATAAGTTCTTCAAGCGAACCCGCTTTTTGCAGCGCTTCACGTTGCTCTGGTGTCAGATTCTTTTCGAGAAGTTCAAGATCAAGCCATTCTGGAGGAATATTTTTTAAATTACCCAGCGCACTTTCAATATCAAACGAATCAATGCCATCAAAATAAGCCTTCATTGCACGATCAAATTTATCGAAATGCCGTTCATCCTTGACCATACACAGTCGAATCAAACGATACAGTTCTTCTCGATCAGCAAAAACTAGACCTGCTTGTAATGCTGCATTCAAGTCGAGTAGCTCTCTCGTGCTGACAGGCACGCCATATTTTTTGAGCGTATAAAATAAATTAACAAACATGGCGCTTAATCTCGCGAACTCCCTGATCACAGGGAAAAAACCTAACAATCAACTATAAAATCCAGAACTCTATTTTAATTCAATAAAACAGAGTCAATTAGATCTATCGTCTTGTCATAAATGCCAATCGTTCAAGTAAATGGACATCTTGCTCATTTTTAATCAGAGCACCGTGCAATGGCGGAATTGCTGTTTTTGGATCACGATTACGAAGTACTTCTTCTGGCATGTCATCAGCCATCAACAGCGTCAGCCAGTCAATTAACTCACTGGTTGAAGGTGGTTTTTTAAGACCTGAAACTTGACGCAATTTAAAGAAAATCTGTAATGCTTCGCTGACTAAAGTTTCTTTGATATTAGAAAAATGCACGTCAATAATCTGACGCATGGTTTCTTCATTTGGGAAGTCAATGTAATGGAAGAAACAACGACGCAAGAAAGCGTCAGGCAATTCTTTTTCATTATTTGAAGTAATAATCACCACAGGACGACTGACTGCACTGATTGTTTCACCAGTTTCATAGACATAAAACGACATCCGATCCAATTCATGCAACAAGTCATTTGGAAATTCGATGTCTGCTTTATCAATCTCATCAATCAACAATACCACACGCTCAGGTGAAGCAAATGCATCCCATAATTTGCCGGGTTTGATGTAATTGGCAATATCATAAACTTTATCATCGCCAAGCTGACTATCGCGCAAACGTGACACTGCATCATATTCATAAAGACCTTGCTGTGCTTTGGTCGTCGACTTGATATTCCATGTAATCAACTTCATACCCAGACTAGTCGCAACTTGCTCAGCCAGTAATGTTTTACCTGTACCCGGTTCGCCTTTAATCAACAAAGGCTTTTGGAGTACACGCGCAGCATTTACCGCTTGTTTGAGCGCGTCTGTTGCGATGTAGTCTGAGGTACTTTGAAAAACTCGTTCGTCTGCAGACTGATTTTGATTAAGCTGAGTCATAAATATTTCCGTTTTGCATCCAAATACAAAAATCTAATCGTTTGAAAATAGCGTATTAAACGCGTTGCATGCGTAAGCGTTGAACTAAAAAACCTACCAAGAAGCCCAAACCGAGCACTAATAAAATCGGTAATAGACTCGACAAAATCAGCTCTTTGTTTTTACTAATTAATCCAAACAGTAAACCAATGACAGCAGGTGCAATTTGACCATTTTCACCTTCAGTCACTGTCGGAGCAAAGAGTAATGAAAATACAGCCAGCCACGCCATTCCACCGAATGGATGCGGTAAAGGTCTAACAACCTGCCGCCAAAGCCATAAGGCAATACAACTACCCACGATATAAACCGTAACTGCTAACCAATATTCGGATCCGCTATCCATAATCGTGCTCTTAATGATTTTTAAAGTAGGTTACGCACCGCGTAGACCTTCTGGGGCAACTGCGGTTGGAGAAATAAGACCTTCTGGCGGCAACTGTAGGTAGTAACCTTGGGTTTCCAGCGCTTCTATTACACTTAACACTGGAACACGGGCTAATTTGCGCTCCGGCGTGAGTTCAAGTCTCATTACAAATGTAGGACGACCAAATGCACGCTTCAACGCATCAGATATTTTGGCTAATGGATCGTATTCAGAATGATCTGACTCCGCATCATTTTGCGAACCTTCATCCGCACGGGCAGGAACATACAAATACATTTCGTCGCGTTTACTTGCTCGATAAATATCACAAAACATGTTGCACTTTCTTTTGGCCAATAATAGGCATCAAGCATACACCAATGACAATAAAGTGCGTTGACTGCCCAGTTTAGATTTCAAGTCATTAATGTCATTAATACTCGATGGGTGCCATTTCCACCGCAATCACATCTTGATGTTGTGTGAGCAACCCTAAAATCGGACGCGTCAACACTTCATAGCGCCAACCTAAAAGATACGATGGCAAGTCTGCCTCCTCCCCACCAACCGCAATATGACTAAATAATGCAGACAGCCATTTTTTACGCAGCAGTACATCCACAGGAACTTGCGTTTCCACGCTGACCTGTGCCGTAAACGCAGAAATTTGATCAATTAAATCAGTATTTCGCTGACGATATGTTCGATGAATACGCATCGGCCATTGTGACTCATCAGGTAAATATTGAATTAAGTCCAAAATTGTCTTGCCATGTTCGCGCATGATTGCAGGTTTTAGATCTTTGATGCGATTAAACTGGAACGGACTAGTCGGTTGTTGATCCACTAAATCAAGTAAAGTACTATTTTTAAGAATAAAGCTACGCGGCTGGTTAGTCGCAAGCGCAATTTGTTCACGCCATACGCACAGCTGTTGTAATTGTGCTAATTGTTTGCGTGAGTGTCGAAACGTTCCTACATCCAGATAGATTTGTGACATCACCGTATCCGTTGCCACATCACGCGCATAATTCATGCAATCTTCAATCGCCGCCTCAAGCAATCCACGTTCACTTAAATCCATCTGAACTTGTTCAGAAAGTGCTAAAAGATGAATCACATCATTAGCAGCATACTGTAACTGCTCAGGACGCAATGGGCGTGCTAACCAATCAGACCGCGTTTCCCCTTTATCAATATGCACATCCAAAATCAGTTGTAGCGCTTGCTGATAACCCACTTGCAATCCAAAACCCAAAAAAGATAAACCAATTTGAGTATCAAAAATATTGTCGAGCGGTTTTTGTTTGGAGTAATAATGAATCAGATCTAAATCTTCGCCGCACGCATGAAAAATATTCTGCCGTGCATTAAAAACCAACAACCACAAGTCACTCAGATCAAGCGTCTGCCCATCTAATACATAAATGTGATTATTGACATTGATTTGTAAGAGACCTAGGTAAGGCCATAATGTATTTGTTTTAATAAACTCAGTATCTAAGGCATAGCTATCTGTACTCGCCATTTGCGCATACAGCTCTGCCAGTTGATGCTGTTCCGTCAAATACTCAAACATAAAATCATTCATCCCTGCTAACGGTCTTTTGCCGCGTACTTAGATTTTGCAATCTTAAAAATATTGATATCCATATCAAACCACATGAATATTAGACATAATTTATATTAAACAATTGTGTTTTATATAAATTTATGTCTAACACTTAACGCACTGTCAGACGATATTGTAGTGCCTGACTTAATGTATGACTGTCTACATACTCAAGCTCGCCACCTTGTGGCACACCTTGAGCAATTCGCGTAATTTTAAGTGGTAATGTTCGACCACCTTTCACTAATTCTTGTTGGCTCACTTCCTGCCAAGCCGCTTGTAAATAATGCGCTGTAGCTTGCCCTTCCACAGTCGCATTTGTTGCCAGAATGAGTTCTTCAATCGGCTCTACTTTTAGACGAGAAAGTAATAAAGGAATCCCTATTTCTTCAGGGCCGATTCCATCAAGCGGCGATAAATGCCCACCCAATACAAAATATCGTCCACGAAAACTACCACTCTGTTCAATCGCAGCAACATCCGCTGGCGACTCAACAACGCAAAGCAAAGTTTGATCTCTGGACGATGATGCACAAATATCACAAGTATCCGATTCCGCCAAAGAGCGACAAACCGAACAATGCTGAATATGCAACACCGCATCATTTAACGCATGAGCAAGTGCTTGAGCACCTGTGCGATGACGTGCCAGTAATTGCAAGGCAATACGCTGAGCTGACTTTGGACCAACGCCAGGCAAAATCCTAAGGCGTTGAACCAACTCATCAAACTTCGGGCTAAACATAAGAGGACGTCTTAACCAAACATACCGCCTAAACCTGGAGGTAATCCTGTACCCGCAGTCGTTGCGTTTAATTTTGCATCAGAGATGGTTTCAGCTTGACGAACCGCATCATTAATCGCCGCTGCAATTAAGTCTTCGATCATTTCCGCATCATCTTTCAGCAACTCTGGATCAATCTGAATACGTTTAACCACAAAACGTGCTGTCATTGTGACTTTCACCAAACCACCGCCAGCCTCAGCGTGGACTTCAGTTCTAGCCAATTCTTCTTTGGCTTTTTTAACCTTAGCTTCCATGTCTTTTTGCATTTTCTGTGCTTGTTGCATCAGCATATTAATGTTCATTCAACTCTCCATTGAGCAAGTTATCGCCAATGAGGCGATATAAGATGGGCACGATTATATATGGTCTTGCCTCGATTCCCATCATGGAACTATCCATAAAATCACCACACATCACGACAAAACACAACTTTGTGGAGCGAATATGTGGCATTCTTACATTTCAATACAATAACGATCAAACAATAAGCGAGTCTAATCCACGAGCAAGATCAGATTTAATATCTTCAATATCTTCAAGCCCAACTGCAATTCGGATCAAACCTTCGCTAATTCCTGCTGCTGCTTTTGCTTCAGCAGATAAGCGACCATGTGTTGTCGTTGCAGGATGCGTGATTGTGGTTTTGGTATCACCAAGGTTGCCTGTAATCGAAAGCATTTTTGTGGAGTCAATCACTCGCCAAGCAGCCGTACGACCATTTTCCTGACCTGCGATGGCTTTGACTTCAAAGGACACAATTCCACCAAAACCTCGTTGTTGGCGTTTTGCCAACTCGTGGCCAACATGCGACGGCAAACCATTATAGTAGACCTTTTGAACCGCTGGATGAGCCTGTAACCATTCCGCCAATTTTAAAGCACTGGCTGAATGTGCATCCATCCGCAAACGCAACGTCTCCAAACCCTTCAAAAATATCCACGCATTAAACGGACTGATTGATGGTCCAAGCGTTCGTGTTACCAGAAAAACCTCTTCCAATAACTTTTCACTTCCCACTACAGCACCGCCCAGCGCACGCCCCTGCCCATCCAAATACTTTGTTGCAGAATGAATCACCAAATCTGCACCAAATTTTAAAGGTTGTTGCAACGCAGGCGTACAGAAGCAATTATCAACGACAAATAAAATATTATGCTGATGCGCAAGCGTAGATAGCGCTGTTAAATCAGCGACTTCTGACAATGGATTACTTGGCGTTTCACAAAAAAACAGTTTGGTTTTTCCAGCTTGAATCGCTTGTTCCCATTGACTGAGATCAGACAAGTCTACAAACGTCGTTTTGACGCCGAATTTGCCCATGTATTTTTCAAACAAACCCACCGTCGTGCCAAACACTGCACGAGAACAGACCACATGATCTCCAGCAGCAAGAAAAGCCATTGCAGTCGATAGAATAGCGGCCATGCCTGAAGCAGTTGCCACACAGCGCTCACCACCTTCTAATGCTGCTAAACGTTGCTCAAATGCACGCACAGTAGGATTGGTGAAACGAGAATAGATATTTCCTTCCATTGCACCACTAAATACTTTTGCTGCCTCTTCCGCACTACCATAAGTAAATGATGAGGTTAAAAAAAGCGGTTCACTATGCTCTGCTTCATGCGTTGGCGCATGCCCAGTACGAATCGCAATGGTATCGAAGGAAAATTCTGGGGCGATATCGTGTGATAAATCGTTCATGTTGTGGCTCATAACTCTTCGAATCTACTAAAAATGATGGATAATCCATCTAAAACTGAATGAGGTCATTGTGAAAGCCCAATGTAGTCACGTCAAGGACAATCTCCAATGCTTTTGGATGCAATCTTATGAAATAGCTTCCCCCATAAGGATTGACATTTTATTCCTCAAATTTTAGAAGTTTAACCACATTGCACGAGTGTGTTAATTTGCTAGACTCGCGTTTTTAATGAGAATCGCAATTCATAATCTGCCGATTCAAGTTAAACCACTGACAAAATACTGAAATTCCGTTTAAAACGATGAATATTTCTGGAGTTGTAATGCCCTCTACGCATGAACGATATTCTTTTAAAGCGCTACGCAATTCGCCTAAATTCATTAACTTGCGTGATCGATTATTGCATAGCGAAAAGCTCGTCCAAGCAGGAAAAACGCCTTTTAATGTCATCTCCAATGACGTACAAAAGCAAGGACTCGTCACACTCAGACATTATCCTGCGTTAGAAGGCTATCCAACCATTCATCGCGTTCCTTTGGTGATCATTGCACCACTGGCCGTCAACATGTTGATTTATGATTTGTTTGAGCATCGCTCACTCGTTCGTTTTTTACTCCAGCAAGGCTTCTCAGTCTACATGCTAGATTGGGGCACACCAACGCGCGAGCATGCTCGTTATAATTTTGAAGAATATGTACTGCATTTCATGCCAAAATTACTGGCACAAGTCAGACAACATAGTGGGCAAAATGAACTGTCTCTCCATAGCTGGAGTATGTCTGGTGTATTTGCCCTCCTCTATGCCGCAGCAGCTAAAGATGAAAATATTAAAAATCTCATCGTACTTGGCTCACCTATTGACGCTTATCGTTCAGGTGCAATCGGTGCACAATATCGCCGCGCAAGTAAGGCAATGAAATGGGTGGAAAGTCGCACAGGATTTCATCCAAGAACATTACCTGCTGGGTTATTGCATACAACGGGTTGGAGCAATGCACTTGGATTTAAGCTATTAGATATTAAAGGCACATTGAAAGGTCATCTTTCTATGCTGCGACAACTAGACAATCGTGCAGCAGTTGAAAGTCACGCAACCCACGGCGCGTTTCTCGATCACATGGTGGACTATCCGGGTGGCATTAATCGCGATATGTTGATTAAAGTCTGGATGGATAATGGTCTATCGAAAGGCGAATTCAAAATTGGTGGCAAAATGGTGTATTTCAAAGACATCCATGCATCATTACTAGCTGGCGGTGGACGCTCAGACTCCATGGTAACAGTCAATGCTGTACGTCCTCTAGTTGACCTTGTTGGAACGAAAGATACAACGTTTGTCACGCTTCCAGGGGGACATGTCAGCATGATTGCGAGTGAATCTGCGGCAAAAGAATTCTGGCCTGTTCTAGCAGAATGGTTAGCAAAACGATCCGATTAATACGACTCTATTCATGAATAGCCTGTAGGGGCGAACCCTTGTGGTCGCCCTATATATAAAACAATCGCCCTGAAATACAAAATAAAGGACTTACTTTGACCTTACACTGCGCCATCTACTGCACTGTCATCGACAACTTCGGTGATGTTGGCGTTTGCTGGCGTTTGGCACGTCAACTTGCAGATGAATATCATGTGCAAGTGACGCTCTGGATTGATGATTTAGTCAGTTTTTCTAAACTTGCACCAAGTCTCAATTCCAATTTAAACGAACAAGTATTAGACCAAATTACCGTTTGCCTTTGGCATAAGGATAAACGCGACGAACTTAGTCCTACTCATCAAACCACACTCGATATCATCATCGAAGGCTTCGGTTGTCGACTACCCGATTTTGTTCTATACAAAATGGCACAACAGGCAAAAACAGGAAAACCACCACTTTGGCTCAATCTAGAATATCTCAGTGCCGAATCTTGGGCTGTTGATTGCCATGCGATGCCGTCTATACATCCGCAGACAGGCTTAACACAGTATTTCTGGTTTCCGAGTTTTAATGAAAAAAGTGGCGGATTACTGCGTGAAGCCGATTTGATCAAACGTCGTAATGAATTTCAACATAATGCTGAAGCTCATCAAGAATTTTGGTCAATGCTAAAAATTACTAATGCTCATCTTTTCGAAAGAAAAATCTCTCTTTTTTCCTATGAAAATAAAGAAATTCACAACCTACTCGAAGCACTTGCCGCAGATAGTCAAAAGACGCTACTTCTTGTGCCTGATGGCAAAGCATTAGTTGATGTTTCAGCATGGTCAAAACAATCATTGAAGCAAGGTGATTACCTAACCAAAGATACACTGACCATCGTTGTCCTGCCCTTTTTAAGCCATGAAAACTATGATCGTTTACTGTGGTCATGTGATCTCAATTTTGTACGAGGTGAAGACTCTGTAATTCGTGCGCAATGGGCTGGACAGCCTTTTATTTGGCACATCTACCCACAAGATGAAAATGCGCATTTAATTAAATTACAAGCATTCATTGACATCGTTGCAACGGCGAATATGAATACTTCATGGCAAACAATGATGTTGGCATGGAATACGCCTAACCACGCTCACTCTTGGTCAAAAGCATTGAGTCATTTAGCCGACTGGAAAATCATGTCGCGCGAATGGCAAACTTATTTAACAACACAGCAAAGTTTGACCACAAAACTTATGCAATTTTATCAACTCAAGCATTCATTATCCGATGAATAACTAAAAAACTTGCTCAGAACATACATAACAAACAGCAATTTCACTGAAAAATCGGGTAGAATCGCGCCTTATCAAAACGCTCCCAATTCGCTCCAAAGGATTCCTTCCCACATGAAAACCGCTCAAGAAGTCAAAGCTGGCAACGTAATTATGGTTAATGGCAACCCAATGGTTGTTTTGAAAACTGAATTCAACAAATCAGGCCGTAACTCTGCTGTTGTTAAAATGAAGATGAAGAACTTGCTCAATGAACAAGCTCAAGAATCTGTCTACAAAGCTGACGAAAAATTCGATCAAATCATTCTTGAAACCAAAGAAGCGACATTCTCTTACTTCGCAGATCCAATGTATGTCTTCATGGACACTGAATACAACCAACTTGAAGTAGAAAAAGATAACCTCGGCGACACCATCAACTTCATCGAAGATGGTATGAATGATATTTGTGAAATCACTTTGTACGAAGGCAAGCCAATTTCTGTTGAATTACCAACAATCATCGTCCGTGAAGTGGAATACACAGAACCAGCAGCTAAAGGCGACACTTCAGGTAAAGTTACCAAAGTTGCACGCTTGAAATCAGGTTTCGAACTGCAAGTTGCAGCATTCATCGAAATCGGCGAACGCATCGAAATCGACTCACGCGATGGTTCATTCCGCGCACGCGCTAAAGGTTAATGCTTTAGCGAATTGCATGTTTAAACCATGTATGTAAAATCAAGAGAGCTTCGGCTCTCTTTTTTTATGCGACTTTTTAAACTCAATAGCTCGTTGAGCGGAGTCGAAACGCGCGGCGAATATTCAAATCAGCTTATTCAAAAGTCAGGAAAAATAATACGATGCACCCCAGCAAAGTTGATCGCGACAAACTAAACACGTTGACCGACCTTCCCAATATTGGAAAAGCCTGTGCAGAAGATTTGCGAATGCTTGGAATTTTTGAACCAGCGCAATTGATTGGAAAGGATCCATATCAACTATTTGAGGATTTATGTCTTAAAACAGGTACACAGATTGATCCATGTATGCTGGATACATTCATCTCCATTACCCGTTTTATGAATGGAGAGCCACCACAACCTTGGTGGCATTATACGGTTGAACGTAAAAGGAATTGGAGCAGAACTATTTAAACTGTACCTGCTCCTCGCATAAACGGTACGCGTCGTAACTTAGATACTACTTCACCGATCTCAGCGACTTTATCTAGTGCTTCGCTCATCTTCGCAATAGCATCAATGTTATCGGTCAAGGATGCTAATTTTTCTAACGAATTGCGCATGTCAGCAATCGCTTCAATATGTGTTCCTAAATCTGCTAAACGTTGAAGTGTTTGTTGCATCAACGTGATGAGATCAATACTCTCACCTAACTCAGCAATCTTCTCTAAAGACACACTCATTTCCGCAATTGTTTCAACATGCTCAACAACCTTAGCAAGCTGATTCAACGAACCTTTCATACCTGAAATTGTTTTGATATCAAAAGAAATTTCGTCTAATGAACGTCCCATATCAGCAATCGCACGAGTATCCGAAGACATCTGCTTAATCGCAGAGCTCATGCTGGAAACTTCATGAATATCTCTTGCGACATTGGCAATCAGAATCAAAAACTCAAGCAAAACACGACAGATCACCGCCAATACAATAAATGCAAGCGGCGATGCCAAAACATAGATCCAGCCACGTAATTGTGAATCATCGAAGGCTGACCAAACCACATGAGCCATCACCCCAAATGATGCAAGTAGCAATAACGGATACAGCACAGGCAATAATTCTAGTGCTGTCAAACGCTTAGAAAACGAAAAATTAAATAAAATTCGATAGCTTTGTTTAAGCAATTGAAAAAAATGCTTCATGTGTAGGTTTTACTCTCGATACGCTTGTCCACTTTATAAATACATCTAAAGCAAGCCTGATTGAAACCATGTGATCAGAACACTTTTCCGATCATCTAACCACACAATACAATAGATACATGAAGATTTGATGCTTCAACTGTCCTACTAGCTACAAAATTTATAGAACTAAAAGTTAGGATTAAGAATGCTTTCATTCCAATTTTAGTTTGCAGGAGCTATAGATCTTATTTTGAATATTCCCCCGTTTTAGCAAAAATTAGCAATCAGCCAAGAATGGCAATACTTTGATTAAAAATTCTTCGGGTTTCTCTGCAAATGGCGCATGTCCTGATTGCATGACAAACAGTTTAGAACCTTGTATAGCTTGATGTGCGATGACACCATCTTTCTTGGCTGGGATGACAGGATCATATTTTCCAAAGATGAGTAATGTCGGCGCTTTGATTGCCGATGCACGTTGGCGTAAATCATGATCTGAGACAATAAAACTACACCAGACAGCCCGACTCATTGCGATACGTTCATCAGTCGCTTGCGATGTAGCGGCTCGCTCGAGCATTGCTTCTACTGTTGGTGTCCGATGACGTAGATACCGCGCTGCAAAAAAACGTGGTGAGAATGAAAAACGACTTGCCTGAAACTTACAGAACATTCGCGTGATCATATTATGTGGTGTAAATCCGCCCGGTGAAACCAGCACCAAACCTCGTACAAGTTCAGGCGCTTCAATTGCCAGCCGAGCCGCAGCATTGCCACCCAAAGAATTACCAATAATCAAAACTGGAGGTAATGCCAATGCAGTCAAAAACTCACGCAAAACATGATAAAAATACTCTGGGCTGACTTGAGATAATTGTTCTGGCGCTGTCGACTTACCATAGCCCGGCCAATCCAATGCTAGCACTCGATATTGCTTTGCTAATACAGGAATGACCGCATCAAAATCCTGACTATCGCCGGGATTAGCATGAAGCAAAATCAGCGGCGTGCCTTGACCTGACTCACTATAGTGCACTATTCCTGAAGGAAGATTTATTATTGGCATATGAGATGATCCCAAAGTTGAATTTTTAAGAGTATAAAGCAGGCTTACATTTATAATACTCGTTATTTTTATCACTACTTAGATTTGTGTTTCGCAGCATTAGTAATATATAAATCATTCCAAAAATCTAAATTCTCGCAGGAAGAACTACAAAATGCCTCTAAAAGCTCATTGAGGGATTTATATCGCTTAGCGCCAGGATATTTAACCGAGAAATCCCATGCCTCCCATTCTCCATTTGGAAAAATAATTTGAGGATTGATTAAAAATACCCCACTATCCACAACAGGCCCCAAAGCGATAATATGCTTAAGATACTCATCGCGAATCTTTACAGGGTCTTGTGTTGGACCATATTGAAAATATTCAGAATTACTTACCTCGCTCACATCTTTCATCGCGCCAGTCCAATCATTTACTAAATTTGGATCTTGTTCATTTAGCCAACCAATTTGAGCCGTAGGATATAAGTCAACATCAATTCCAGAATAATCGACTATGCTCATAACGCCATTTGTTATTGATAAAAAAGCAATGAGACTGGGTGGTAAAGGAATACCGATTCTCTTTTGTAACGCAGCAATCTCATCTGCACTTGCAGGCGGTAGAAATATTGAATCTCTTTTTAAAACATTTTGTTGGATTTTGTCTAACGGATAACTTGCATGACGTATTCGGCTCAGAACCTCTCGATTCCAATACTCAATAAAATGAGGCAAGCCAAACTCTGCAATCATCCCTTCCGTTTTTAGTGGTTTAATTGGTTCTTTATATCTAAAATTGTTATCTACCCCTCCATAATGCCGAGGTCTTTTCAGCACCTCAACAACAGTATATAGCGCAAGTCCACTTAAAGAGGCAATCAACTTACGACGAGTGATATTTTGTTTATTCATAAGAAAAGCCAACAGTGCACAGTATCAATATCTATAAAATACTTTTTCATTATTATTTCGCCTGAATGACAAGTTTTTTCAATAGGCTATATAAGCATACTCTCAATGTCAATTTTCATATTAAGTCAAAATCTATACTATTTTTTTGAATAAAAAAGCCCTACATTCACATGCAGGGCTTTATCAAAACTAACGAATCTTAGTTCTTAGTTTTATCAACGATCTTGTTTGCTTGGATCCAAGGCATCATCGCACGGAGTTTAGTACCTGTTACTTCGATACCATGCGCTGCGTTGTTACGACGACGTGCGGTCATTGAAGGATAGTTTGCAGCACCTTCAGAGATGAACATTTTTGCGTATTCGCCTGATTGAATACGTTTCAGCGCGTTGCGCATTGCTTCGCGTGATTGTTCATTGATGACTTCAGTACCAGTAACATACTCACCGTATTCTGCATTGTTAGAAATTGAGTAGTTCATGTCAGCGATACCGCCTTCGAACATCAAATCAACGATCAATTTCAATTCATGTAAACATTCGAAATATGCCATTTCTGGTGCATAGCCAGCTTCAACCAAAGTTTCGAAGCCCATTTTAACCAGTTCAACTGCACCACCACAGAGAACAGCTTGTTCACCGAACAAGTCAGTTTCAGTTTCGTCTTTGAATGTAGTTTCGATGATACCAGTACGGCCACCACCAACGCCTGATGCGTAAGCAAGTGCTAAATCACGAGCTTTACCAGAAGCATTTTGATAAACAGCAACGAGATCTGGAACACCGCCGCCACGAACGTATTCTGAACGTACAGTATGACCTGGTGCTTTTGGCGCAACCATGATCACGTCTAAGTCAGCACGTGGAACAACTTGGTTGTAATGCACAGCAAAGCCGTGTGCGAATGCCAATGTGCCGCCTTTTTTCAGGTTTGGCTCGATTTCGTCGCGATACAATTTTGATTGGAATTCATCTGGAGTCAGAATCATAACAACATCAGCAGAAGCAACAGCATCTTTAACTTCGCTAACTTTCAGACCTGAGTTCTCAGCTTTAACCCATGATGTTGAACCTTTACGCAGACCAACAACAACATCAACACCAGAATCTTTCAAGTTCAGTGCGTGTGCATGACCTTGTGAACCGTAACCAATGATGGCTACTTTTTTAGCTTGGATGAGGGAAAGATCACAATCTTTATCATAAAAAATGTTCATGCTGCACTCCAATACATCTTTAGTTAGAAACAAATAAGGTAAAAATCTATGACGACTTTAATTTATGGCGCGCAATTTAACAGTTATTGAGCTAAATTGCAGCGCCAATTTGACAACTTTTTGCGAAAAGCTTTGATCAATAGAACAAAGCTTGCTGGTAAACATTAAACGCTGAGAACTTTCTCACCGCGAGCAACACCAAGCACACCAGAACGCACAACTTCCAAAATTGTGTTTTCTGACAATGCTTCGATAAAGCCATCAAGCTTATCGGTCGCACCAGCGATTTGAATGGTGTATGTCGTTGGTGTGACATCAACCACTTGCGCGCGGAAAATATCAGCCGTACGTTTGATTTCTGCACGTGCAGCACCAATCGCTTTAAGCTTGATCAACATCAACTCACGTTCAATATGTGAACCTTCTGATAGATCAACAACCTTCACAACTTCAATTAGCTTATTGAGCTGCTTAGTGATTTGCTCAATTTTGTGCTCATCACCATAGGTGGTCAGTGTCAAACGTGACAATGTTGAGTCTTCAGTCGGCGCAACGTTAAGTGTTTCAATGTTATAGCCGCGTTGACTAAACAAGCCTACCAAACGTGACAATGCGCCCGGTTCGTTTTCAACTAATACAGAAATAATATGGCGCATTATGTACGCTCCCCTTTTCTTAACCACATATCGCGCATGGATTGCTGAGCGATTTGCATTGGGTAAACGTGTTCTTTTGGATCAACGTAAACATCCATATAAACCAAGCGATCTTTCATCGCCATTGCTTCAGCCATCTTGCTTTCTAGCTGTGATGGATCGGTAATTTTCATACCAACGTGACCGTAAGCTTCAACCAATTTCACGAAATCAGGCAATGACTCCATGTATGAGCTTGAATGACGACCTTCGTACTGCATGTCTTGCCACTGCTTCACCATACCGAGTGAACGGTTGTTCAAACAGAGAATCTTAACTGGCAAGTTGTATTGCAAACAGGTTGAAAGCTCTTGGATATTCATCTGAATCGAGCCTTCGCCTGTAATACAAACGACATCACGCTCAGGGAATGCAAGTTTACAGCCCATTGCGTAAGGCAAACCAACCCCCATCGTGCCTAAGCCACCTGAGTTGATCCACTGACGTGGTTCGTCGAATTGGTAATACAACGCCGCAAACATCTGATGCTGACCAACGTCAGACGTAATAATTGCCTTACCGTCGGTGATTTTATAGAGCATTTCAACGACTTGCTGAGGTTTCATTTCTCCATTAGCAGGCGCATCGTAACGGAGACCATGACGTTTACGCCATTCGTTAATTTGTGCCCACCAGTTGTCGATTTCAGCTGCATTTGGCTTGTTTACACCAAGCTGTTTCAACTGAGTCAACATTTCCGCCAGCACAGGCTCAACAGCACCAACGATTGGAATATGCGCCATGATGGTTTTTGAAATCGCCGCTGGGTCGATGTCGATATGAATAATTTTGGCATCTGGACAGAACTTAGACGTGTTATTGGTTACGCGGTCATCAAAACGCGCGCCAATACACAAGATCACATCAGAATGATGCATCGCCATGTTGGCTTCATAAGTGCCATGCATACCAAGCATACCGACAAACTGTGGATCAGTCCCCGGAAATGCACCCAAGCCCATCAATGTATTGGTAACTGGGAAATTCAGTAAATGTGCAAGTTCAGTCAAATGATGTGATGCATTACCTTGTACAACACCACCACCTGCATAAATCATTGGGCGTTTTGCAAGAAGTAACTCATCAATCGCTTTACGAATTTGACCCGCATGACCACGACCCGGTGGCAAATAAGAACGTAGTTTTACTTTCTCTGGGTATTCGTAAGGAAATTTTTCCGCTGGATTGGTCATATCTTTTGAGATATCAATCAAAACTGGACCCGGACGACCTGTACTTGCGATATAAAACGCTTTCTTCACGATCATCGGAATTTCGCTTGCATGGCGAACTTGGAAGCTATGCTTCACAACTGGACGCGAAATACCAAGCATATCGGTTTCTTGGAATGCGTCTTCACCAACTAAATGCGATGGAACCTGACCAGAAATCACAACCATTGGAATCGAATCCATATAGGCTGTTGCGATTGCTGTAATCGTATTGGTCGCACCTGGCCCTGAAGTCACGAGCACTACGCCAGTTTCACCTGTCGCACGAGAATAAGCATCTGCCATATGTCCAGCAGCTTGCTCATGACGTACAAGAATATGTTCAACATTGTTTTGGCGGAACAATGCATCATAAATATGCAGAACCGTACCGCCCGGATAACCGAATAGGTACTTAACGCCTTCGTCGGCCAATGCACGAATGAGCATCTCACCGCCAGAAAGCAATTCTACTTTCTTCTCTGTTTGCTTATCAGTATTTTCCAATTTCACTCACCCTAATCACATTAACTCGTTGTCCACGCTATTGATCACAATCTTTTTAATAGCAATAGATAAACAACATGAGCCCAGAATGCGCTATGCAATCCAGACAATCATAGATTTTTAAGCTCAATATTGAGCAGGATTTTGACGGCAGAGCAGAAAATCATATGCTGGTAAGTGTGACCAGAATAAGACATGCAGCGCATTCGGATGGGAATGCCCCAAAAGCATCAACAAGCGCTCGCGATAGAGCAGATGTTCGCCAAAGCTAAAGACTTTCATACCAAAGGGTGGTCGGCATGAGCATCGATAAAAAGATAGGGTATTTTCTGAAATTTTGGGTGTAACGTCAAGGGCTATGAGGGATTAACGATGCTAATATTACTTTAGTATAAAGAAAATCCAGAGCTGTTGAATATTGATTATATTAAATTATACAACCACTATAATTATGGACTTTTCGTTGATGAAATATAACTTTCACGGGATCAGAACTCTTACCAATAAACACTTAGCATCTTATACAGTGCTTCCATCACATAAGATAATCAAAAATAAATATATGATAAAAAACAACAACCAACTCACGATCACAACAGATCGAGACAGCGTTTGCGCTGGTGATGATTGCAGAAGTCATAATGCTGAATTTTCAATAAAAAGCTCATGCACTATCATAGAACTACTTAAAGCCGCATGGCAAACATCACCTCTGGCGAGTATTTCTGGAGGTAAAGCAACATGGTTGATTGATATTAGCTCAAATATTGGAGAATGGATGTGTATCGGCGTTATGGCTGAACAATGGACTCACCCGCGACTAACCATCCCTGAAGAAACGACCGTTGAAGAATTATTCAAAGATCAAAAACTATCACTTTATTTTCGTTATTGGTGTCAAATAGATCCCGAGATAGTATATGAGTCAGTACGACTAGGTCAGCCATTACCCAAGAAGTAATAAAGCGATATGCCATATAATTAGCTTGGCTGCACACCTCTTAATTTCTAATCACTTAGGCCAACAAACATCCATAAGGAATATTTAGACCATGATGCAGTCTTTTAACCATATTGATGCTTAATGGTCGTTTTCGGTTAAGTACTTCGGATGCCTTGCTCGGAGATCCAAGATACTGAACCAAATCCTTTTGCGTTAAACCTTTCTGTTCCATCATAAATTTAATTGCAGCAACTGGATCAGATGGTGGTATGGGATAATGCGTCTCTTCGTAACGCTCAACCAACATCGCCAAAATATCCAACTCATCACCTTCAGGCGTACCAACTGCAGCACCCCAAAGCTCATCAATGCGTTCCAATGCTTGAGCAAGATCTTCATCATTATGGATAGGCTTAACGGTAATCATATGAGCTCCGCATGTATACGATCATACTGGGCGTGAGTACCAACAAATCGGATATAACCAAACTGTCGCTCAAAATCAAATGCAACAATCAAACGATACTTATTACCACCGATATTAAAGACAACACGCCCGCCTTTCAAAATGCTCGCTGTACCAAATACATCTTTGATTGCCTGTGGGTTCTGATAACTCGCTTTATCAAAATGTCGATACCACTCTGTTAATGGCTCAACCGCATCAAGATATGACGAATTACTTTCCCAAAACAATCTAAGCTTACTTTTAGCGATGATATGCATTTAATTGGCTTCGTCATTATTATATTCCCTTTTTGGGAATTTTAAAAAGAAAAATGTAATCTGTTTTATTATTCTTGAGCTACCAAAACTCCACCCTAACCGCATCAAACGCAGGCATTTCATACGGATGTGCAGCACGTAGCGCATCAATCACGGCATGAATAAACTCATCTTCAACGACTGTTTCGACACGCCATTCTGGTACTTTTTCTAGCTCACCGACCTCACCAATAAAAGGCGTTGCACCTTTTAACGGCTGAAACTGACCCTGCCCCATGACTTGCCAACTACAAGAATCATAAGTCTCATAACGCCCTGCACCCGCTGCAAAAATCGCTTGCTTTACAACTTCAACATGCGAGTCAGGGACGTATAGAGTCAGTTTATACATAACGCTTCGCCAGCATTAACCAGCGAAGACACGCGCATTTCTAAACAAACGTAACCACGCACCATCTTCCGTCCAATCTTCAGGCTTCCAGCTATGCTGCAACGCGCGTACGTTGCGCTCTGGATGCGGCATCAGCAATGTCGCGCGACCATCGAGAGAAGTTACGCCAGTAATCGCTTCTGGAGAACCGTTTGGATTGAGTGGATAAGTCTGCGTAGGATTGCCATGACTATCAACAAAACGCATCAAGACTTGCTCTTGTGCATTAAGCGCTGCCAATTGATCCGCAGTCGCATCAACACGACCTTCACCATGCGCCACAACGATTGGCAAAATCGATCCCGCCATACCATCGAGCAATACTGAACGTGATTTCTCAACACGCACGTTAACCGCACGCGCTTCAAAAGATTCACTGGTATTACGTCTAAAACGTGGGAACAACTCAGCACCCGGAATAAGCGTATTAAGCTGTGACAACATTTGGCAACCGTTACACACGCCTAATGTGAAGGTTTCGCTACGATGGAAAAAACTTTCAAATTGATCACGAAGTTTTGCATGGTAAAGCACTGATTTTGCCCAACCACCGCCTGCGCCCAATACATCACCATAACTAAAGCCACCACAAGCAACGAGTCCTTGGAAATCATCCAAACGCACGCGCCCAGCCAGCAAATCACTCATGTGAACATCATAAGTCGAGAACCCAACACGATCAAAAGCCGCAGCCATTTCGATCTGACCATTCACACCTTGCTCACGCAAGATCGCAACCTTAGGTTGATTCAAATTCAGGAATGGCGCTTCGATTGGTTCATTCAAATCAAAAGTTGGCTCTGCAATCAAACCTTGATGAGAAGCATCGCTGATCAATGCAAACTCTTGATCCGCACAATCGCTATTGTCGCGTAGACGTTGAATCTGATGACTTGCTTTCGCCCATGCAGTTTGCAATTCAACACGTGGCAAGCTCAAACCTGCAACAGTTAAAGTATCAGAGTTATTCACTGTACCAACGATTGAAATCGCATTCGCAATTGGTGAATCAGCAAGTTGGGCTTGAAGCGCTGTCCAATCACTCAGACGAACCTGAACCACACAACCCACTTCTTCAGCAAACAACTCTGCAACTGCATTTTGACCAACCCTGAGGTCAACACCCAAACGGCTTGCAAACATCATTTCAGCAACGGTTGCGAGCAATCCACCATCCGAAATATCGTGGTATGCCAACAATTTACCTTGCTTCGTCCAATCTTGAACCAAATTAAACAATGCTTTCAAATCGCTGATTTGATCTAAATCAGCAGTCACTTCACCAAGATGGTTATAAACAGTTGTCAGTACTGACGCGCCTAGACGGAATTGGCCACGTGACAAATCAATACGAACCAGAACGCTTTCGTCTTCTGTCTTGCGCAATTCAGGAGTTACATGTAACCGAACATCTAGCACAGGCGCAAACGCAGTCACGATCAGAGACATTGGTGATGTCACTGCTTTATCCACACCATCATCTTGCCAAGTAGTACGCATTGACAATGAGTCTTTACCCACTGGAATCGCAATATCGAGCTCTGGGCAAAGTTCCATACCGATGGTACGAACCGCCTCAAACAACGCTTGATCTTCACCCGGTTGTCCTGCCGCAGCCATCCAGTTTGCAGATAATTTAATATCGCCCAAATGATCGATTGGCGTAGAAGCCAAATTGGTAATCGCCTCTGCTACACACAGACGTGCAGATGCTGATGGATTAAGCAATGCCACAGGTGGGCGCTCGCCCATACTCATCACTTCACCAGTGGTCGATTGATGACCTGTGACCGTTACCGCGCAGTCAGCAACAGGAACCTGCCAACGACCAACCATTTGATCACGCGCGACATAACCTGTAATCGAACGATCGCCGATCGTGATCAAGAATGACTTACTTGCAACAGTCGGATGACGTAAAACGCGGAAAATCGCATCTTTCAGATCGACAGTACTTGGATCAAACTTGGTGCCGACACGCTGAATTTCTTCATATTGACGTTGCAATCTTGGTGCACCACCGAGCATGACTTGCATCGGGATATCGACAGGATTATTGTCGAAGTGTGGATCACTGACCGTCAAATGACGCACTTCAGTCGCATCACCAAGTACCGCAAACGGACAACGCTCACGCGCACACAAGCTTTCAAATAATTTCAATGACTCAGGACGAATCGCAAGAACATAACGTTCCTGTGCTTCATTCGACCAGATTTCCATTGGCGACATGCCAGCTTCAAGCGATGGAATCTTACGCAAATTCAGCGTTGCACCGAGTTTATGATCATTAACCAACTCAGGCATCGCGTTAGACAAACCGCCCGCGCCGACATCATGAATCGACACGATTGGATTGGATTCCTCTAAGCCCCAACATGCGTCAATGACTTCTTGGCAACGACGTTCCATTTCTGGGTTTTCGCGTTGTACCGAAGCAAAATCAAGCTGTTCGCCCATCGTGCCACTATCTACACTCGACGCAGCACCACCACCTAACCCAATCAATAGCGCAGGACCACCCAAAACAATGAGTAAATCACCTTCTTGAATTGGCAATTTCTCTACATGGTCTGGGCGAATATTACCGTAGCCACCCGCGATCATAATTGGCTTGTGGAAGCCGCGAACATTACCATTCACGTTTAATTCAAAAGTACGGAAATAACCACAAAGGTTCGGGCGACCAAATTCATTATTAAATGCCGCAGCACCCAATGGACCATCGGTCATGATTTGTAACGGCGAAGCCATCCGTGTAGGTTTACCATATTCCGCACCAACCTTATCTTCCCAAGGTTCAAGTGCACCAGGAATATTCAGGTTAGAAACGGTAAAACCTGCTAAACCCGCTTTTGGCTTACCACCACGACCAGTCGCACCTTCATCACGAATTTCACCGCCAGAACCTGTCGCAGCACCAGCAAATGGCGCAATCGCTGTTGGATGATTGTGAGTTTCGACTTTCATCAGGATATGCGTGGCTTGGTTGGTGTAGTTATATTGATGTTGTTTGCCCTGCGGATAAAAACGCGCAGCAGAAGCACCAACAATCACTGACGCGTTATCTTTATATGCAGACAACACATTTTCAGGAGATTGTTTATAGGTATTTTTAATCATTTGGAATAATGATAATGGCTGTTTTTCACCATTCACTGTCCATTCCGCATTAAAGATTTTATGACGGCAATGTTCTGAATTGGCCTGCGCAAACATCATCAGTTCGATGTCGTTTGGATTACGGCTCATGCGTGTAAACGCATCAGTTAAATAATCAATTTCATCAATGGATAACGCGAAGCCAAACTCTTTATTAGCCTCAATTAAAGCATCACGACCACGACCCAGAATATCAATACTATTCAATGGTTTTGGTGATGTTACATGAAACAATTGCTGTGCTTGATCAACATCATCAAATACAGTTTCAGTCATGCGATCATGCAAAACGGCTTTCAGTTCTTTCGTCACACTGCTGACACCACGGAGGGTGTACAGTATGCCGCGTTCAAGACGATTTACAGGTACATCGCAGTTATTAAAAATATCAGTTGCTTTAGAAGACCACGGAGAAATCGTTCCCAGACGCGGTGTCACCAGTATTTGAACGCTATCAGCATCTTTCGTTTGTACCGCAAACGTTTGATCGTCGTTCAGTAGACCGACCGCAGCTTTCAGCTGTTGATCTGCTAAAGGCGCATCAAAAAAGTAGAGAAACTGACTATCAATCCCCGTTACAGGTGCAATATTTGCTAGACGGGAGAGCAACTGACGTTGCTTGAAGGTAGAGAGTGCAGGCGCACCAGCCACGATAAACATACTAGGACGAGCTCCATTAACAATCTTAGGACTGCTAAAGCCTTAAAAAGAAGTCGCCTATGATACGCGCGTTTGCAATTTGGCTCTAGTGTCTTGTTTAACTAAAGCAACGATTCTCGATAAAACAATGGCAATACACTCTCATTTTCAATTGCTTTTACATCACAATATGACATATTGGTGCATTTCTTGCTTTCTTAGTTGTAGGTTGTCATTAGTTCAGTGACATACCCACTCAGTCATGAATACAGTAGTATTAAACTCATCTCTAATAAACATTTTAGGAATCTTTACATGAATTTTTATTGTTCAAAAAAACAAAACGTTATTGCCGCCGCACTCCTCTTACCTATTTTGATAACACCTGTTTTAAGCCACGCTGAAACTGTGACAGTATTTGCTGCCGCAAGTTTAAATAACGCACTCACTGAAATTGCGCAAGGCTACGAAGCGACACATCCTACTGATAAAATTCAAACTTCGTTTGCTGCATCATCTACACTCGCCAAACAAATTCAGCTTGGTGCACCAGCGCAGATATTCATCTCAGCAGATGAACCTTGGATGGATGCATTAGCAAAATCAAATCTACTCATTGAAAAAAGCCGCGTAGATCTATTAGCCAATCAGTTAGTTTTAATTACGCCTAAAGATCAACCCTTTCCAGTCATCATGGATAAAAGCTTCCATTTACCACTCGCCTTTACAGGAAAAATTTGTCTCGGTAATCCTGACAGCGTTCCAGCAGGCAAATATGCCAAACAATCACTGATTACAATGGGATGGTGGGATGGACTGCAATCGCGTGTTGTTCCCACTGAAGATGTTCGTAGCGCACTCGCCTTTGTCGCACGAGGTGAATGCCCTGCAGGTGCTGTCTATACAACCGATGCAATGATTAGTGATAAAGTCAAAATCATTGGAACATTCCCAAATAACAGCCATGCACCCATTACCTATCCACTTGCATTGCTAAAAACTACAGAAAATCAAACAAAAGCCACCCCATCCAGCCAGCAATTCTGGCAATATCTACAACAACCTGCCGCACAAAAGATTTTTCATAAATATGGCTTTGGTGCAGTTAAACATTGACCCTCTTGAATCGCGCGATGAATCGAATACATGAGTAGTTTATTCACCAGCTTATCACCAGTTGAAATACGCGCTTTGTGGCTCTCGCTCAAAGTTGCGTTCTGGTGCACGCTTCTGGGTGCACTGCCCGCGATTGGCTTAGCGTGGGTGTTGGCACGACGCAACTTCTGGGGAAAATCACTCCTTGAAGCATTTGTTTATTTACCGATGATTTTGCCACCTGTGGTTCTCGGCTATTTACTTTTGGTCATGTTTGGGCGCAATGGCTGGATTGGACAATGGCTACAACCTCTAGGCATCCAACTCGCCTTTCACTGGACAGGCGCAGTTCTGGCTTCATGGCTCATGAGCTTACCGTTATTTGTTCAACCTATTCGTTTGGCTCTGCAAAACGTCGATGTTCGATTAGAACAAGCGGCGCAAACTCTCGGCGCAAGTCCGTGGCGAGCTTTTCTGACGATTACCATTCCACTGTGTATGCCAGCAATTCTCATGGGTGCAGTATTAGCATTTGGGCGTAGTCTCGGTGAATTTGGTGCGACGATTACTTTTGTTGGAAATATTGATGGCGAAACGCGGACGCTACCACTTGCAATCTATGCAGCAATTCAATCTCCTGATGGTGAGACATTAGCATTACGTTTGGTGATTTTATCCATCATTGTTGCACTATTCACACTTGGAGCAAGTCAATGGCTTGCTCGTCGCAGCCACCAACGCTTGGGCTACCGCGATGTCTAACCATCTTTCATTTGATCTTTTTTTAAAGCGTGGCAACGCATCTCATCAATTCAAGCTCAACATGCAAGGTAGCTTCAAAGCCCCAATTACGGCAATTTGCGGCGCATCGGGCGCAGGAAAATCCACATTACTCACTCTCTTTGCTGGTTTACTCGAACCAATGCATGGCTTTGCTTGCTTAAACGACGATACATTAGTTGATACCGCACAGGATATTTTTATTCCACCGCATTTAAGACATATTGGACTTATGTGGCAGGACGGACAGCTATTCCCACATCTCTCTGTCCGCGAAAATTTGCTCTACGGCTATCATCTACAAACCGCCGAAAGTCGCCGATTTAGTCCTGAATCTGTGATTGAACTTCTAGAAATTGAAAAACTACTTAATCAACAACCCAGACATTTATCAGGTGGTGAGCGTCAACGTGTCGCACTTGGCAGAACATTGCTATCAATGCCGCGATTATTGTTATTAGATGAACCGCTGAACGCCTTAAACTATTCGCTCAAACAACCGATTTTGCAATTCCTAAAAGAAGTGCCAGAGCGTTTTAATATTCCATTAGTTTATGTCACTCACCAGATGGATGAGGCAAAGACTTTAGGCGCGGAAACATGGATGTGTGAAGATGGGAAGTTGTTTCAGGTTTGATGTGAAAAATTAAATATAATACTGATGCATAAAATTTATGAATATAGATGAAAAATTAATTCAAATGATCGAATCTGCTTTCTGTGATGTTAAGCTCGGAGACGAATACACATTACTTGAAGAGGATTTCTATGACTCAGCAGGAGTCCGACGACACTTTGACCAGCTTGGTTCTGATCCATTAAAGGTCTATATTGGCAAAGATTTCGGGATTGAATTTAGCGAACTCAAACAAGAAATTCTAGAAATGCCTTATTGGCCTGAAAGCAGTAAGCAAATCGCTTTAATTGCTTTAAATAACAGGCAAAAAGCAATTAACCAATTTGATTCATGGAGAGAAATAAGTTATGAGTATCTGAATGCTCATTTAGCTGCCATTTTTCTTTCGCCAAAGGCCTTTCGATATTATCTTCCTGCTGCAATAACAATATTCATTAGGAACAATCGAAACTATCAATATTGCGACTTTTTCAACAGTATCGAATTTATTCTATTACACAACTCAGGCGAATACATAAAGCTATTTAATACAGACCAACTTCGCTGTGTTTGCAGTTTCTTAGAGAGCTGTAATAACCTAGATAAAGAACAAGTTGATTCAACAATAAAACAAATCAAATTAAAGATTTCAAATCAG
>JAGWUI010000027.1 GCA_028868515.1 Gammaproteobacteria bacterium
GCAAGGACGCTTGGCAGGCACACCCGTCGAAGTTGCGATTTTTACCAATCTGACTCGCGATCACTTAGATTATCACGGCACGTTTGAGGCCTACGCTGAAGCAAAATCACGACTATTCAATCCTCAATATTTCCCAGAGCTAAAATACGCCATCATCAATGCCGATGATCCTGCAAGCGCGTTAATGCTCAACCATATCACGCCTGACATTGTGGTCTGGCGTTATTCCATCCATACAACAGTGCCTGCTGATTTTTATGTGCTTAAATCTAATTTCACCTTAAACGGTGCAACCTTAGAAATTCAGACACCTTTCGGCATCGTCACGCTACAAAGTCCGTTGCTCGGACGCTTTAATGTCGCGAACTTATTGGCGGCTGTCGCAGGCGCACTGGCATTAGGCTTGTCATTAGATCAAGTGGTTGCCGCCGTACCAAAATTAGTTGGCGCAGCAGGTCGAATGCAAGTCATCGCGGATAAGTCTTTATTACTCATCGTAGATTATGCGCATACGCCCGATGCGTTAACCCAAGTGTTAACCAGCTTACGACCTCATGTTGCTGGACAATTGGTGTGTGTCTTTGGTTGTGGCGGAGATCGGGACAAAGGGAAGCGCCCACTCATGACGCGCGCTGCATTGCAAGATGCTGATCGACTGATTGTGACCTCCGATAATCCACGCACTGAAGATGCGAACTCGATTATTACAGACATGCTGAGTGGCCTGAGCTCTGATGAATTAGCACGCATGACTATCGAACCTGATCGCAGGCAAGCAATTCTTCTAGCAGTACGCGAAAGCCATGCAGGCGATGCTGTTGTTTTGGCAGGGAAAGGTCATGAGAATTATCAAGAAATCGACGGTGTGCGACACTGGTTTGATGATGCAGTGGAATTAACTCAAGCCCGCCAAGCGCTACTCACGCTTCCCCACACGACCAATGCGACAATCACAAACCCTATAGACTGACGAATAAATATACAGACGTTCTTTTGATGTATGATTCAGTCAAGGACAATTCAGTACAATGTGTGATGCTGATTTCGTTTATATTTCGTGCTTATCGCATTTATTTTGTTTTTATTTAACCCATACAGATTAACTTTCATGACTGAACTTTCCGCCACGAACGCACAACTTCCAGAATGGACTGCCAATGAACTTGCTTTAGCGACGGGTGGAATATGGCATTTTGCATCAGCTTCGGATAGCACACGTCTGAATAATCTAAGCATCGCACGCATCATTTCCAACACACGCCAGATTCAGCCCAATGATGCGTTTCTTGCACTGATTGGCGAACGATTTGATGCACACAATTTTGTTGCAGATGCAGTTAAACAAGGTGCAACTGCGGTTATTGTTTCACGCCTGATTCCAGATATTTCTGTTCCGCAACTCTTAGTGGACGATACACGGCTTGCATTAGGTCGTCTTGCAACTGCACGCAGACGCAGTTTTCCTGATTTAACAACGGTTGCTCTCACAGGTTCTAGTGGCAAAACAACCACTAAAGAAATGATCGGCAGCATTTTGCGTGTCCATAGCCATCAAGATGAAGTACTGGTCACACGCGGTAATCTGAATAACGATCTTGGCGTTCCAATGATGTTATTAGAACTCACTCCTCAACATCACTTTGGCGTTCTCGAACTTGGTGCCAACCACATTGGTGAAATCGCCTATACGACCGCGATGGTGCAGCCCAAAGTTGCAGGTATTCTAAATATCGGCACCGCGCATGTGGGTGAATTTGGTGGTCGCGCAGGGATTGCACGCGCAAAGTCTGAGATTTTTCAAGGTTTAGCAGCGGATGGCGTTGCAATTATTCCTGCGCAAGACGATTTTGCCGACGTTATTGCTGAGGCAGCACAAGCATTTAAACGTATTCGATTTGGTGGAACCGCGCAAAATAGCGATGTCTACGCAACTCAAATTGAAATTTTACCGACATCAAGTCAGTTTACGCTCAATACACACCATGATTCAGTATCGATCAATTTATCGTTTGCTGGGGCACATAACATTGATAATGCACTGGCAGCTGCTGCATTTGCTCTTGCTTTAAATATTCCCTTAGCAACCATTGCACAAGGGCTGGGGCAGGCACAAAGTACCAAAGGCCGTCTAAACTTCATTCAGCACGCACTGCCACACGGGACATTGACGTTGATTGATGATACTTATAATGCCAATCCTCATTCGATGCGTGCAGCAGCACAAGTTTTAGCTGCACAAACAGGTGTTCGTATCTTGGTACTTGGTGATATTGGCGAACTTGGTGACAGCGCACAGAAAGAACATCGTGATCTAGGTGGTGATCTTGCCAGAATGCCACTGGATGCTGTTTTTGCAGTAGGGCAATTCGCGGAAGATACCATTGCCGAGATCAGCGCAAGCTCAGTTTATGCACAAGCTTTTGCTGATAAAGAACAATTATTTGCTACACTTAAAAACTGGTTACAATCGCACACAGCCAATACGGCTAAACAATCTGATCAAAGCCCTTATCAGATCAACATTCTGTTTAAAGGTTCACGATTTACACAAATGGAAACGCTCATCCACGCGTTCGAAACTGAAATCAAACATGATTCAGTACAATTTGAAAACAGTATTATTCATATTCCCCAAGATTCTGTATCGGAGACACATTAATGTTGCTATGGCTGTTTAATATTCTGGGGCAATACCAGCGCACATTTCTGGTGTTTGATTACCTAACGGTTCGCATCATTTTTAGTGTTTTGACATCATTGGGGTTAAGTCTTTTATTTGGCCCAGGCATGATCCGCCGCTTACATGCACTAAAATACGGTCAAGCTGTGCGCGATGATGGCCCTAAAACCCATCTCGTCAAAACAGGCACCCCGACGATGGGCGGAATTCTGATTCTGTTTAGTATCGGAATCAGCACACTACTTTGGTGTAATCTCAAAGATCCGTATGTATGGATTGTACTGGGTGTGATGGTGATTTTTGGAATCGTCGGCTTTATGGATGACTGGCTAAAAATCAAACACAAAAACCCTAAAGGTCTATCAGCAAAGAAAAAATACTTTTGGACATCTGTCGGGGCTTTTGGTGCTGGCGCAGCGCTGCTCTACCTTGCAAAGTCACCTGATCAAACCGATTTACTGATTCCCTTTTTCAAAAATCTATCCCTCCCTCTCGGTGCCGTAGGCTTCATCATCTTTACTTATCTTGTGATCACAGGAAGTAGTAATGCCGTCAACCTCACCGACGGTTTAGATGGTCTGGCAATTATGCCTGTGGTGCTGGTTGCATCAGGTTTAGGTGCTTTTGCTTATTTATCAGGCAATATCAGTTTCGCGCATTATCTGCACATTCCTTATATCGCAGATAACAGTGAACTCGTTGTGATTTGCGCAGCAATGATCGGTGCGGGTTTAGGCTTCCTCTGGTTTAACGCACATCCTGCTCAAGTCTTTATGGGTGATGTTGGTGCGCTCACACTCGGGGCAATGCTCGGGGTTATTGCCGTGATGGTACGCCAAGAAATGGTTCTTGCGATTATGGGTGGATTGTTTGTTGCCGAAGCAGTATCTGTCGTCCTGCAGGTCGGATCATACAAACTGCGCAAGAAACGGATTTTCAGAATGGCACCACTTCACCACCACTTTGAGGAGCTTGGCTGGCCTGAAACCCGCGTTGTCGTACGCTTCTGGATTATTACCATTATGTTGGTTTTATTGGGATTAATGACGCTTAAGTTCCGTTGATTTTTAGAAAAAAACCGTTATAAAAAACAAAAATCCCACTTTGAAAGTGGGATTTTTTATGCACGCAAGACTAACGTTCCAGTGCAGGTAATGTGACTCGAAATACAGCACCACCATCTGGATGATTATATGCACGCACCGTCCCGCCTTGCTGTTCAACAAGACTACGAACGACTGCCAATCCTAAACCAGACCCTCCTGTTGCGCGTGAACGCGACTGATCTAATCGAAAAAACGCATCAAAAACCCGTTCATTCATGCCTTGAGGTAACCCTGCTCCGAAATCTCGGACTTCAAGAATAACATCTCGTTTTTCCTTAAACACACGAAGCTCTACACGTTTGCCATTTGTTGCATATCTGAATGCATTTTCAACCAGATTAGAAACAATCTGGCTCATCCGATCATGGTCAACAAAAACCCAAGCTGATTCTGTGTGGAGATCTAATTGCAGATCATACTCCGCAGCACGCTCAATATATAAAGGCGAAATTTCATCAATGAGTGCAGCCAAATCCAGTTCCGTAGGATATAGCGTGAGCTTTTCAGCATTATCCAACCCTAATACATGGACATCTTCAACCAAGCGAACCAAATGCTGAGTTTGATCCAATAACTTGTTATATTCCTGCACACTCGGCTTAATTATGCCATCACACAATGCATGAAGCCGTCCATTCAATATGGTTAATGGCGTTCTTAATTCATGTGAAATTGCCGCCGCAGTGGCTTTACGTTCGCGCTCTAAAGTTTCCAATGCGCCTGCCATATGATTAAAATTATTAATCATCGCGGTCAGTTCACCCTGACCAGAGGATGCATGAGCACGTACCGTTAGGTCTCCTTCTGCAATTCGACCAGCTGCCTCTGCAATTGATGCGATGGGTTTAATGATCATCCGCGCCAATAATAACGCCACGATAATTCCAAGCAGTAAACTCAGTATTAAACCGATGATTAACGGCGAAAGCTCACGATTACCCTCCAAACCATTTGGGCCATCTGCAACGAACTGTGTCAGATAAGCGCATAACTCAGGGCTGTTTTGACCCAATGAAGTCAGATTATGCGCGACTTCTTCCTGCTTGTTGGCTGGAAATTGACTCACAAAATCTCTAAATTGGAGTTGCTCTCGAATCTCAACACTGACCGCGATAATACCGATCGTGGTTAAGACAAACAGTGTCATATACAGACCAAGGCGAATCCAGATTTTTTCTAATTGTTTATTCATCACGCCATCACATTATTCATCATGCTATCAATCGCGTTAAAAGATCTCTTAATCGATCCAGAGTCGATAACCCACGCCACGAACTGTTTGAATCATATCCGCACCGCCTGCATCACTCAGCTTTCGACGTAGTTTACTTAAATGGGAGTCGATCACACGATCTAACGCATCACTTTCAGGTAAACAAGCTTCGATCAAATCCATGCGACTAAAACATCGTTTAGGTTGTCTTGCCAGATGCACGAGTAATTTAAATTCCGTCAACGTCAAAGGCAGTTCTTGCTGTCCACCCGTAGCATCCTCGAATTGAGCTGTATGCGCATTCTGGTCAATGGTTAAACGACCAATACGAAGTATCGGGCTAGACGTCATCGTAAAATGACTACGACGCAGCACAGTTTTAATTCGTGCAATCACTTCGGCAGGATTAAAAGGCTTCGCGATATAATCATCCGCGCCTAAACGTAAACTGAGTAATTTTGTGATGTCATCTGTCAATGCCGTCAGCATGATAATCGGGACGTTACTTTCACTGCGAATCGTCTGCAAGATATCTAAACCATCATGACCTGGCATCCGAATATCCAGTAACACCAGATCAGGCTGAAGTTGTCGCCAGAATTGTATGCCCTGTCGACCATTATTGGCGTGCTGTGTGCGAAAACCTTCATGCTGTAAATAGACCTGCAAAATCTCTGCAATTTCTGGCTCATCTTCAATGACCAAAATTAACAGGTTCTGATTATCTATATGGTGATTCATCATCATTCTGGTTTTACCTTATTTCTTAGGCACATATTTTGTCACTTTACGAGATCATATTGAAATAGAATCGGCAAATTTCTATGTTTTGAATCCATCATATCTCCACATTCCCTCAACCCTTACGCAAGTTTAGTTTGACAATATGTTATTCATGAAAATTTCTGTCTTAAAGCCTTCATGTCGCTCCGCTCACAACCGATTGCTGCCCATGCAGCGACATGCAGGATTATTGTCTTTATTTTCATATAAAACTGTTGTAGTCCTGTCGATGCTCGGGCTCACATTAACCCAATCTGCATGTATGTCGAATACAATGCCAGACTTAGCAGAGCCTTTGCCTGCACACTGGCAACATCAGACTACAGATACGAGAGAACGGACAACCCCAGACTTACAAGGCTGGTGGAAAGCTTTTCATGCACCCGATTTAGATGCTTTAGTTGAAGAATCATTAGCTCAAAACTTAACGCTCGCGGCGGCACGTGAGCATATTCAAGCTGCACGCATTATCTCGAAAAAAAATTATAGTAACTTTTTACCTGATTTACATTTCAGAACCAACGACGTGCCCGCACCCAGCGCGACGACCAGTTATCTTCAGGCTGACTTTGATACCACTTGGGAATTAGGGCTATTTGGTAAAAAAGAAGCCTCGCAACAGATTGTCGATGGGCAACTCGCTGACGTAGAAGCACAAGCACAAATGGCACGTGTTTCTTTGGTGGCGGAAGTCGTTCGTACCTGGATTCAACTGCGCACTGCACAACAGCAAGTTCAGTTATTTGATCAACTCATCCAACAAACACAACAACAATACTCACTCACTGCAGCACGTGTTGACTTAGGTCTTTCTCCAAAGAGTGCACTATCTACCATTCAAGGCTCTCTTGCGCAACAACAGAAAATGCAGCAAGCCAAGCAACTTGAAGTCGAACAAACATTGCAACAATTGGCATTACTACAAGGTCGCACTTCGCCAAATCCAGCTTGGGCAACACCCACAACGCAGCCTGTGATTGGCGAATTTAGTGTACAAACTCTCCCGACGGACGTCATTCGCATTCGACCAGATATTCAGCAAGCACAAGCCAATGTTTTACAAGCGGCTGGGCAATTTGGGACTGCTCGTGCTGCACGTTATCCATCCATCAATCTTTCTGGCTCATATATTTATTCGCTGTTGATCATTGGTCATTTTCGTTTACATGCTTTTGATGACAATACTATCGGTGCCGTAGGTCCAATTATTGATCTACCACTCTTTGACTGGGGACTGCGTAAATCCGCCGCAGATGCACGCGAATCTGAACTCAAAGCCGCCACACTGAGTTATCGACAAACCGTACTCGAAGCCGTCAATGAAGTCGAATCTTCACTCGCAGCAGTCCATGCCGCAAAACAGCAAATCGACAAGCAAAATGAAGTCATTCAGTCGACAAAACAAACCCTTGACGCACGTCAAACACTCATTCATTTAGGTCTATCCAGTTCACTCGATGGTGTGGATGAGCAGCTTGCTGCGCTGCAAGCACAAATTGAACTATCATCCATGCAGATGAATCATGATCTTGCCTATGTTGCTGTCTATAAAGCACTAGGGGGCGCATCTCTCGACACATCAGCCTCATCATCAGCTTCGTCATCAGCTTCGTCATCAGCTTCGTCATCAGCCTCATTATCAAAAGCAGCAAACTCAGAAGCAAAAAAAGACCTCGCCCATTCAACTCAGTCTTTTTCGACAAAATCCTTGTCTGAACGACAAGCACGGCAAGGAGGCTAAGTATGGTCGCCCTTGCTCGCAAAACGTTGTTTAGAGAATGGTCACGATTTATTCCTGCAATTTTGGCAATTGGTTTCGCTGGAATCTTGCTCGTTGTACAAGCTGCGTTAGTTTTGGGCATCTTTGGTAGTGCAGCTATTTATGTCAATGCCACATCTGCTGAAATCTGGGCAGGTTATCCAGGCACACAAAGTGTCAGCCTCGGACGTCCTATTCATCGCGATGTCGAAATGCTATTGCGTAGTGATCCAGAGATTACTGCGGCAGAACCAGTCTTGTGGGTCGATGGTGATTGGCGTGGGACAAAGGGACAAGGCGGCGTCTCAGTCTATGTCACAGGGGTTAATGCAGAACCTGATGGTATGATGTTTGACCAGATTTTACCCGTCAATTTACGCATGCGTTTATTAGAGCCTAATGCGGTGATTGTGGATCGTGCAGACCTCGATTCGCTCGGTGTTAATGTTGGGGATAATGCATGGATAGAAGGAAAACCTGTCCATGTCGTTGCGACAATCTCAGGATTAAGAGCATTAGGTGGTGTCAATGTCATTGCCTCCACACAAACCGCCAAAGCACTCAATGACTCAGGAATTACTTATTTTGTCGCGCATGTCCGTGATCCAGAACAAATCAACGCGGTCATCACTCGTTTGAATGGACAAACGACATTCGGTCCTTATGAGTTATGGAGTGCGAAAGACTTTGCGTGGAGCTCACAGCGCTATTGGCTGATGGACACTGGCGCAGGTGCAGCGGTCTTATTTTTAGCGGGAATCGTGTTTTTGGTTGGCGCAGTAATTGCGAGTCAGGCACTCACAGCCGTTGTGATTTCATCCTCACGCGAATACGCCACATTAAATGCGCTTGGCGCTGGCATGAACGCCTTACGCCGTGTGGTGTTAACTCAAGCAGCATGGATTGGCGGAATAGGCATTATTATTGGCGGCATCATTAGCTCTGGATTACTCATCGCTGCGGCTCAGTCTGATGTGCCGGTTGCGATGACGCCATTGATTGCTTGTATTTGTATCGGATTGGTTTTCGGGCTGGCCTTTGTTTCCGGGCTCATTGCAATGTCAGGACTGCTTCGCGCTGATCCTGCAATCCTGATGCGATGATGGAGCAGAAAATGACGCCGACATTATCCACAAATCAAATGTATTCAAATACGACACTTGCATCAGAACCAGCCGCCAAACCCAGTTTAGTGGCGGATAAAATCAGCAAATCATTTGAATCAGGACTGATTAATATCCAGATTCTAACTGATCTTTCGATTGCCATTATGCCTAGCGAACTCACCTTGATCGCAGGGCCTTCAGGCTGTGGAAAAAGTACACTCCTTTCTATCTTGAGTGGTTTACAGTTTCCTGATCAAGGTCAGGTCTGGGCGCTCGATCAAGAACTGAGTCGAGCCAGTCGGCGTGAATTAGAACAATTTCGTTTGCACCATACGGGCTTTGTTTTTCAGGGATTTAATCTATTTCCAGCATTAACGGCTTGTGAGCAAATTGAACTGCCTTTGAGTTATCTGGGATTATCCAAAAAAGAATGCCGTGAACGCGCACTTCAAGCCTTGCATGAAGTTGGCATGGGGCATCGTGTCGATCAACGTCCTGCTGCACTTTCAGGTGGAGAAAAGCAACGCGTTGCGATTGCCCGTGCATTGGCAAAACGCCCACAGTTCTTATTTGCCGACGAACCCACCAGCGCGTTAGATGCCGCCAGTGGTCAAACGATTATCAATATTTTACGTCGCATTGCCCACGCGCACGGCTCAACCGTACTCTGCGTCAGCCATGATCATCGCCTGATTCAACACGCTGATCGCGTTCTGGAAATGGAAGACGGCGTGATCAATCGTGATTGGCGCGCCTCCTCTCGAACTCAATCACACCATTTACCTCCAGTTCCAACGCAGGAACATGCTGTATGAATTTAACGTTTATGCCTTTATCTACTGACCAACGCACACTTCGATATCAAAAGAAGATCTTTTCTGCTGCTCTATTCGCAGCATGCTCAATCTCGCTCAGCGCATGTGATAACAACCACAATTCCACACAAAAAAATGCTGCACCTAAAGCAGAATATGCCGCCATCGCCCGTGGAAAAGTAGAAATCGAAGGTGGATTACTCGAAGTCTCCGCCCCTGAAAACGGCATATTCAGTCAAATCAATGTCAAATTAGGCGATCATATTCAACAAGGTCAAATCCTTGCTCAACTTGATCCACAAGCTGCGGCACTCGATCTTGCTGAAGCAAAAGCTGCGGCTGCGCAAGCAAAAGCACAGCTCAATATGCAAACCTTACGCTTGCCTGCTGCAGAACGCTTAGCCAGCCGCTGGCAAAAAGCCGCCGCTTTAGGCGCAGCACAACAGCAGCAAGCGGATGATGCCACACAAGCCGTTGCCCAAATCCAAGCTGAAAATGCAGTTGCGAGCGCACAAGTACAAGTCGAACAACAAAAAGTCGCAGCAGCAGAATACGCTTTGGAGAAACGAACCATCCGCGCACCACAAGCTGGTGAGATTGTAAAAGTCTGGGTACAACAAGGTAGTACTGCAACAGCAGACCAACACATTGCTTTCACGATATTACCAGAGCGCCCCTTAATCGTTCGCGCTGAGGTCAATGAAAGCTTTATCAGTCATATCAAAATGGGCATGAAAGCCAGTCTTTCTGTCGAAGGATCAGCATCTCAGTTGCCGATTGCTGCGCATGTGATCCAGATTAACAAAGTCTACGAAACCGCCAGTTTAGGCAACGATCCCACGTTGCAAAACGGTCGTGTCGTGGCATGCATTCTCGCTTTAGATCCACCGTCCAAATCATCTTCTACTACTGCACAAAAACAGCAGCAGACTGAAACCCCGCCACTTCTTGTCGGCCAAAACCTGTTGGTAAAGTTCTATGACTAAGTTTATTTCGAAAGATCAGCTCATTAGCAATCAAACCGATCATGAGCAAAACGCACCGTGGATTATTCTCTGCGACTTTGATGGCACAATTAGCCTTGAAGACACCACTGACGTCCTGCTCGAAAGTTTTGGCATGGAAGGCTGGCACCAACTCGAAGACGATTGGGAAGCTGGAAAAATTGGCTCACGCGAATGCATGGGTTCACAAATTGGACTGCTAAATGTCAGTCCAACCGAACTGTATAACCGTTTGGCTCAAATGAAAATTGATGCGGATTTTGCAAAGTTTGTCGAAGTTGCCGCGCAATTAGGTGCACCATTACAAGTCATCAGTGATGGCTTGGATTCTGCAATTCAGTTCATTTTAAGTCGCTATGAATTAGCGCATTTACCAATTTATGCCAACAAACTAATTGAGCAGCCCAATAATCGCTGGTCACTGGAGTTTCCATACGCGGAAGCTGACTGCCTCAAAGCCAGCGGCAACTGTAAATGCGCACGCGCCGCCAGCGTCAAAATCACGCCACAACTGACTTCTCAACGAATTCTCTATATCGGTGACGGTAGTTCAGACTTCTGTGTATCCAATCGTGTAGATGTGGTCTTGGCAAAAGACAAATTGATTGATTACTGCCAAACACAAGGCATTACTCATCACCCGATTCGCAATTTCAAAGACGCATTGGCATTGCTCCCTGAAATTTTGCAATCCACACCGATGAAGATCGCACAGCCAGTCATGCATTATCCAATGCCTTCATTTAACTAAAACTTTATATTTAGGAAACTCCCCCTCTTTAGAAAAGAGGGGCTAAGGGAGATTTGAAAACCGATGATCCAAAACAATGAATATCTCTTGGAAGGTCGAGAAATTGAAGGCTGTGGTCGGATTGGTGTTTTACTGGTACACGGTTTGACAGGTACGCCCAATGAAATGAAACTCGTGGGTAAAGGACTAAATCGTGCAGGTTTAACCGTTTACGGGATGCAGCTCGCGGGTCATTGTGGCGACGAACAAGACTTAATCAAAACCTCTTGGCAGGATTGGTATCACACCGTCGAAATTGCAGCCCAAAAACTACGCGAACAAGTGGATCATGTTTTTGTCGCTGGCTTATCTATGGGTGCTGTGCTGTCACTCAAACTGGCAGCGGATCAGCCTGAACTGATTGAAGGGGTCGGTGTATACGGCCCAACCTTCCGCTATGATGGCTGGAGTATTCCACGTTATGCTCGTTATTTAAATTTCTTATTGATCTGGTTCAAGAATCTCGGCATTTTCAAAAACTGGTTTCAATCTGGTGTGTTTACCGAACAACCACCTTATGGACTCAAGGATGAACGGCTTCGCGCGCGCGTTGTGGCCAGTATGTTTAGCGGGGATAGCGCCAGTGCAGGACTTGCGGGCAACCCTTGGCCTGCCCTCGCTGAGATGTTGACACTATCACATATCGTCCGCAAACAACTGCCTCAAGTCACCTCTCCTTGCCTGATTATGCATGCCAGCGAAGATGATATTGCTGACATCAGCAACTCTTTATTGGTTAAAAATGGCGTCAATGCACCGACCAAAATGATCTTACTCAACGACAGTTATCACCTGATTACCATTGATCGTGAATATAAAACTGTCATTGATGAAAGCGTCAAATTCTTCATCGAAACGGCTCGTCATAATCAGCAAAAAACTGCTGAGCATATTGCGGCATGACGTATCTCGCAATCGGCTTATGGCTACTGAATATTTGTCTCGACACTTTTGGGCAATTAGCATTTAAAGCAGCCGCGACACAGCCCCAGCTCGCAGAGAAGTCCTATTGGCAATCTCTGCTCAATCAGCGATGGTTGTGGCTGGGTATTTCCTGTTATGTCTTTGAAATCATAACGTGGCTTGCCTTCTTATCGCTAGTCCCATTGTCGAGCGGCGTTTTATTTCGTTCGATCAATATCATTGTGCTCATGATTGCAGGACGTTTGTGGTTTGCTGAGGCACTCACACCAATCCGTGTTGTTGGGATTGTACTTGTCAGCATTGGAGTTGCGTTAGTTGGAGTGGGGCAATGAAACTTAAACACGGCACATTAAGTTTCTACGCCATTGGTTTTCTTCTTCTCATGGTATTCGACACCATTGCGCAACTTTGTTTTAAATACACCGCTATAAACGCTCTTCCCTTACAAGCTAATGTTGATTGGTTATTGCGAATCCTCAGCCATCCATGGATTTATGGTGCGGTTTTTGGCTATATCGGCGCATTCCTAACATGGATGACCTTACTTAAAAAAGCCCCAATTGGTCCTGCTTTTGCCGCTTCGCACTTGGATGTAATCAGCGTCATGCTTTGTTCTTATTGGCTGCTGAATGAGCATTTGTCGTGGATACAACTGGTTGGTGCGGTGGTGATTTTAGTTGGGATTATGTGTTTAGCGTTTGGGGAAAAAGCTGAAGAACAGAGTTAAAGCTGCGTCCCAATTCAAAAAATCTAAGCAGTTCTACAAGAAAAATCCAACTAAACCCAACGCAATAGAAATGATTCCCACGATTTCGAATCCTTTAGAAATCTGCATCCCATTTTGGTTAGGGTCTGTGAAACGGTTAAAGTTTCGAGTGGTCATCGTCTGCGTCGGTTGTTGTGGATTGATACGAATACTGATTTGACTTTGCAACGGATAAGCTTGTCGCAGCTGTGTTTCGATTTGAGTGGTATCAAGTTTCTGAGTCGTCATCTTACATTCAGCGTACAGCTTGCTCTGATAATCTTTATTTTGGAAAGAATAAGTTACAGTGGTATTGAGGCAAGACTCTATCCGATGTCTTTTTCTTTCAAAAAACTGCATTGATTCAGTCTGAATCGTCGCCTGTGTTGGAATCCAAAGCTGAGCGGCTGCGATATATTGGTTATCTCTAGGCTTAAACAGCATGGACTGACCAACGAGAGCTATACCAAAGAAGATCGCTGCAAACTTATAAGAGCTTTTTCTTTTGGGTTGTCCTATGCTCTGCATATATGACTCGGCTTATGTGAGAATTTCTACAATCATGGCTCATAATCAAAAATGCTCGGAGGTCTTTTAGTACTTGGGGATTTTTTCCACCACCCAAATAAAAGACCTAACCCAGCAAATAACAGAATAGATAACACGATACAAAAAATGGATATAACAACCATGCCAAATTTTTTCAGCCCAGCTTTAAGATCATTGCCTATACTATGATCTGATAAAAACTTAAACTCTGTAGCCGTCATCGCTTCTTCCGGCTGCTGAGGGTTGAATCGAATATCAATTTTGCTATTGATTGGATAAGCTTGACGCAATTGCTGCCCAACTTGAACATCTGATTCTGTTGATGATGCTTGGCAATCAATTAAAAAATTCTTTTCATAGCTAGAATTTTTGAAAGCATATATAACAATCGCTTTTAAACAGTCTTGGCGGGGGCTACGACTTCTACCCATACCTGAGGCTTCCATTACATAAACATTTTCACTTTTAATAACAGCTTGTATCGGAACCCAGTGCTCTGCTGCAACTAACTTCCTATGACTTTGATAAGAGAAATAACCTGTAACAAAAAGGACCAATAAAATTAATATAGTTAGCAATATCCCATAAACTACCGTTTGTTTTGGCTGCTCACTGATAGGCATAAATTACTCAATTCACAGATGTTTTACCCTAGCTTAATTCATATAAAGCTAGAGCTCAACAAACTTAAAAAACCTCTTTTTTGACAAAAAAATGCACAGACTTTCGTCCATACATTTTTTAAATTAACGTTGAATTGTATTTCACCCTTCTTTGCTCAAATGGAAAATTAATCAACACAGGCAATCCTTGAGTCAGCATCAGCAATGTAAAATTGAATTAACTAGCCGAATTTAAAAATTTCTCTAGATCAGAGACATGATCACTATAAATCTTAATCATTTCTTCATTACATTCAGCAGGAACCACTGTGCTCGTAGGAGGGCTCTTTCGAAAGGCTTTTTTACCATAAAGCGAGAGAATTTTGATGCGTGTATTAGCCAAACGTTGATCAATCGCATTAACCTCTGAAGCATTGAATTGATCACAGTTACGCTGTTGCATCACCGCTTGTTGGTACGCAGCTTGGCTGTACAAATAGATGGCATTCGACATCGCGGGATTCAGCACAGCAGCTTGAGACTGGGATTGACTAGGCAAAGTCTCCGCTTGTGCAAAAGGTGAAAAACAAATACATAGAGCAATCAATAACCGTTTCATATCTAATCCTTTAGATTCAACATCTTGTCTTAAGTAACCTAAGACATACTTATACTTTAAGCCTCCAAGGCTTAAAACAGGGTAAAACTTATAAAAAAGCACGGAATCAATCCGTGCTTCTTTTTACCACAATTAAACGCTTACAAACCCAACTTCATTTCTCTTTTTGCACGAGTCAATAACTGGTCGAGCAATGCCAAACCTTGATCGATCTCAGCACGAGAAATATAAAGTGATGGGGCGAAGGTAATGACGTTTTTGTAGTAACCACCGACGTCCAATACCAAGCCCATTTTCTTGCCTTCCCAATCCAGATCACCTGACAAGCCGATGTGAACCATCTTGTCCAGCAACTCACGGTTTGGTGCAAAACCATCTTCCATACAGATTTCAGCGCGCAGTGCTAGACCTAAGCCATCGACATCACCGATTTCAACATGGCGTTTTTGCAGCTCTTTCAGACCTTCAAGGAAGTATGCACCGCTTTCCATGACCATTTTTTCAAAATCAACTTCACGAGTCATTTTCATGACTTCCAGACCCAGTGCAGTACCGAGTGGATTTGACGCAAATGTTGAGTGAGTTGAGCCTGGTGGGAATACTGTTGGATTGATCAATTCTTCACGCGCCCACAGACCACCGAGTGGATTCATCCCATTGGTCAATGCTTTCGCAAACACCAACACGTCTGGCTTCACATCGAAGTGTTCGATTGACCACAGTTTACCTGTGCGATAGAAGCCCATTTGGATTTCATCCACAACCAACAATACACCATGATCGTCGAGAACTTTTTTCAGACCTTTAAAGAAATTACGTGGCGGGACAACATAACCACCAGTTCCCTGAATCGGCTCTACATAGAATGCAGCATACTCAGATTGACCCACTTTTGGATCCCACACGCCGTTATATTCAGTTTCAAATAAACGGGCAAAATCCTTCACGCAATAATCGCCATATTCTTCAGCAGTCATACCTTTTGGACGACGGAATGGATATGGAAATGGCACAAAATGCGCACGATCACCAAAATGACCATAGCGACGGCGATAACGATAGCTCGAAGTAATCGCTGACGCGCCGAGTGTACGACCGTGATAACCGCCTTCAAATGCAAACATCAAGCTCTTGCCATTTGATGCATTACGGACGATTTTCAGCGAGTCTTCAATCGACTGTGAACCACCGACGTTGAAATGAATACGACCATCCATGCCAAACTTAGCATGCATATCCTGAGCAATCACTTTTGCCAGTTCAATCTTGGTTGGATGTAAGTATTGACTCGCAACTTGTGGCAAAGTGTCAATTTGATGTTTTAACACATTGTTTAAGCGTTCGTTTTTATAACCAAAATTAACTGCGGAATACCACATTTGCAGATCGAGATAAGGTGTTCCATTCTCATCAAACAAATAACTACCTTGGCAATTTTCAAAAATCTTTGGCGGATTGACATAGTGTACGGTGTCGCCAAACGAGCAATATTTTGCTTCATCGGCAAGAAGTTGTGCATTTCTGGTGGACATAAAAAACCTCAATCAAAACCCAATCAAAATCTGCATGCAAACGACAGCTGCACACAGCATTGAAATAAAAAACCGCATCGAATACTGGGCGAGGATTTTTGAATAACAACCTTACTTTATCGTGAATTTTTTATGGAGGTTATATGGAGGGGATGAATGAATCACAAAAAAATGACAGCTCGATTACACGCCAAACGAAATTCTAAAACAAGCGCCATAGGCCTGTGGAATACACCACAATGATGCGCCATTGGCTTCACAAAATGCGCGTGATAAATACAAACCAAGACCCGTACCACCTGACTCTGTGGTAAAAAATGGCTCAAAGAGTGAGGACATGGCTTGCTGCGGGATACCCGCCCCCTGATCCATGACATCAAGCATGACCAAACCAGACTCCAACGTCTTGATACGCAGATAAATACGCGGCTTCTTATGGACTTTTGCACCGTGATGCAAACCATTATTCACCAAGTTAGTCATCACCTGCTCTAACTGCATCGGGTCAAAAACAATATTGTGATCATCTTCCCGCGTCGCTTGTATCTCTAGATACAACTGGTCAGAACTATAATTCTGCGCTTGAATCATTTCCGTAGAATTCGGAACAAAGTTCCGCATGAACTCTTGTAACCACTCCACCAAAGGAATTGCTTGCGGCCGGGATGTACTACGACGTGATAATTGCAAAATATCTTCAATCATCCGATTCATACGACTACTCTGTTTCTGAATCATACCTAACAGCGCACGTTGGTCAGCATGATCCACCATCTCGGACAACAGCTCACCAGCCTGACTAATTGCAGCCAATGGATTACGAATTTCATGGGCAATACTGGCAGTCAGACGACCGAGTGATGCCAATTTCATTTGCTGAGCTTTTTGATTGACACGACTTAAATTCTCTAAAATAACAATCGTCGGCGCAGCATGCATTTGCCGTTCATTAATATGTGGAATATTGCCATCATCCAATGGCACCAATTGCACACTGAGCGCCAAATTACTTTCATTCGCATCAAGCACAAACGGCGTTAACACGTGATTGGCAAGTGCTTCATTAATTTGTCGTTTGAGTGGAAGAGAAAGCTGAGTCAGCGTCCAACCCTGTAATGCATTCGGTTGATGCAACCATTGACGAGCAGCCTCATTGATGACCATGAGTCGTTGCTCTTGATCGAACACCAATACGCCCGTATGCATACGCTCAACAATATGTTGATTGATGACCTGTAACTGCAATGCTTGCTTAGTTTGTGAAAAAACTTCTTGCTCAACCAAACGCAATCGTCTTGTAACCAGTTGCCCAAGAATTGAAACAGCGATAAAACTGACCGCCTGTAAGCTCACCGAGCTCACCATCCGCAAGTCATTATCTCGAATTAATGAAAAATAAAACTGTTGGTAAATCACTGCCAGCGCGGCAAGTAAAGCAATGACTAACGCGCGTCCCTGAGGTAATAAAATACTCGCTGCCATCACCATCACGAGATAGAGCATAGACAGTTGCAGGCTTGGACCGCCGTTGGCATAGAGCATCAATGACATCGCAATGACATCGACTACCAACATGGCAAAGGTTTGAACGTCCTGATAGAACGGCCAATATTTCAACAATAAAAAGCCAAAAATACTGCCCAAACAATACGAGGAAACAGTTTGAACATAAAGTGCAGGATCGTTGATCCCAACGATGGGGTTTCTAGCTGTGAGTAAAAACAGCGCCATCAGGAAAAAGGATAAAACAATCCGATAGCTCGCATAAATCAGATTAATGCGTTGAAGCGGCGTGGCAATCAACAGCGGTGAAGATCCATGCTGAACATTCATGAGCAGATACTACGGCGTAATCAACCGATAACGCATCGCTAAATGCGTGAGTTTGACATCGCTGTCGATCTGAAGCTTTTCAAAAATACGATAACGGTACGTATTGACCGTTTTCACGCTGACAAACAAGCGATCTGCAATTTCTTGCGCACTAATGCAATTAACCACCATCATGGCAACCTGCATTTCACGCTCTGAGAGTAAATCAAAAGGAGAGTTTTGTTGATCTGACAAATAGCTCGACGCCAATTGTTCAGCAATGTCCGCACTGAAGTATTTACCACCTTGCATCACTTTGCGAATGGCACGCACCATCTCATCCAAAGGTGCACCTTTAGTAATATAGCCACTCGCACCCGCCTTCAGCAGCATGGATGGATAAGGTTCTTCACTAAGACCACTCACCGCAAGAACTTTAATGCCTGTCGAGGTTTGTAGTAATCGACGTGTCGTTTCGACCCCACCAATACCTGGCATATTGACATCTAACAGCACCACATCAGGTTGATACTGCCTCGTCATATCGATGGCCTGTTCCCCTGACTCAGCTTCACCAACCACCTGAATTTCAGGTGTATCGACCAGCATTCGGCAAATTCCAGTACGTACCAACTCATGATCATCTACAACAAGAACTTTGATCAACTGTGCATCTCCGTTTGCATGGGGCGCTATCGGCTCAAACCATTTGCGAAAAATATTTTTTTACGAGACTCATCACAACCAGAAGGGGAATTTATTCCCAGCGTGGCATTTTTACATTCTCACACACAATATAGCATTTGATGATGGTAATTATCTATTTATATCGTAGACTAGCTCGCTTGGAAAATGATGGAAACTGAAGATCAACATCTTCATGACTGTGCAGATCTGCGCACATCAAAATCCACAAAAACACCAACTGCATCACACTTTATAAATAACACCATAAACACTGATGTTTATTCTAATCGATAAGCTGAATATTTGTGTGTTATTTAATCAAATTTCATTTGACTTTGTTTCATGAAACGCACATCCTTAAGGATACCGCTTCATGTAACGCAATCACTCGATATTATGTAAGACCTCTTGAAAATCGTCTTGAAAATATCAATATAAGGTATATGAAGTCAGGCTTTACAAGATATATGGATATGGGCACAGATCAGCAAGGATGAGTGCGCTCTAAACGAGTAAACACTGTGCAGAAGGCATGTGAAGAAGGAAGACGACATGAATACATCTAGAGAGAACCGCAGAGTCAATCCTCCGAAAAAATTGCTGGCTATAAGCATACTGGCATGGTTAGTCTCGTCCGCTGCACATGCCAACCTTCAGATTAGCCAGAATACAAAAGGTGCAGCCACATCGGCAGCACAAAATAATTGGTACAACGGCTCTAGCAACACAAATCGTGCCAGCCGTATTATGAATAATGACGATGATGAAGATACTGATTTAAGTATTGATATCCGCCGTCTCCCTAATGCAAGCACACCAACCAATCGCGCAGGATCATTGACTGGGTTGATTGATAGTGTTCGCAATAAAGTCTCTGGCACAGATAGCCAAACCGAAAGTTTACTTTCCTTGAACGCAAATGCTGCGCTTGTCATGGATAGCAATACGGGTGAAGTGCTCTACGGTAAAAATATCGATACTACACGCCCGATCGCCTCGATTAGCAAGCTCATGACCGCGATGGTGACATTGGATGCACGCCTGCCAATGGATGAAATGATCACGCTGCAACCTGAAGATTTCATGGGGCCAAAGAAAGCAAGATCCAGTTTAAGATCAGGTGAAACCTACAACCGTGCTGAACTTTTATTATTAGCGCTGATGCATTCTGAAAATCCTGCGGCAGCGGCTTTAGCGCGTACCTACGATAAAGGTCGCACACAGTTTATTAGCAGCATGAACACAAAAGCCAAGCAGCTCGGCATGAAAACTGCCTTCTTTGGCGACCCAACAGGTCTGGATAGCCGAAATTCAGCTTCACCACGTGATTTAGCCAAGATGGTGAAAGCCGCTTACGAATACGAAGTCATTCGTCGTTTTACAACAACTGCATCATATGACTTCCATAATGACCGTGGCGTGTTGCATTCGGTCAACACCAATGCGTTAGTTCGTGCAGGCAAATGGGATATTGGTTTATCCAAAACAGGCAACATCAACGAAGCTGGACACTGTGTCGTGATGGAAGCCAGTGTCAATCAACGTCCAACGGTGATCGTATTAATGGATGCTGATTCTTCACAACGTCGTACTGGTGATGCAAACCGCATTCTTGCATGGCTTGGAAATACAATCTAATCGATTGAATTATCAATATAATCAGTCTCTCAGAAATGCCATAACAATACTGTTGTGGCATTTTTTTTGCTGCCACTTCGACTCCGAAAAGTAGGGCTATGTTTCTTTATTATTTATGGGAATAGCTATATTTGAATCCAAATACTTGATAACGATAAAAACAGCCCCATTCATCTGACTCAGAGCAAAGTCAAAAGTAACACTACGATAGTCTCCAATTGGATCGTCATCACTTTATCATCATCGTCAACCATCATCTTTGATCTCACGATCTTGTTTGAAGTGACCCATGAAGACTATCCGATCAAGCCGCAGTGTAATATGCTTCAACAATCCTGTTGGCCATGAAAAAACGGCATAGCGCCCCAGATAAGATCAATGATGATTTAACACACTAATTTGCGATATGAGTACACAATATGAGTGAGCAAATGGTCAATTCAGCAAGCACTGAAACTCCCAACTTGACCGCAGCAGCAATCCCAAATTGGTTAAAACCTGAGCTATTGCAAGGCATGTTACGTGGCATTGAAAAAGAATCTTTGCGCATGCAGGCCGACGGTTTTTTATCACAAACCGATCACCCAGCAGCACTGGGTTCAGCGTTGACTCATCCACGCATCACCACAGATTATTCTGAGGCATTGATTGAGTTAATCACACCACCCTGTAATTCTCCGCAAGCAGCATTATCCTGCTTACGTGATTTACATCAAGTGACTTACCAAGCACTTCCAGAAGGTGAAACACTCTGGCCGCTATCGATGCCCTGTATGCTCGACAAAGACGAAGAAAAAATTCGTCTGGCACAATATGGCTCATCCAATCTCGGCAAGTTTAAAACGCTATACCGTCACGGTCTTGGTGTACGTTATGGTCGCAGAATGCAGACCATTGCAGGAGTTCACTATAACTTATCATTCCCAGATACGTTATGGGATGTATGGCAAAACGAAACTTCACCGCTCAATCCAGCGCTATCCAAACAAGATTTTGTCAGTGAAAAGTATTTTGGTCTCATCCGTAATTTTATTCGGATGACTCCGATGGTGATTTACTTATTAGGCGCGAGTCCTGCGGTGTGCGCCTGCTTCCTCAAAGGTCGCGAACATCACCTTCAAGAAATGAAGCAAGGCACTTTATTTCTCCCCGAAGCCACTGCGCTTCGCATGGGTAAACTAGGCTATCAAAATAGCGCACAGCGTAGTTTAGGCATTCACTATAACTGCATCAAAGCCTACGTCTCGGGTTTAAAACATGCCATCGGCGACGTTTACCCTCCCTTTACTGCATTGGGCTTGAACGATGAACAGGGTGAACCGATCCAGATTAACGATCATATTCTGCAAATCGAAAATGAATACTACAGTCTGATTCGTCCGAAGCAAATTACTCAAGCAAATGAAACACCTTCCGCAGCACTTGAAGCTCGCGGCGTGGCTTATGTTGAATTACGCGCAGTCGACCTTGATCCTTTTACCGATGTCGGCATTAGCTTGAATACGGCTTGTTTTCTAGAAGTATTGGCACTGTACTGCTTAATGACCTCAAGTCCTGTACTACTCGCTCTTGAGGAAGAACGCATTGCCCGCAATCAAAATCACATCGTTGACCAAGGTCGCTTAGCGGGAATCTCGATTGAAACAGAATCAGGTCAGCAAAATTTTGTGCAATGGATGAGTGAGCATTTAACGACAATGCTGCCTTTCGCTCAATTACTAGACAAGGCTCACGGCAACAATGACTATAGTTCAAGCATCCTATCCATGCAAAAACGCGCCGCAGATCCAGCACTCACTTTATCAGCACAAGTTTTAGAAAAAACGAAATCCGAAGGCAGTTGGGGCTTTGGGCATCAATTAGCACAACGTTATGCCGTCTCACTCAATGCGACGCCACTGCCTGCCGCGATTGCCGCCGAATATGCTGAATACGCAGAACAATCAAGAATACGACAGACTGCAATAGAAAATAGCGATACAGTCAGCTTTGCTCAATATGTACAGCATTGGCGCACGTCGACTGTTACTGAGACAACTACGACCAATGCGACAGCGTAAAAATTTATATTTAAGGGAACCCATGCATGATGCAACTGAGTTATAGACGAGTTAATTTTGCCTTATTTTTAGCCAGCGTAATCGGTATGGGCTTTGCGTTATATTTGCAAAATTATCAGCATTTAGAACCCTGCCCTTTATGCATTTTCCAACGGATTGGCTTGATGGTGATGGGGGCTTTTGCACTCATTGCCGCACTACACAATCCTAAGCAACTGATTATGCGTCGTCTGTATAGCTTACTTGCAACACTGGGCATCCTATGGTCAGTCGGCGTAGCAAGCCGCCATGTATGGATTCAACATTTGCCGCCAGAAGATGTCCCAGCATGTGGCCCTGGTTTAGATTACTGGTTACAAACATTCCCATTACAAAGCGTCATTCAAAAGGTTCTTCATGGCTCAGGTGAATGTGCCAAAGTCGATTGGACATTGTTCGGATGGTCGTTACCGCATTGGGGATTACTGTTCTTTTCAGTTTTATTAATCATCAACTTAGTGCAACTATTCAGAAAAACTCGTTAATTCGATAGAGTCAGATACAAAAAAAACCGCAAGGTCTCAAACTTACGGTTTTTTTATGCCTATCTACAAACTCAGCCGAAAAACTTACCTAACGCTGAAGTCAGCAAACTATTAGATTCATCAGGATTTGAGGTATCACCATTGGGTGTTAAATGATTGATCACTTGTGGTAATAATGTCGCAACACCACTTTGAATTTGTTCAGGGCTTACGCCAATTTTTGCAGCGAGCTGAGTCACTTGATCAGAACCCAATAACTGAGAGACTTGCTGCGTTGCCATTTGTTGATTATCGCCATTGCTGATCCAAGATTGGGCTTGTTCACCTAAACCCGATGCGGATAATGTCGAAACAGCATTACTCACACCACCCTGTTGTTGAACCCAGCTGAGAATTTCAGGTAATAAAGCCGCAGCTACACCATTATTTCCTTGACCTTGTGCTGCCCCGCCCAACAAGCTTTCCGCAAGACCCATTAACCCGCCTTGCTGACCTTGATCACCCTGTCCCAGCTGACTCATTAATCCATCCAATAAACCCATGATTATTTTCCTATTTCTAAGTAAAAGATAACGTCGTGCTGGTCAAAATCGTTTGACAACTGCGTGGCTAGTATAAAGATAGGAAGGCTGCGTTGAACAAGAGTGTTTTTGCTGTGAATTGTTAATGATTGTGATGAAAGGTATCAGTGTGCGCGTAAAAATAAGCTGGCCTTAGCTATTTATCTGCTGTGTATCACTTGCCCAAAACCTTGCAATGACAACCAATCGCCGCCACTGATCTACATCGACTTGATCACGCCAAATGACCCAGCTCTGAATCGTATTTTTATGTTTATCCGTCGTCTCAAAACGCATCAGCAGTACAAAAAACCAGTGATGGACACTCAATAAACGCCCTTCTTGTACCGATGTTTTCTTGATCCGACGTGGATCATAGACTGACCAACGCCAATCCTGCTGATCAAATTGAATCAATTGGACGAGATGCGCAGGTGATTTTTGCAAGAACTTTTGGGAAATCAAAACACAGATCATCGCCATCAATGTTAATGCGATGATGAGCGTCGGCATTCCGCTGAAAAGTAAAACCGAAACGACGATGAGCAGTAGCACTCCTTCTGCCCATACCTTCGTTCGACTGACGTGTAAGTGTGTATTGATGCGCATGGTTCAAAGCAAAATGAAATTATGCTTTTAGTGATTTAATCCGATTGATAATCGATACCAATTCATCTGGCGGCAAGGTGACGCCCATAAACCAATCTAGCAAATCTGGATCTTCTTGATCAATTAGCAGTGAAAAATCTGCTTTTTCTTGCGCATCCGCCTGAAGGAAATGCTGACGGACATACGGATCAAAATAATAATCCAGTTCCTTCAAACCACGACGCGCGCGGTAAATCACTTTACGGTCAGCCAGACTCATTTCATTGCTTGTATCAGTATTTGTTTGATTCGTCATTACGCTTCAATTCCTGCGCCTAAATATGCGGCTTGTACACGAGTATCATGCAATAACTCATGTCCTGTACCGCTTAATGTCATTTCGCCATGTTCTAACACATAAGCCCGATCAGCCAGTTGCAATGCACCTCGTGCATTTTGTTCAACCAGCAGAATCGATAAACCACTTTTTTTCAATTCAGCCAAGGTATTAAAAATAAGTTCGATCATCAACGGTGCAAGCCCCATCGAAGGCTCATCCAGTAGCAATAGTTTTGGACGTGAAAGCAATGCACGACCAATCGCAAGCATCTGCTGTTCACCACCTGACAATGTTCCTGCCAACTGATCACGACGCTCCGCCAGCCGTGGAAAACGTGCAAAAACCTCATCCAGTTCATTTGGCTGCAAACGATGCAAATAAGCACCCATCTGCAAGTTTTCTAATACCGTCATTTTTGGAAACACGCCGCGTCCTTCAGGAACCAATGCAAGTCCTTGCTGAACACGCTGATGCGACGCCAGTTGATTGATCTCAACGCCCTGATAATTCACAGAACCCGTTGATGGCACCAGACCGACTAAGGCATTTAGTGTGGAACTCTTCCCCGCACCATTGGCGCCGATTAAGCACACTAGCTCGCCATCATTAACTTGTAAATTTAGACCTTGTGTCGCATGGATATTGCCGTAACGTACATTCAAATCAGTGACTGTCAGTAATGCTGTATTTGTCGTCATCCTGCACTACTCCCATCGACCACTTGTTGACCTTTGCCCGCCGACGATGTATCTGTACCCAAATAAGCTTTTATCACGCGTTCATTACAGCGAATTTCTTCAGGTGTGCCATCGGCAATTTTTTCACCGAAATCCAGTACACTGATTCGATCACACAGTCGCATCATCAAACTCACATCATGCTCAATCAGGACAATCGTCATGCCGTCATCATGAAGACGGCGGATGAGTGCTTTCAACTGAGCAGTTTCCGTCGGATTCATCCCTGCCGCAGGCTCATCTAGTGCCAATAAACGTGGCTTCAAAGCCAGCGCACGGGCGATTTCCAAACGACGCTGATCACCATAGGACAATGTACGCGCCACGCGACATGCCACATCTTCTGACAATCCCACGTATTGCAATAAACGCAGACCTTCTTGGCGAATCATGAGCTCCTCACGTTTCGCCGCAGGCGTACGCAAAATCGCCCCGATAATGCCTGTTTTGGTTTGGCTATGTTGCCCAACCATGACGTTCTCAAGTGCGGTCATTTCACTGAATAAACGAATATTTTGAAACGTACGCGCTAAGCCTTTTTTTGCTAAAACTTGTGGGCTGGTTTTCAGGCTAATCGCCTCACCATCAAACCAAAATTTACCAGCATCGGCTTGATACATGCCTGTCATGACATTGAATAGCGTCGTTTTTCCCGCGCCATTTGGACCAATCAGACCATGAATCGTGCCTTGCTCAATGCGTAAACTGACTTCTTTGAGCGCATGAACGCCACCAAAGGATTTATTGATATTCTCAAATTCGAGTAAAGGTTTACGAGAATCAGTCATGATGAAACTCCTCTTTGCGACGATGCGAAGGCAATAATCCTTCAGGTCTAAACAACATCATCGCCACTAGAGCACCACCAAAAATCAGCATTCGCACATTATCAGGATCAACGATTTGACGACCAAATAATGCATTCTGTAATGGATGAATCGCCTCGCGTAAGATTTCAGGGGTTAGGGTCAGCAAAACCGCACCGAGAACCACACCTGGAATATTGCCCATGCCACCCAGAACCACCATACACAGCACCATGATGGATTCCATCAGGCTAAAGCTGGTCGGATCAATAAAACCCTGAAAACTGGCAAACATACCGCCTGCCACACCACCAAAACTTGCGCCCATTGCAAAGGCTAACAATTTGATATTGCGAACATTAATACCCATCGCTTTTGCAGCAAGTTCATCTTCACGAATCGCCACCCAAGCACGACCAATCCGCGAATTTTCGAGACGCATACAGATGCCAATCACGATCAGCACTAAAGCAAGAAACAGATAATAATAAAGATAAGAGCCATTGAAATGCTGACCGAACAGGTCTAGACCTGAGCCAAAGTCATGGCCAAAAAATGATAAATTATCAATGCCGCTGATGCCCTGCGTACCATTGGTGATATTGACGGGACGATCAAGATTCTGCATAAATAAACGCACAATCTCACCGAAACCTAAGGTCACTATCGCCAGATAATCCCCACGTAACTTCAAAGTTGGCGCACCCAAAATCGCACCCGCCAAGCCCGCAAAACCTGCACCAATCGGAATCAGCAACCACGGCGAAACATGGATATTCAAATGCGGCGAAGCCAGCACCGCAACCATATACGCACCTAGCGCATAGAAGGCGATATAACCTAAATCAAGTAAACCCGCATAGCCCACGACAATATTCAAACCCAGCGCCAGCATGCAATACAACAGCGCATAATCCGCTGTACGCACCCAAGAAGGTCCCATTAATCCAAGCGCAAAAGGCAGAAGCATCAAACTGATCGCAAGTAAAGCAAATGCAGCTTTTTTCTTGGCTGAAATTGTTTTTTTATTCATGATAAAAGCAGCCGCATCAGGCTGATTAATATTGTGATGATCCGTCGCTTTTTGTTTAGTCATCATGCACGCTCCGACTGACGCTCACCGAGCAGACCTGAAGGACGAACCATGAGTACTGCAATCAACACCAAGAATGCAAAAATATCTTTATATTCACTGCCCATCAGACCATGCGTCCAATCAGACAGATAACCCGCGCCCATCGCCTCAATCACGCCAAGCACAAATCCACCCAGCACCGCACCACGAATATTACCAATCCCACCTAGAACTGCAGCCGAAAACGCTTTCAAACCCAATAAAAAGCCCATCGTCGCACTGGCTTGTCCATAACTGGCGGTATACATGACCCCAGCCACACAACCTAATCCAGAACCCAGCATAAACACGCTGCTAATGATGCGATTCACATTCACGCCCATCAGTGCGGCAACCTTGTCGTTCTGCGACGTTGCGCGCATCGCACGACCCAATCGAGTCCGCTGCACCAAGATCCACAAGCCAAGCATTAGCACGATCGACAAAACAAAAGTTCCCATCTGATATGCGGTGATACGTGCGGTAAAAATCGTAAACGGTGTACTGGTCAACACATCAGGGAAGCGCTGATAACCACGCCCCCAAACCATCATCGCCAGATTTTGCAGCATGATCGACACGCCAATCCCAGTAATCAGCGGTGCAAGTCGTGGTGCATGACGAAGTGGTCGATAAGCAATCCGTTCAATACTAAATCCAAGCAGCGCACACACAGGCAATGCAAGTAATACTGCGATCACCAATAATAAATAAGGCGGAATTCCCAAATTAAAGCCAATCAATGTGGTCAAAATCGTCACAGTCGTCATTGCGCCGACCATCACCACATCACCATGCGCAAAATTGATCAACCCCAAAATGCCATACACCATGGTATAGCCCAACGCGATCAATGCATAAATACTGCCAATAATCAAACCATTAGCAAGTTGTTGAATGAAAATATCCACGAATATCGATTATCCTGAATTAATTTTTTGACGACAAATTGAGGTGCATAAAATGCAAGCATGGATTATGCCGTTTTTATCTGCATCAGGATATATAGAGAGTGTTTTTGAAAGAGAAAGTTTATGAATGCATCATGATTCTAATTGCGTCACCCAAGGTATGCGCTTCTGGCGCAAGATGCTGTAACAACCATCCTCCGCCGACAAATACAAACGCCACAAAGAACAAAGAAAATCGAGTCCTCCGCCAAAAGGTATATAAATATGGCTGCGCATCGGCACGCCGCATCCGATGATAAACTTGCAAAGAAACCAAACTATCCAATGTCAACTCAGCCATCATGGTTGGTGCAGATGAAATAAACCAAAATACTGCGGCAAATAATCCAATAACAATGGCAATCACAAACGTTGCTTCATCGGAATCAAAACCGAATAGATCGCTCCAATCGAAATTTGAAGTTTTTTTAGACTGCTCGGATGATTGAATAGACTCGATATCTGTTGCAATATTAGTTGGATGTGAACCTGTCCATATCCACAAACTCACACATAAGGTCAAATAGCCGACCAGCAAACCACAGGCGTAGCGTATCGCCATACTCATAACGCCAAACTTCAATAGCAATGCAGACATGATAAAAGCCATCATACCCGCGATCAGCACCAAACTCGCCATTGTAAGCCGTGGTGAACGCCACCAACGAACTTGCTGCTCAATGACAGCAATCGTATCTTCACGCGAACGGAAATAAGGCTTCTTATTTTGTTCCGACATATCGCATTCTCAGTATTATTTGACTGATATAGTCCGTTTTACATCAAAACTTATGTCCCCAAAATAACATATTCTGCGCAAAGACATCATCCACAAACGCATCAATATGATCCGCATGGCGATCAAACTGACCATCCAAAATTAACGTACTCAATCCATGAACCAGACTCCATGCATGGATTGCCGCACTATTCACCTGCGCAGATTTTGGATCTGCTTGTAGCACGGTTGCGATCATATTGATCAGACCCTGAAACGCCAGATTCCCTGGACTATTTACATCATCACTACGATGTGACGCAGAAAAACGCCCAAACATCAGACGATACAACGCAGGATTCTTACAGGCAAAATCAATATAAGCCCGCCCCGACAGCATAAATCTCTCCATCGGAGTTTTACCTGCTTGCATGGCATTCATCTGACCCTGACTAAACCGTGTAAATCCTTCTGCCGCCATCGCGAGCAACAACGCCTCTTTATTGGCGAAATGCCGATAAGCTGCATTTGCAGAAACACCAACCTCACGCGCAAGCTCACGCAAACTGATATCAGCATCCTGACTCGACTCTAACAGCTCTAAACCTTTCATGAGCAAGGCTTCGCGCAAATTGCCGTGGTGATAGTTACGAGCTTGTTCTGCACCATCTGTCGTTGGATCAATATTTAGTGTTGACACTGTATACATTCTACCTTATTGTAATGTTGTCGCTGCACACATTTAATTAATAGCATAGTAATTCATAGCCGTTAGCCCAACAAGAGGATAGCCCTGATGAAACACAATAATATATTGAAAAACGTGGTTCGCACTGCGAGTAAACTTCTCGTTAAACGCGTGCCCTACAACCCAGACAATCACTATCTGGAAACGATTTTTGCTCCTGTTCATCAGGAACACACCGCGACACAACTCAAGGTCAAAGGGCAAATTCCAACCGCACTCAATGGCATTCTCACTCGCATCGGCCCCAACCCCAAAAAAGTCGATAATCCGGGCAACCATTCATGGTTTGTCGGTGATGGCATGGTGCATGGTGTACGCATCCAAAATGGACAAGCGATTTGGTATCGCAATCGCTATATCGCAGATACCAGTCAAGATCATGCGTTAGAACAACAACTCGGCGCACAGCGTGGTATTGGCGGCGCAGTCAATACCAACATCATCGGACACGGCGGTCGGCTCTGGGCATTGGTTGAAGCGGGCTCTTTTCCTGTTGAACTCAACTCAGAACTCACCAGCGTACATGTCGGATTATTTGATAGCTCCATGAATAATGGCTTCACCGCGCATCCACACTTAGACCCACAAACAGGTGAATTGCATGCCATTTGCTATGATGCACTCAAACAAAACCATGTGACTTATCTCGTGATTGATCAGCATTGTCATGTGAAAAATAAAGTCTCTATTCCCGTCAAGCACGGCCCGATGATGCATGACGGCGCCATGACCAGCAAAAGCATGATTCTCTTTGATTTACCTGTGACTTTCTCAGGTAAAGATATTCTTAAAGGTGCATCATTGCCCTATCGCTGGAATCCAAAGCATCCTGCGCGTGTCGGCGTTTTACCGCGTAACGGCAAAGCTGAAGATGTTCATTGGTTGACTGTAGATCCTTGTTTTGTCTTTCATAGCTGTAACGCATTTGAACGTGATAATGGCGAAATCATCGTCGATGTTGTTGTTCACCCAAAAATGTTTGCCTCTGACCTGACTGTGAAAACAGGCCCTGAACTGGGAGTTACCACCTTTGAGCGTTGGACATTGAGTCCAAACTCCAACAAAGTACAGCGTCAAGTGATTCATACCGAACCACAAGAGTTTCCACGTTTTGATGAGCGCTTAGCTGGTCAATCCTATCGTCATGCCTACAGCATTTCGCTACCAATGAATGGTAATACCTCTCTACCAAACCAATTACTTCACTATGATCTACAAACTGGTGAAATCAATCGCCATAGTTATGGTGCTAATGAAGTCACAGGCGAAGTCGTGTTTGTACCTCGCAGTCCTGATGCACCTGAAAATGATGGCTGGCTCATGTCGTATGTGCATGATTTGAATTGTGGAAACAGCAAAATCGTTATTCTCGACTCACTCAATCTGGGTGGTGAACCAGTTGCAGAGATTGAACTCCCTGTGCGTGTGCCGATGGGATTCCATGGGAATTGGATTGCGGATACGGTTTAGCTCAATCACGCGTATGGTTTAGTAAATACAAACCATACGCGTGGAATCATTATGATTGGACTCTAAATTTCCTTCCTTTTCTTATGAACATCTTTATATACCAACATATCCATCAGCCGTTCTTCTTTAGCTGCATCAAAACCGCATGTATGTACCCAATCTTTGGGATTCTCATACGTTCCAAATAACATATCCCACCAAACAATATCGCCATAGTTGTTTTTATGTCGGTTATATTGGTGGTGAATACGGTGCATTTCTGGACGTTGAAAAATAAATCCGACCCATCGCGGTGTTTTGACATTGGTATGGTAGAAAAACTCACCTATTGCAGTACAAAACGTATAAATAGCACCAGCCTCAAGTGACAATCCTAAAAATGAATAAACCAAAAGACTGCCAAGTATTGAGTTAACAACCATTTCACCCGGATGCTTATAAAACGAAGTAATAATTTCTAAGCGTTGTGGGCTATGATGAATTTGATGGAATCCAACCCACAAAAAATCAATCTCATGGCGCCAACGATGCCACCAATAAAAAATGAAAGTTGCGATAAAATACGCAATAAAACCACCAAGAGCTGGCGAGACATGATCAGATAATCTAAAAACTGACCATGAAGATAACCACTTTTCCCAAGTCACGCCCGCTAAAAGAACGACGCATAATTGAATCGCATTAATCGCCAACACGCGTAAAGGCCATGTTCGCACATGAGGCAATGTCCAGCCGGGGCGTGATTTTTCTAAAATAAAACAAAGCACAAATATGACTAATATTGTAGGAAGCATTTAATTTCTCCTTGAGCCAAACTCTATAAGCATGATCTATGATTACCGACTGATTGGAGGTGCGTCATATAACAATCCAAAGAGAAAAGCATGCACAATCTTGGTCGGCGTAGGGCCAACTTGATCCGCATAAAAATTAAGTTCATAAGGCTTTGCGACAGGAATTCTCAGAATCCCTGTTTCATCTGAATTGAAAAGAGCAAAGCAAACTATAAAAACTAATACGCTTAAAATTTTCATAATCGTGTGCTCAGAGAGTGCTTATTTTTGGATGACTGTATCTGGCTTGCATAAATGAGAAAGTTGATCTTGTTAATCAAGGTCTATACGTCGCTTCAAATAGAGAGGGATCGGTTTTCCTGTGACCAAGGCGATAATCATGTGAATGTTCTTGCTAGGATCACCCTTTGGAGATACTCGACAAAATGCTTGAGCAATATCCTGTATACAAGCGATATCAAACCTAGCTAACCAATCGGCTGGAAAAAAACCATTCACGTCAGTATCAGTACTAGTGCGATATGCACAGCCTGCATCACAACTCAAATCTTTCCATAAATTATTATTAGGTAGTTTTCCGAAAGCAGACCATCCCGTATTCGTTTTAGACAGTTTATACAAAACACCTGTCGCTTCATTTTTTGGATTAAGTACCTCATATATGCCTGAATCGACATCTGATAATTCGGCTGAACGGGCAAAAAACGACACTAACAAGGTAACGGTAAGTAATAGGAGTTTTTTATTCATGAAATAATGCTCTTGATATATGCTCTCAATCGCATCATCTAATGCATTGCACATGTCCACAATAGTACAGATGTACTATGCAAGCACTCAAAGTAATGACTTATATCAATTGTAGTTCTTGGATTCTCATCATCGCACCTTGGCGATTATTGACACCTAGTTTTATAAATATTTGCTGTACTTGATTTCTTACCGTATTGGTACTTTTTCCTAAAATCATTGCGATTTCATTATTATGCTTGCCAATCATTAACCAGTAGATAATCTCCTTTTCTTTATCCGAGAAATTAATTTTTTGCTGCGTATTTGCTGCCTCATCAAGTCTGACTAATGCTGCATGTAAAAACGGTGCAAGCATCCTCAACCGTTTAATATAAAACTCTGGATGATCTTCAACTCCCGCAAAACTAAAATATGTTGCCATTTTGCCACTCATATCAATATGACCATGCGCTGCAAAATGTCCTAGATCAAACTCGATCACTTCTCGTCGCTCTAATGATGACAACAGATGTTGGTCACGAACCGAATGAATGAATACTGGTTCACGAGTCACAAGCCAATTTGCCATCACAGGGCGTTCCGACAAGCAGAAATCTTGTTTTATTTGAGTAATATGTGATTCTAGATAATCTACACCGACCATATATTTCACATGCATTTGATCAACCATAATCTGACCACAGCCACACAACAGCTTTGTATGTGGCAAAATCGGGCGGACAGTATTTCGAATAAATGATTGAAACGCATCAATCGTAATGACGTTATGCGCTGCATGCTCAGCAAAATCTGCTAGTCGATTTAACGCATCATCAATCGATGTAGATTGTATTGCTGAAGGTGTTGATTCTAATTGTGCATGATGATCCATATCGACCTACAACGTTATCATTATAATTTATTGATCTACTTCCAATACGACTTCAAAATCCCAACAACCTGCTCAATCTCAACTTGTCGCTGTTCAGCAGTAATATCATTCACCCCCAAATGCTCACGAATATGCCCTTCCAGCACTTCCGCCATTAACCCATTTGC
>JAGWUI010000064.1 GCA_028868515.1 Gammaproteobacteria bacterium
CAACTCTCCATATCCAAACCACTAATCGCACCACATATTCCATTGTAATTATTACGATTAACCAGATCGTAAGCAATCAAATACTCGTTCATACCAATCTCCTTGTCATCCATAAGACTCTCAGAACAAGTTAAAAATAGTATACTTTTTGACCACAATTACAATCATTCAATTGTCTATGATTTATGTCGCGAATTTTAAGAGTTGTTATCAAAAGTATGAAGTCAGTAACTAAACACAATAAACCCGTTTGATCTGGCTTTATAGATAATTTCATTTTTTGTTCATAAAAACGTCACGGGGCAAACGCATATTCAGTACACTCATTACCCTTGGTGCAAAAAAAATGAAATTTCCCCTTTCTGTTTTATCTATTTTTGTAGCGACAGCTATCGTAGGTTGTGGCGGAAGTAATTCTTCTACCCCAACAGCATCTCGTGTTCTTCTGATTAGTATTGATGGTCTGCATCAACAAGACCTAGCCAATTGTATCGCTAATAATACTTGTCCCAACATGGCTGCATTGAGCCAGACGGGCGTAAACTACACAAATGCAGTCACACCTGGATTATCGGACTCCTTCCCTGGCTTGGCAGCACTCATCACGGGTGGCTCTCCAAAATCAACGGGGCTGTTCTACGATGTTTCTTATGATCGAACACTCTACGCACCAACAGACACTAACTGTCAAGGAGCTAAAGGTTGGAACGTCGTTTTTGATGAAACTACAGGAGTCGATGCACAAAATGGTGGGGCGTTAATTCATCTTGATGGTGGTGGTAGTTTTAATCCGCAAGCGATTCCAAACGCATTGATTAATGGCAAATGTACTCCTGTTTACCCACATAATTACATCAAGACCAACACACTATTTGAAGTCGTAAAAGCCAATATCAGCGGCTCGCGTACAGCTTGGGCAGATAAACACGCATGGGGCTATGATTGGGTCAATGGTCCTTCGGGAACTGGTGTAGATGATCTGACTCGTACAGAAATTAACTCCATTTACCCAGTGACAGGAAAAGACTATACCGTTGGCTATAAAAACACTGAAGTATTTGATAATTTGCATGTTCAAGCAATCATCAATCAAATTGATGGCAAAGACTCAACAGGCAAATTAACTGTCGGCGTACCCACCGTATTTGGCGGAAACTTCCAGACATTGAGCGTGGCTCAGAAAGATTTACAAGCCAATGGTGGCGGATATGTCGATGCGAAATTTACACCAGGCGTTGAAGTCGCTGCTGCAATTACTTACGCAGATAACTCTATCGGTAAGATTGTTACTGAACTCAAAAACCAAAACTTACTCAATTCAACTTTAATCGTCATCTCAGCTAAACATGGTCAATCTCCAAGTGACCACAGTAAACTGGTTAAAAATGGCGATACACTCACCGCATTATTGCAAGCAAATAACTATCTGGATCCTAATGGTAACTTCGGTCAATTTGCAACGACATCAGGCAATCTGAATGATGGTACAGGTTTGGTTGGAACTGGAATTGTGCAAACCGATGATGTCGGTCTCATCTGGTTACGTGATCAGAGCCAAACCGCTGCCGCTGTTGCAACCTTAAAGGCAAATCTTGGCTGTACCTCTACAGGTATTTGTGCTGATGGTCCTCAAGCCTATATCTTGTCAGGTTCACAACTTGCGCCTCAGTTCGGCGATCCATTACAAGGACGTACACCTGACATTATCGTCCAGCCTAACCCAGGGGTCATTTATACAAGTAGCACCAAGAAAGATGCTGAACATGGCGGAAATGCACCAGACGATAGCCATGTTGCACTACTCGTATCTTTACAAGGTCTACAAGCACAAACCGTGACAAGTAGTGTTGTTACCACTCAAGTTGCGCCAACGATTCTCAAATCGCTAAAACTTGATCCGACATTACTAAATGCAGTTAAAAATGAAGGAACACAAGTTCTTCCTGGACTCGGTTTCTAATCTAAACGTAAATAAAAAATCCCCACGCTCGAGTGGGGATTTTTTTCATCATAAATTTAGAACTGTAACCACCAAATCGTATTCAATAATCTATTCAAGTTTTTTAAAGTACATCTCCCACGCTTAACTACTCATGCAGACAATATTAACCGTCAATATCAACCGTTAACGTGTGCTAACAACTTCTCAAAATCCTGAAACTCCAGTGGCTTACTAAACAAATATCCCTGAATAAAATCACAATCGACATCACTCAATATCTGTAGCTGATTTTCAGTTTCCACACCTTCAGCAACTACGGACATCTCAAGTGCTTTCGCCATCGCCATGATTGCCTCAATAATAGCTTTCCCATTCTCATTCTCAATGTCTTGCACAAAACAACGATCAATTTTAATGACATCAATCGGCAAGCGTCGGAGATAACTTAGCGAAGAATATCCTGTACCAAAATCATCGATTGCGATTCCGACGCCAATTGAATCTAATCGCTCAAGCTGCATACGGACAGAATCGGGATTATCCATCAGCAGGCTTTCCGTGATTTCTACATCAAATTGCTTAGCATTCAAGTCAAACCGTTTTAAAGTATTGGCAATATAATCAGGCAAATCACCGTTTGCGAACTGAACTGTAGACAAATTGACTGCCACAGGAACAATCTCAAGCCCCAAATCTCGCCACATCGCAAGTTGCGAAGCAACTTCGGCAATAATCCAATAACCTAGTGGAACAATGAGCCGACTCTCTTCAGCCAAAGCAATAAACTTATCAGGTGAAAGCCGCCCAAGCGTTGGATGATTCCAGCGAATCAATGCTTCTGCTCCAGTCAAACGACCTGTTTTCGTACAATACTTAGGTTGGTACTCGAGAAAGAAATCTGTTTTTTCAATAGAACTACGAATCTGGGCTTCCATTTCCAGTCGGGCCAAACCAGTCCCTTCTTGTTCCTCAGAAAATATCTGGAAGTTATTTCGCCCAGTACTCTTGGCGTGATAAAGCGCAATATCGGCACGCTTCAGCAAATTATCTGCATTTGTACCGTGATCTGGAAAAAATGCTATACCAATACTTGCAGTCACCGTCAGTTCGCGACCATCCAACTTAAAGGGTGTAGTCATGCGCTCAATGATCTTACGCGCAACAATATACGCATCATTGACGTCATCGAGATTAGAAATAATTAATGCAAACTCATCACCGCCTAGACGCGATACAAAATCATCTGTTCGCAATGCAGATTGCAATCGTTTTGCCGCTGTACGCAGCAAACTATCGCCTATCGCATGTCCAAGCGTATCGTTCACTTCCTTAAAATGATCAAGATCGACATAACAGACTGCCGCCATCTTTTGACTGCGAGCTGCCATATCGAGCAACTTGGGTAAACTTTCCGTAAAACTACGACGATTAGGCAGTGAAGTTAAGGCATCATAAAATGCAAGACGGTTAATAACTTCTTCAGATTCTTTTTGCTTAGAAACATCTTCAATATTACCCACAACATGTACGATATTTTGCTCATCATCCAACATCGCCGCGAGCGACGCCAAAGCCCAAAATGTACTGCCATCTCGACGAGGAATCTGGAACTCTCCACGCCACTCCAAACCTTGGCGTAATGCAACCCAACGTTCATCTATACTTTCGGATGAACGACCATGCTTCAATAAAGGACTTGGGTAGCCAATGACATCAACACCATCATAACCCGTTAAAGACAGAAACTTTTGATTGGCATATACCACTAGACCTTGAGCATTGGCAATGAAAATTCCTGCGGCAGAATTTTCTACTGCTTTTGATAATTTACTCAGTTCAATTTCAGCTAATTTTCGTTGTTGTAATTCGGTTTGTAACTCTGCACTACGACGCTCAACAGCCTCTCTCTCAATCAATAAATGACTTCTAAGATTTTCAATCGAATCAAGTAATTTACCAATCTCATCGCGACCATGAACTGAAACTTTACTAAACCAATCTCCAGTCGTAATCCGATTTGCTGCGGCAACAGCTTGGTCCAAAGGTCTTAAAATGAATCGACGAACAATAATGGCATTGATGACAAAAAGCCCAATACACAAAATAATTCCGCCTGTTAAACCTACGATGGTCACTAACTTTGCTTGATCTTTGACGCTATTAAGCTGCGAATCATGTTCGTGATACAACTCTTTTTGAAGAGCATCCAGATTTTCATTGAACTGACGCTGCGCAAAGGCAACCTGATATAGTCGATTTTGCCCAGTGCCAGCAGCAATACTTCCTTCGACTCGATCTTTAGCCCATGTATCAGCAACTTGGTAATATGTGCTAAAGGCATTGACTAACTGGCTTTCATCTAGGCCATTAGCCCGTCCAATTTCAGCCAAATGAGCGATGGATTTTTTAGTTAACTCTGCCTGCTGGCGTGCAGGAACTAATAAAGCACTGTCTTGACTCGATACAACCACTGCATAATCTGCCCTCATATCTTCAGCTTGTTGGCGACATGCAGCGATGAGTTGCAACATCGGAAAAGTCATGAGTGATGAAGCAACACGTGTTTGAACGACACGCGTCGACATCACCACATACGTCATATAAACCACTAAGCCAACAACGCAGATAAGCACAACTGCGGCCAGCTTGATACGAATCGAAATATTATGCGCAAACTTAAACATGACGACATGTTTTCCTTGTTATAACTCGACCGATGAAATTTACGCTAACAACCTACAAGAAAATAATCTCATTCACACAACAATAAGTAACCTGAGTTCGGGATAAGGTGCCTATAACTCACATAGCTTTTGGTAGACAATTGCGTGTGATTTTCAATTTCGGCTTATCTGGATTTAAACAATAAGCCACTAAACCTGACATCAAATTGACTAAGAAACCAGTCATTGAACGATGTCGTGTATGTTCAATTTGGCATAAATTCTTGAGCTGATCGTTGACTGTCTCAATCAAAGCTCTGCGCTGAAGCAAGTATTTTTCAAATGGAGTCCACTCCACGCGCTTCATATTTTGTCTGATTGGAGTCAATAATTGGATATTTTGTAGTGCCAGTTTTTGCTTGAGTGGTGCACCCAAGTAGCCTTTGTCTCCCACCAATATTCCAAATAATGAACGGCATAAATCGTCTACAGGCTGACGATCATTGACATGACCTTGAGTTAGTTTAAAACTCACGATTCCACCTAAATGATTGATGATCAAATGTAATTTAAATCCAAAGAACCAACCTAAACTACCTTTACCTCGCGTCGCAACATTCTTAAAGACTTGATGTCGTGGAATTCTACGATTGTGACAAACCGCTAACTTGGTTGAATCGATGAAGCTGATCCCCGTACAAGATGCTTTGACTGTTTGAAAGAAAGCGAACAAGCCCATTAAGCAGCGTGGCATTAATTCAACGCAGCGGTTATAGCTTGGCAGGCTTGGAAATTCACGATAAAGGAATGGTTTTAGATAATGATTGTAAAAGCTTTTAAATTGTCGAAATCGTAGTTGATGGAACAGCACAGCGATCGTCATCAGCTCAGAAAGAGAGATTGAAGTTGCTCTATTTCTGGTTGATTTGACTTGGGGGATGAGATGTTTATTGAGGTTAAGTTCAAAAGTTTTGCAAAAATCATCAATTTGACAGAAAAGTTCGGTAATATTATCCATAGAAAGGCTCTTGGTGATTCTGATTTTGTCTTAGTAACCAAAACCTTATATCACTCTTGAGCCTTTCTCTATTATTTTTTCTTATCCCGAACTCAGGTTAAGTATTATTTCTTAATCACGATATTAATCACTTTCACACTTGAATCGACTTGAGATCGTTCAATATATGAAATCCCACCAAAAGATGTAGCCACAAGCTGTTTTGCCTCATCAAGTTGTACTTGTCTTGGTGGTTCAGCCTTGCCAGTAAAAATCATATTTGCCCAATAATTCTCTACGGACTCAGGCGTTCTCACCAAGATAAACTGATAAAATGCGTTACGATAATCCCCATATACATCAAAAGGAATAGCGTGATCTCCATTCGGAAAATTACTGGTTTGACCTAAAAAAATCCGACGTAACTCATCCCGTGTTAACGAGTTAAATGTCGTATGAGGATTGACCACAACGACTAGATCAGCATTCGCCATAGACGATTGTGCAACAAAAAGAAATGTGAATATTCCGATCAGGATACTTTTTATTTTCATACTAAGCCCCTGTTTCAAAATGCCGCCGTTAAGCTTGCGCTGTAAATATAAACAGATTGAAGTGTAGAAGGAGAATTTGCAGCTTCTGCTGGAGGAACAAAAAATCCCGAAACATAATTTCCTTTAAAACCACTCACCTGATCTGCTTGAAATTTAAGACTCACATTATTTTTTATCTTATAGCGGACTCCCACAGAGATTGTGGATTGGTCATAATTCGCAGACATTGCATAGATCGCATTTCCTGGCGCAGGAATTTCATTGTATTCGTCCTGATTTACATTTTTATAGCTTGCATACATCACATAAGGTAACCACTTACCAAAATGATATCCTGCACTGATGTAACCTGCATTGAAATCATCGACAAAGCCTGAAAACCGTAGAGCACCCATTTCACCCGCTGCAAACCAGCGTCCATCATCATAAACAAACCCAACATCAGAAAATGTACCGCGAACTTTGTTCAATTTAACGGATGTCGCAAATGCACTATTGAATTGATTAATATCTGCTTGTGAAGAACCAAAACCCAACAACGCATCATCTATGCTATTTTGAAGATTTGCACCTAAATCACTACTAATATCCACATCAGCTAAGGCTGAACCTGCATGTAATGTCAGATTTTCGTTAGAAAGAGATGCTGTGATTTGTGTAATATTATTAGCCTGATATCCCTGTAACTTTTCTTGACCAAAACTGGGCTGTACCCGTAGAATCCAATCACCAAATGCATGGCGATACATGACCGCTAAACCATTCTCACTGTATAACCCCCCTAGTTCAGCATAAATTTCAGATGGTAAACGCACCCAAGGATATGCTTCACCAACATACAAATTATCTGAATATAAATACGTCGCAAAAGCAAATCTCCCGCCGCGTATTGCCCATTCATCATTGAATTTGTAATCAAGATAAGCCCAATTTACTCTAAACACATAATCATTTCGTTTAGAGTTTTCAAATGACATATAGGTTTGAGTCGCAAAATCAATTTGATTATTCACATGATAATTCAGTTGAATTCCCGCAACAGAATCATGTTCACCCGTGACATTGGATTGGAGCGTAGAACTATCCGTTCCACTAGGATCTGGATAGGTATACCCCTGATTATTACTGAGCCTGCCAAAACCAGCTGTTGCATAACCATGCAATTGCAAGTCAGGAGTTAACTCTATTGCCAAAACAGAAGTACTCAAGGATAACATTGCGACAACAATGCCCGCTTGAAACCCAAATTTTGACGAATTAAACATTTCATTAATCCTAATTAAACTGGCTTCACGATCAAAAACGCCACGACTACTGTCCATTCGTAACGTTGATCACCTTCACACTTGTATCAACTTGCGATCGATCAATATATGAAATCGCACGAGGATATGTTGCTACTAATTGCTTTGCCTCATTCGGCTGTATTTGTCGAGGCGGTTTAGCTTTACCTGTAAAGATCATACTTGCCCAGTAGTTTTCTACTGATTCAGGTGTTTTCATTAAAATAGATTGGTAAAACGTATTTCTATACTCTCCAACCACATCAAATGCTTCTGCTGGATCACCATTCGGAAAGTTGCCCGTTTGACCCAAAAAAATCCGCCGTAACTC
>JAGWUI010000028.1 GCA_028868515.1 Gammaproteobacteria bacterium
TATAATAGACGGACTATATGAACAGGATTTGACCGAATGATTTCCGCCGACTTACTGAATCAAACGATTTTGCGCAATATCACGCTAGCACTTGATGAAGATATCGGCAGCAACCTCATTCCAGATAGCGGAGATATCACCGCCCAACTGATTCCTGCTACAGAGCAAGCTCATGCCAGAGTACTTACCCGAGAACCAATGATACTTGCAGGACGCCCTTGGGTAGATGCTCTTTTTTATCAGCTAGATCCGACAGTTAAGATTACATGGCTTGCAGAAGAAGGACAATACCTATCTGCAAATACTGTTTTTCTAGAACTATCAGGTTCAGCACGAAGCCTGCTTACAGGTGAGCGCCCAGCCCTAAATTTCATCCAAACCCTATCAGGTGTTGCAACCCGTGTCGCAGCGCACGTCAAACTTCTGGAAGGATTGCCGACCAAACTTCTAGACACGCGCAAAACGCTTCCAGGTTTACGCGTCGCTGAAAAATATGCTGTCACGATTGGCGGGGGACAAAATCATCGTCTTGGGCTATTTGACGCATTTTTGATCAAAGAAAACCACATTTTAGCTTCTGGAGGAATTAAACAAGCTATTGAAGCAGCTCATCGCATCGCACCAAACAAACCTGTCGAAGTGGAGGTTGAGACTTTTGATGAGCTTAATCAGGCGCTTGAAGCTGGTGCAGATATCATTATGCTCGACAACTTTAGTAATGATGATATGCGTCGTGCGGTCATTCACACGGCGGGTCGTAGTAAGCTGGAAGCGTCTGGCAATATTACCAATGCCAATTTACGCAGTGTCGCGGAAACAGGCGTAGACTACATTTCGATGGGGACATTAACTAAAGATGTCAAAGCGATTGATTTATCGATGCGGTTAGTGAAATAACTTAGAAAAAATAGATATAAAACATAGGCTGTGAAAACCGCAGCCTATGTTCACCACAAAATTAACGCAAAAATTACCAACCCAATGCTTTTTGCTGCAAAGCGATCAGATCTTTAATACCATCTTCAGCAAGTGCGAGCATTTCATTGCACTGCGCACGACTAAACGGCTTACTTTCAGCAGTACCTTGCAACTCAATAAACTCACCCGATTGAGTCATCACCACATTCATATCCGTTTCACACTTAGAATCTTCTTCGTAACACAAATCCAGCAACGCTTCGCCTTTATACATACCTACCGAAATCGCTGCGACCAAACCTTTTAAAGGATCAGCCGTCAACTTTCTTTGCGTCATCAATACACCAAGCGCATCAACTAGCGCTACAGCGCCACCCGTAATAGCCGCAGTCCGCGTTCCACCATCTGCTTGTAATACATCGCAGTCAATAGTGATTGTATTCTCACCCAGTTTTTTCAAATCCACCATTGAACGCAAACTACGGCCAATCAAACGCTGAATTTCCTGTGTGCGACCTGATTGCTTGCCTTTTGCTGCCTCGCGATCATTACGCGTGTGGGTTGAACGCGGCAACATGCCATATTCAGCAGTGATCCAACCTTGTCCAGTACCTTTGAGAAAACGTGGTACACCATGCTCAATACTCGCCGTACACAACACCCGTGTGTCACCAAACTCAATCAGGACAGATCCTTCTGCATGACGGGTGAAGTTGCGCGTGAAAGTGATTGGACGTAGTTGATCATTGCTTCGTTGGTCATGACGCATGGTGAATTTCCATTAAAAGAGTAAAAATATTATAAGATGAAAAAATTAACGTTGTGAGTCATTATATCGCGACATCGGATCGCTTGAGTGATTTGATTTATCAATTTTATGCTGGCGACAATGAGCCATCTAACTCATATTTTTTATTAAGAACATATTAAACACCCATGAATACAACTCGTTTAGAAGCATTTAGTGATGGCGTGATTGCCATTATCATCACGATCATGGTGCTGGAAATTAAAGTTCCACATGACGTCACGTTATCTGCATTATGTGAACTCACACCAATATTCATGAGTTACATTCTCAGTTTTATTTATGTTGGAATCTATTGGAACAATCATCATCATTTAATGCACGCTGTCAGTGTCGTGAACGGCAAAGTGCTGTGGGCAAACTTACACCTCCTCTTTTGGTTGTCACTCATTCCTTTTGCAACTGGTTGGATCGGCGAAAATCATCTGTCTGCTTTGCCAATTGCCGTGTATGGCTTTATATTGCTTATGGCGGGCGCGGCTTACGGTATTTTGACCAGCGCAGCTCTCAGTATTAAAGGACAAAATAAAAAACTTGCCACAGCCGTTGGCAACGGTTTAAAAGAAAAAGCCTCGATTTGTATTTACCTAATTTCTATTTTGTTGGCGTTTATCAATCAATGGGTCAGTCTTGCCTTATATGTACTGGTTGCAATTGCTTGGGTCATTCCCGATCGCCGTATTGAAAAAATTATTGATTAATCAACATTATTTTACATTCAAGATCTGCTTGAACCATACCCATCAAGCAGGTCTTCATGTATATACAACCTGCTGAGCAATTTTTATCATTTTTTTGCTGTGCAGTTATTCACAACTCTCTTGAAAAATAGATTCTCAACCCCCATCCAGCCGTCATTAGCCTTATTTTTTCTTGTTTTTATTTTGTGGAGTGTTACCGCTCATGGCGAAGCGTGATTATTACGAAGTCCTTGGTGTCACCAAAGGTGCAAGCGAAGACGAAATCAAAAAAGCCTATCGTAAACTGGCAATGAAATACCATCCTGACCGCAATCCTGATGACAGTAGCGCTGAAGCAAAGTTCAAGGAAGCCTCAGAAGCTTACGAAATTCTTTCTGATAGTGACAAACGCTCAGCCTATGATCGCATGGGACATGCTGCATTTGATGGCATGGGCGGCATGGGTGGTGGTGGTTTTCAAGGTGGAAACTTCCAAGATATGTTCGGTCAGTTTGGTGACATTTTTGGCGATATTTTCAGTGGTCGTGGTCAAGGCGGCCAGCAACGACAACGCCGTGGTGCAGACCTTCGCTATGTGATGGAGCTTACGCTAGAAGAAGCCGTAAAAGGGGTAAAAAAGAACGTCACCTTCACAGCCCCTGCACCCTGTACAACATGTGATGGCAAAGGCTCTAAGAATCCAAACGATGTACAAACTTGCGGTACTTGTAAAGGTGCTGGTCAAGTCCGTATGCAACAAGGGTTCTTTGCAGTGAACCAAACATGCCCAACCTGTCACGGTCGCGGCAAAACGATTAAAAATCCATGTAATGTCTGTCATGGCAGTGGCGTAAAAGATAAGTCACGCACACTCGAAGTCAGTATTCCTGCTGGCGTAGACAATGGCGACCGCGTGCGTCTCACGGGTGAAGGTGAAGCAGGTGGCCCAGGTGTACAATCAGGTGACTTGTACGTCGAAATCGTCGTGCGCGAACACAATGTGTTCCAACGTGATGGCGCTGACCTATATATGGATGTCCCGATTAGTTTTACGGATGCAGCACTGGGTAAAGAAGTTGAAATTCCTACTTTAGACGGACGTGTCAATCTTAAAATTCCTGAAGGCACTCAAACTGGTCGATTGTTCCGCCTACGCGGTAAAGGGGTTAAACCGATTCGCACATCCATGACTGGCGACCTGCTCTGCCGCGTCACCGTAGAAACACCTGTCAATCTGACTAGCCATCAAAAAGAATTGTTACGCGAATTACAAAGTTCAATGGACAATAGCGAACAATCACCAAACAAGAAATCTTTCTTCGATAAGATCGGCGAATTCTTTTCTTAAGATTGTAGAGAAACAACTTTAAACATCGGCTGAACATAAACTGTTCCGCCGATGTTTTTGTTTACAAATCTAATATTCAATTCATCAATTAATAGGAAAGTTGACCAATTTGGCTTGCTTATCGGCATCCTTTTTGGGCTACAATCCAGTCCATTCGGAATATTTTAAATATCGCTTTAAATACAGCTTTGTCTCAGATTTATTCGATCTTGTTCAAGGCCTGTATCTGTTAGGATTTTGTATGACAACCACGACAAGAATTGGCATTTTAGGCGCTAGCGGCCGTATGGGACGCACGTTAATTCAAGCCGTCTCAGCAGCTGGTGCAACTTTAGTAGCTGCCGTTGAACAACCCAATAGTAGCTTACTTGGCGCAGATGCAGGTGAGATGGCTGGCATTGGTCAAAACGGCGTGACCATTGTCGGAGATTTAGCCAGTGTCATTGACCAATGTGATGTCGTGATCGACTTCACAGCACCTGCTGCAACGGTAAACCACCTTGCAATCTGCAAGGCAGCAGGAAAAGCAATTGTCATTGGAACAACAGGACTCAACGACGCTCAATTTCAAGAGATAGACCAAGCAGCTCAAAGCATTCCTGTCGTTTATGCTCAGAATTACTCGATTGGTGTCAATGTTTCACTCAAATTACTCGAGCTTGCCGCAAAAACCTTTGGTGATAGCGTCGATATCGAAATCATCGAAGCTCACCATCGCCACAAAGTCGATGCACCATCAGGAACCGCATTTATGATGGGGCAAGCGGTTGCAGGCGCACTTGGGCGCGATCTCAAACAAGTCGCGGTCTATGGTCGTGAAGGCATTACAGGTCCTCGTGATCGCCAAACCATTGGATTTGAAACGATTCGTGGTGGGGATATTGTCGGCGAACACACGGTCATGTTTATCGGTGAAGGTGAACGCGTTGAAGTCAAACATATGGCAACCAGCCGTATGAACTTTGCCTCTGGTGCCGTTCGTGCTGCGATTTGGGTTACGCAAAAAACACCACAACGCTACGATATGCAGGATGTTTTGAACTTAAAATAGTATTGCGAAAGTTTTCAAATAAACCATTCAAGGATTGATGGATATGAACAAAAAGCGATTAGTGCTGATGCTTTCTGCCCTGACACTCGTTTCGACCCATACATTAGCGGATGTACAATCGCAAGGAAAACTTGCTATCGACCGTGACGGAGTCAAAGTTTGGACATTCAAGCAAGCTGGCAATCCGATTATGAACTTTCGTGCGACCACAGTACTTGAAAGTACGCTTTCTGGTGCTGTCGCACTGGTGATGGATACCGATCACTCCGCAGAGTGGGCGCCTTATACGGGCAAGGCTGTGATCTTGGATCGTAATGATCAGGCTGGAACATTCCTGTTACGCATGGATCTTAATTTTCCTTTTCCACTCTCCAATCGCGATGTTGTTGTATCAGGGCATCTTAGCCAAGATGCCGATGGCGTAGTAACCATTAAAAATATCTCAACGGAAGACCCTCGCGCGCCGGTAAGACCTAATTTTATTCGCGTTCAGCAATATGAAGGATTATGGCAGTTTAAGCCATTAGGCAAATCTGCTTCTGGCAAACAACTCGTTGAGGTGACCGTCAGTGGCTTTGCCGACCCAAATGGCATGTTGCCACTCAGCATCGTCAACTTATTTGTTCAAGAACAACCCTTTGAGATGTTGCGCAACATGCACAACTACGTCAAAGCTGCCAAATATCAAAAAGCCACTGTCGTTGGTGTAAAAGAGCTTTAAATGATATGAAATGAATGGGCTACCTTGAAGAAAGGTAGCCCATCTAGACTTGCATTTAGGCTTGAGTGACTGGAATACGTAGCTCTTTAGGCATCGAGAATACGACATTTTCTTCTCGCCCCGCCAGCTCTACAGGAGTTACACCACCCCATTCACGTAACCGCTGAATCACTTGGCTAATCAAAATCTCTGGTGCTGAAGCACCTGCCGTTACACCCACATGCTGAACCCCATCGAACCAAGAACGTTGCATTTCTTCTGCGTTATCGACGAGATAAGCTGCTGCACCCTCACGTTCAGCCAATTCACGTAGGCGATTCGAATTAGATGAGTTTGGAGAACCGACAACCAAGATGACTTCAGCATTTTCAGAGAGGCTACGTACCGCATCTTGACGATTTTGCGTGGCATAGCAAATATCATCTTTACGCGGTCCTTGAATATCAGGAAATCGTTGACGAAGCGCATCAATCACACGCGCAGTATCATCCATCGACAGCGTCGTCTGTGTTACGAATGCTAATTTGCGACCCTCACGGACTTGTAGAGCGGCGACATCATTTTCATCTTCAACCAAGAAAATTTTGCCACCATAGCTCGTATCATACTGCCCCATCGTCCCTTCAACTTCGGGATGACCTTCATGTCCAATCAGAATTGCATCAACCCCTTCGCGAGCATAACGTGTCACCTCAATATGAACCTTCGTCACCAATGGACAAGTCGCATCAAACACCTTTAATCCACGGCGAGCTGCTTCGGTTTGTACTGCCTTGGACACGCCATGCGCACTAAAAATCACAATTGCATCGTCAGGCACTTGGTGTAACTCTTCAACAAATACAGCCCCACGAGCGCGCAAATCATCAACCACAAATTTATTATGCACTACTTCATGTCGTACATAGATTGGCGCACCAAACACTTCCAAAGCACGATTTACAATCGCAATGGCACGATCAACACCAGCACAAAAGCCTCGTGGGTTGGCTAATACGATATCCATGACAGTCTCTCTTTACAGTGAAGAAGCTCATCACACGTTATGCGATAATCGCAGTGAGCATGATAGATTAATGCATACTTTTGCATACTCTCGTGGTTTTTGTACTATATTGACCACCAGAAATAGCATACTTAATTTTACCACGACGCTAAAATAGAAGACACACTTAACAAGTAACACGTTTGGAGAACGATATGGCTGGTTTATTATTTGTTGTCGCAGCCGCATCTGGCACAGGAAAAACTTCCCTAGTCAAAGCATTACTCGAGCGCACAGCAGATCTCAAGCTATCAATCTCACACACAACACGCCCTATTAGACCTGGCGAAATAGATGGCGTCCATTACCACTTCACGCCTAAAGAACGTTTCGTTGAAATGATTGGCGATGGCTACTTTGTCGAACATGCAGAAGTTTTTGGCAATTATTACGGCACAAGCCACACAGGCATCACCACGCAGCTCGAACAAGGACAAGATGTGCTCCTTGAAATTGATTGGCAGGGTGCAGCGCAAGTTCGTAAAATTTTTCCCAATTCCATGCAAATCTTCATCGTCCCGCCTAGCATCGAAGCACTCCGCGAACGTCTCTCAAACCGTGGACAAGACAGTGCTGAAGTTATTCAAACACGCCTCAATGGCGCCGTTGAAGAAATCCGCCAACACGTCAATTTTGACTATCTTGTGGTCAATGATGTCTTTGAAGATGCTTTGATCGATCTACAATCCATTATTCGTGCAGCACGTTTGACCGAAATTCAGCAAAGTGCAAAACAACAAAATTTATTAATGGGATTACTCAATCGATAAGATTTGATCAAAACGGGACCCATCGTAATCAATCAGTATTACGATGGATTTAAATCCAAGATACTAGATCCAAGACACAGCAAACCCAATCCCTGCACAGACACATAACACTGGCATTACCGTCCACTTGCGCCAAAACAATAAAGCAGCAGCAATCACCATAATCACCAAAGCAGCCCAGTTAAAGCCATCGAGCAGCGCCTCAAATGAGGTTGGCATAGATTTTTGTTCCCACAGCACATGAATCGCAAAAAAGAATGCAAGATTCACAATAAATCCAACAACAGCAGCAGAAATGCCTGTAAGCGGCGCCGTCAAACGTGGCATCTGCCGAGTTCGCTCCACTAACGGCGCGCCCGCAAGAATAAAAACAAATGAGGGTAAAAAAGTAAACCATGTGGTCAAGCAAGCAGCCAAAACACCAGCCGCTAATGCCTGCCCTGTGCCCAGCATGAGATGTTGATAACCAGCCACAAATGCCACAAAAGTCACCACCATAATCAGCGGTCCTGGTGTCGTTTCTCCGAGCGCCAGCCCATCAATCATCTGAGCGGGAGATAACCAATGGAAATGATTCACAGTGCCTTGATAGACATAAGGCAAAACCGCATAAGCCCCACCAAATGTCAACAATGCCGCTTTGGTAAAAAACCAACTCATTTGCACTAAAGGATGACTAACCCCAAAAATCGCTACCATCAAGCCAATAGGTAAAGCCCATAACGCAACACCCATAAGCAACACGCCAATGATTGAACGCATCTTTAACAACGCATGTTCAGGCACTGCCGTATGATCATCAATCAATGCTGACTTTTTATGATCTGCTGGATTCGTTGTTGCATGCCCTGCCGCAGAAACAGATAAATACCCCTGACGATCAAGCAACCAGCCAATGAAAGCAGCTAATCCAAGTACAAGCGGAAACGCAACATTCAAGAACACGCTAATAAAAGCAGCGGCGGCTAAAATCCAAAGAGCCGCTTGTTTCAATACTCGAGTGCCTAGGCGCCATGCGGCCTGCAATACAATTACTGTCACGGCAGGTTTAATGCCTGCAAAGATCCCCGCAAGCACTACCGTCTGCCCAAAGACCATATAAATCCAAGCCAAACCCATCAAAATAAACAAAGACGGCAAGACAAATAATGCACCCGCTAAAACACCACCCAATCGTCCATGCAACAACCATCCTGTATACGTTGCAAGTTGCTGCGCTTCTGGACCAGGCAAAATCATGCAGTAATTGAGTGCATGTAAGAAACGCTTTTCAGAAATCCAATGCCGTCTGGTCACCAGTTCCTCATGCAACAGCGCAATCTGTCCCGCAGGTCCACCAAAACTAATCCAGCCCAATTTAAACCAGTACTTTAGCGCCATACTCAAAGGCGGATGCTGTACCGTTTCCCGTGAAACTGAATCTGTCATGGCTTACTAAATCCTAGGCTGGTTCACAACATCCTAATCGATAAACATGTCAATATGTTACTCATCATATTGTCACAAGCATCTATTTGAGAACCGCTAAAATAATCATACGACTTATCACTAATTAATCTAACACTATCTTCTCAGTCTCGATCTATCCAAAAAAGACTCTCAAATGCCATCTTGTCGACGTTGCACACCTGTAGTCAATAAAATGACACGTTCTAATCCGACCCAAAATTTCAATTTTTCCAGAACAGGATTTAATACATTGGTGATCACACAATAGTAAGTATTCTTCTCACCTCGGTGATGTCTTCCGTGCTGACGAGCGCCTTGCACAATATTCCAATCCTGCAATTTGCTAATAATCCATGGACGTTCTTGACGATTCTGATGAGCCCATTTATGAATTTGATTAGCGTTTACACTCAGCACCACCAACAAAATCAGCCAAACACTCATGACTCCAAATGCAAACCATGACACTGCCCATATGACCAAACCAAGTGCAATCAGATCATAAGAACTCTGCCACCAACTCTTTTTTAGAAAATCTCGAGGTTTGTCATGATGCAACAAGTTCTCACGCGCAATGTCACCAAATAACATCATTTCTGGCTTCGCATAAGCATCCTCAAGCCAATGCACAAAACCTGAAATAAAATCAGAAAGAACAATAATTAGTATAATTTTCAATAATATAATCATGACTTTCTCCTTTTCAAGAACAGTGATCTGTTCACTGAAACTGAGCATAGTCATCCCCACTTGCACACTCAATACTAATATATTAAGGTATTATATATCGATACTTTTCGGTGTATTTTACAATGCGAATTGACGCGATATCATCAATGCATCTGGCAACTCACCCAACAAAAAGTGATCAGGATAAAAAATGGCAAATTCAGATCTCATTATTACGACATTAAAACGTGTTCTTAAATCACGCGGAAAAACTTATGGAGATTTAGCCAAAGCACTTCATCTCAGCGAAGCCAGCGTCAAAAGGCTTTTCTCTGATAAAAGTTTTACATTGCATCGTTTAGATGAAATATGTCAGTGGCTTGAATTAGACTTTTTTGAATTGGCACGAATTGCTCGAGGCGAGTCGATGGCAACTAATGAAATGACAGTCGCACAAGAGCAAATTCTGGCTGATGATTTACAACTTCTAGGACTGTTTTACTTTGTTAGAAACAACTGGCAACTGCATGATATTGTGAACTACTATGAAATTTCTGAACCTGAATGTATTCGTCTACTGATTCGTTTAGATCGAGCACAACTCATCGAACTGCTTCCAGACAATCGCATCCGACTCCGGGTATCACGGCAAGTGAAGCATCAACCTTACGGCCCCATCCGCACGCAACACGGCGAAATGATGACCAATAACTTCTTAGCAGTACGTTTTGACGAACATCAAGGCTATTTTGAATTTGTCGGTGGCGATCTTTCTCCTGCATCTGCACTCATTATCCAGCGCAAATTAGATCAGGTTGCCGCTGAATTCTATGAACTATCTGAATTAGATATTAATTTACCCACGCATGAACGTACCCTTTACGGTGCAGTTTTTGGCATCCGTCCATGGAATAGCGCCGAAGAAATGTGCGGTTTTAAAAAACGAAAAATGAAATAAACGCTAAAAAGGTCAATGCTCTTTGATTCAAAAAGAAACCATAGTACAAATGTTGGGCAAGACTAATTCTTGTTTTTTACATCGAATAACTGTACACTATGCAGTCATTTTTACCGTACACATATAGAGCGAGATCAGCATGGCACGCGTAACCGTAGAAGATTGTTTAGGCGCAGTTGATAATCGTTTTGAATTGGTTTTGGTTGCTGCAAAACGCGCACGTCAATTGGCACGCGGCACTGCTGAATCTGCACTGGCTTGGGAAAACGACAAGCCAACCGTTATGGCATTGCGTGAAATTGCCGCTGGTCATGTCACCCGCGATATCTTGAAAATGAAAGATGAGCCAGCACCAGTATCTAACTTAGATGCAGTCATGTCATCAATCTCACTTAATGATTTCACATTCTAATCATCTGAATTGAATGTCAAAATCCCACGTTAATGCGTGGGATTTTTTATTTACACCATTAAAAGCATTATCACTCTCGACCATCTGCAACCACGCGATCTCGTCCTTGCTGTTTTGCTTGATACAAGAGCCAGTCTACACGCTCAATAAATGCAGCATATTTATCATGTACAGTTGGCACGATCGTGTTTACACCTTGGCTCACTGTTAAGTATGCGCCCAGCTTAGAACCTCGATGTGGGATCATTTCTTCATGAATCAATTGACGGCATTTCTCAGCAATTAAAATTGCACTCTTAGCATCCGTTTCTGGTAAAACCATCACAAATTCTTCACCACCAAAACGCGCAAATAAATCTCGAGACCTTCCCGCTACACTGGATAACAGCTTAGCAACGCGTTTTAAACACTCATCGCCTGCAGGATGTCCATACAAGTCGTTATAGTCCTTAAAGAAATCCACATCAAACATGATGACTGATAGAGGACGACATTCACGATAGGCACTTCCCCACTCTCGCTCAATCGTCAGATCAAACAGACGTCGATTACCCACACCCGTCAGACCATCACAAAAAGAATATTCTTCCAGTTTTTTATTGAGACGTAATAATTCTTCTTCGTTTTTCTTACGTTCGCTAATATCAAACATAAAACCAATTAAAGCTTCAACCTCACCATTCTTTCGAACCACATGCACGACATCACGAATCCAGACATAGTTGCCATCGGCAGTGAGTGCGCGATAATCCGCCTCATGATCAATTCCAGACTGCGATTGGGAAACACAAAAATTGACGACTCTATCCCGATCATCTTCATGCATGCGAGCTGCCCAATCTTCGACGCTGATCCAGCTCTCAGGTGTCCAACCTAGCAACTCTTTGATCTGTGGACCAATATAACTAAACTTCATGGTCGCCCAGTCGATGCGCCACGGAATCGCTTTTGTCGATTCTAAAAGCGTTTTATAAACTTGGTTGTCATCCAGTTCCATTTCATTTTTATTATCCACCATGTCCCTGACTCCTTCAGTGCCCGAGGTGAAATCTCTCTCCTAAAATATACGCTACTTCATCCCGACAACCAAGCGTCTTGCGCTCATAATTCCAGGCTGTTGCTCAAGTCTCGCAAGTAATCGCGACAATTGAGCCAGACCCTTCACTTCAATTTGCAATTTCATAATGGCGATGCCATTGGCTTCGGTGATGGTATTGACCTGCTGGATATTAATTTGGTCTGCAAAAATCACCGAGGTCAGATCTTTAAGCAATCCACGACGGTCATAGGCTTCAATCGCAATTTGTACAATTTGTCCATTGGTAGGCTGCATTTCCCAGCCTGCTTCAACAGCACGGTCACCTTCCAAAGCAATTAAACGTGCATATTCTGGACAACTCTGATTATGAATACTGACGCCGCGATGCTGAGTAATATATCCTGCAATTGGTTCGCCATGTACAGGCTGGCAACACTGCGCAACGTGCAACTCCACATTATCCAAACCATCAATCAAAATACCGTGTTGCGATAGCGTACGGCTTGCGCGCGGATTTAATGCTGGCTTCAGCATCAATTCAGGCTGATCTTCATCAGGCTGCATTTGTTTATTAATCTGATTCATTAACTGATGCAGACTAATATCGCCCGTCACCAGACCAATCAGAATATCGTCACCGCTTTTAACATTAAACGTTTTTGCATAATCCGCAAGATCAATGCTTTTTGGATGAATCGCCAGACGGGTGAGTTCTTTGACCAGTGTTTCGCGACCAATTTCAAGATTTTTACTACGATCTTGCTGACGGAACCAATAGCGTAATTTATCTCGGGCATGTGCAGTTTTGATATAGCCAAGCGAACCCACTAACCAATCACGATTTGGATCACGATCTTTTTTAGTCAGGATTTCGACCTGTTCGCCTGTTTTTAACTTATACGTCAGTGGAACAAAACGCTGATTCACCCGTGCTGCATAGCAGTGATTACCCACTTCGGTATGCACATGATAAGCAAAGTCGAGAACCGTCGCGTCTTTTGGCAATTCTTTAATATCACCATCACGACTAAAGACGTAAATTTTTTCAAACTCACTCCAGTCATTCAAAGAACCAATATCGCTTTCTTCAAATGAATCAGGATCATTTGCATGGCGTGAACCTGGCTCATGACGATTTTTATTTTCTTGATAATTCTCTAGTACGCTACGCAATGAATGCAGTTTATGATCAAAAATCACATCACCATTTTTCTTTCCTGCTTTTGTACCTTCTTTATAATTAAAATGTGCACAAACACCCAGTTCAGCCTCATTGTGCATTTCTGTCGTGCGAATCTGCACTTCAAGTGATTTATTTTCAGCCAAAACAGCCGTGTGCAATGAGCGATAGCCATTGGCTTTTGGATTGGTAATGTAATCATCAAACTGATCAGGAATATGACGCCATAACTGGTGAGCAACACCAAGCGCATGATAACAATCAGGAATATTATCCACCAAAACACGAAGCGCACGAATATCATACAACTGATCAAAACTCAGTTGTTTGCTCTTCATCTTGCGATAGATGGAATAAATGTGTTTCACACGACCTGTGACATCTGCTTTGATGCCCTGCTCAGCTAAAGCCATATGCAGTTTTTGTGTCATGTTTTGGATGTATTGCTCTCGCTCAAGGCGCTTTTCGCTGAGTAGCGTTGCAATTTCTTTGTAACGTTCTGGGGAGAGAAAACGGAAGGCGATATCTTCGAGTTCCCACTTGAGTTGTGCAATACCCAAGCGATGCGCAAGTGGCGCATAAATCGTCAGAATTTCACGCGCAACACGTTCTTGACGTTCACGAGATGCACTCGCCAATTCACGCACCGCAAAGGTACGTTCAGCAAGTTTAATCAGCACCACACGCACATCTTCGGTCACAGAAATCAGCATTTTATAAATGCCAGACAGATGCTCGCGTTGATTATTTTCAAAATGATCTTCGAGGCGGCGATTTTGCTCGATCAGTTCAGACAAGCCCCCCATCGCCAACGTGCTGCGAATCAGACTCTGGATACCAACCCCAAAAACCGTACCGATTTCATCCAGATCAATCAGCTTTTCACGAACACTACGAAATAAAACGGAGGCAACTAATGTCTCTTCATCAACCCGAAGATGAGTCAAAATATCCGCCATTCCAATACCTGCCAAATAGGCACTAGAACGATGTTCAAATCGCGTGGTATCCGCCTCCGATGCACGACGTGCAACCAACTCACAAGCCTGACGCAACTGCTGAATTGCAGGTGGATCCAACTGTTCGGATAAGCGTTTTAACCAGCTTTCTAGATCAACATCTGATTCACCGTAGCTTGCTACGCTTGTTCCTGTACTCTGAACAGCTTGAGCATCATCCATACGTCTCGGTAAATCTTCGCGTATTCTGACCATATCAACCTCGTGCCTCAACGCGCGAATTCTTAAAAATTTCATTTACAATCATTTGATATGACAAGAATCCTTCTTTAATCACATCAAAAAAATAAACTGTATTTAAATACCAAGTTAAATTTGCTTTTCACATATAAAACTTGGCAGGATTGCGCTCTATTATTTCATAACGACTACAATAATTTCTTTACACGTTCTACATCTATCGATTTCAATGCTCATTACTTCTTAATAAACAAAGCAATCGACTCAACATGGCTCGTGTGCGTAAACATATCCATCACACCTGCGCATTGCATCTCATATCCTGCTGCTGCCAGTATACCCGCGTCGCGGGCCAACGTCGCAGGATTACACGATACATAAACAATCCGTTTAGCATTAAAGCGCGGCAAGTAGTGCATCACTTCCTCTGCCCCTGTCCGTGGCGGATCAATGAGCAGCGCATCAAATCCTTGTGCAGCCCACGGTTGGTGAGAAAAATCTTTCGTCAAATCTTGTGCATAAAATTGAACGTTATCAAGTCCATTCAATGCAGCGTTTTCACCACCACGCTGCACCATTTCCTCGCTACCTTCGACCGCAATCACCTGACCAGTCGCACCAACACGACGCGCTAAAGGCAATGAGAAGTTCCCTAATCCACAGAAAAGATCCAATACACGTTCACCAGCTTTCAACTCTAGCAAATCGCACGCCAACGTCACCATCTGGCGGTTTATATCGCGATTGACCTGCGTAAAATCAAGCGGTGAAAATGCAAATGTCACATTAAAATCTGGTAATTCATAATGCAATCGCATTGGTGCATCAGGCTTATCGATTCGATGAACCGTTTCATAGTTACCGGGTTGCAGATATAACTGCCAGCCCAAATTTCGCGCGTAATTAAGCAACTTTTCTGTGTCATTTTGATGAAGCGGCGTTAAGTGGCGCACAATCATCGCCACAGTGCCATTTTCATGTTCGTCACCAACTGCAATTTCAAGCTGCGGGATCTGCTCACGCGCATCTAAACTTTCGAGTAAGGTCTTCAACTCACCGATACGTTGTCCAACTTGAGCATCCAGCACCTTGCACTCGCTCAGTTCCGCTAGAAAACTACTTTTGCGCTCACGAAAACCAACCAGCATTGATTCTTTCTTAACGACATATTTCGCACCTAGACGCGCTTTACGGCGGTAATCTGTCCTCGTCGAACGCAGTGGCGGCAGCCATTTCAGCGGCGACAAACCACCAAAATGTTGGAAATGATCATTCAATACAGTTTGTTTAAAGGCAATTTGGGCATCAGTTGACCAATGTTGCAAGCTACAACCACCGCACACCGTAAAATGAGGACACACGGGTTCAACGCGCTCAGGTGATGGATTTTCAATCGACAATGCATCTGCTTCTTCGTACTTTTTGTGGCTCTCATGTACTTTAGCAACCACAGTCTCGCCGACCAGACCAAAAGCAACAAAGACCTTTTTGCCCAATTTTTCAACTGGATGATCAGACTGAGAACCGTAATGCGTAACACCACGACCTTCGTGGGATAGTTTTTCGATATTGAATTTTAAAGCGGGTTGCGCGCGGAGTTTTTCGCGTTGGTTACGTCTCATCGATGATGTCTCAAATAAATACAGCGGGATATGGGTTAATTTCAGAAACTCAAATACGTCATCAAAATACTTTAGGGCAATTTAGCTATTTTCATGCAAAAGCAACGCAGCCAGCCTGAGATTGATCACAAATTTTCGGGACAAGATCAAATGCCAATGCGCATACTATATTGATAAAATTAAGAATATATTTATTCTTGCATGTTAAATCCGTTCAACATCCAAGTCGCCGCGCATTATAAAACACTCAATGCCTAGACGCGTACTTTTTCTATGACTTTTTATGTCTATCGCCATATTTCCGACGAATTTTTCTTCACATTTTGGTCCAATAGACTCAAATCAACCACCAATCTAAATCACTTTTAAATATAAGTAATGCGATTTTTAATGGTTCTTTAGATATAAAAAACTCATTACGATTCTCCCATCTTCTCCTGTTTCTCATTCATGATTTTTTAATTTAAGGGGTCTCAAAATGTCAGTTCGTCATACTTTCCGTCCAGCATTACTTGCAATCAGCCTTGCTGTTGCAAGCTTTGCCGCTCATGCAGATTCTAATGAGCTACTCAATGTGTCTTATGATCCAACGCGTGAATTATACGCATCTTTTGATGATTCATTTGCCAAATATTGGGAAGGCAAGACTCATCAGAAAATCAACATCAAGCAATCGCATGGTGGCTCTGGCGCACAGTCTCGTGCGGTGATTGATGGCTTAGGCGCAGATGTTGTGACATTAGCATTGGCAGCAGATATTGATGCGATTGCAGATAAAGCCGACTTACTGCCAAAAAACTGGCAAGCCCGTTTGCCAAATAACTCAACACCGTACACTTCAACGATCGTTTTCTTAGTTCGTAAAGGAAACCCAAAGAACATTAAAGATTGGGGCGACATTGTAAAACCGGGTGTTGAAGTCATCACACCAAATCCAAAAACATCTGGCGGCGCACGTTGGAACTACCTTGCAGCATGGGGCTGGGCAAAATCATTACCCGGTGGTAACGATGAAAAAGCACGTGCGTTCGTACAACAAGTTTACGCCCATACCAAAGTTCTAGACTCTGGTGCTCGCGGCGCAACCACAACGTTTGTGGAACGTGGTCAAGGCGATGTGCTTTTAGCATGGGAAAACGAAGCCTATCTTGCAAAACGTGAGGCAGGTGACAAATTCGAAATCGTCACACCAAGCAAATCGATTTTGGCTGAACCGCCTGTTGCAATCGTTGATAAGAACGTAGACAAACATGGTACTCGCAATCTTGCAACAGCCTATTTGAACTATCTCTATTCACCTGTCGGTCAAGAGATTGCGGCACAAAACTTCTATCGTCCACGCAACGCACAAGTTGCTGCGAAATACGCCAAGAACTTTGCACCAGTCAAGCTGTTTACGATTGATAAAGAGTTTGGCGGTTGGGACAAAGTACAGAAAACCCACTTTGCCAATGGCGGTGTCTTTGACCAAATCGTCCTTGCCAACGCAAGTGCAAAATAAACAGCCATTCGACTTACTCACAACCACCGATATGCAAAGATGATGAATATGACAACGCTTATTCTTCCCGGTATAGGTGGTAGTGAGCCTGAACATTGGCAAAGTTGGCTTGAACACCAGCTCGATGACGCTAAGCGCATCGAACAAGCAGATTGGAATAATCCTGTCCTGCATACTTGGCGACAACCTCTGGATCACGCACTGTTCACCGCAACTGATCCAGTATGGATCGTGGCACATAGTTTCGGCTGTTTAGTCACGATGTCTGCACTATCTAGTCGTATTCTCGCACGCAAAGTCGCTGGCGTTTTGCTTGTTGCACCAGCATCACCTGAGCGCTTTACGTTGGCTGGTTTTACGCGACTCACCTATGACGAACATAAAGAAAGTCCAGCACTACTCAGTCGTGTTTTACCCCGCGCACCGCTTGGCCTGCCAATCCGAATGATCGCCAGTCGATCTGACCCTTGGCTCGATTTTGAGAAAGCAGAATGGTGGGCAACACGCTGGGGTGCAAAGTTAGTCGATTTGGGACATGCAGGTCATATCAATGTCGCAGCGGGTTTTGGCGCATGGCCGCAAGTGATTGCTGAGCTCAATACATTGAAATCGAGCTCACGATTCAGCAAGCCATTTTTACACCAACATCAAGGATTGATCCAACCCGCTTCGAATCAATCCGATATGGATAGACGGTTTTTACCACAATTTAGATCAGTTTGTTTTTAAAGAGGTCTTTAGCATCAAAAGCAAAATCCTCCCTAACCCTCCTTTTTCAAAGGAGGGAAATACTCCTCCCTTTTTGAAAGGGAGGTTGGGAGGGATTTGCTTTGGACTTTAATGAACAAAGATTACGTCAACAACGAAAAAATTTAAGAGGCATATCATGAGTGCAACACGCGTTCTACCCGGGTTTAAGTTGTCATTGGGCTTTACGCTGGTGTACTTATCCCTCGTTGTTCTGATTCCATTATCAGCGGTCTTTATTTCTGCGGCAGGAATCAGCAAAGCAGACCTACTCAATTTAATTCAATCGCCACGTGTGCAAGCGTCATTTTTCCTCAGTTTCGGTTCGTCACTGATTGCTGCGCTCATCAATGTCTTTTTTGGATTATTGCTAGCGTGGTCACTGGTGCGTTATTCATTTCCTGGGAAGCGCTGGGTTGACGCACTGATTGATTTACCATTTGCATTACCTACCGCCGTCGCTGGTATTGCACTCACGACACTCTATGCCAGCAACGGCTGGATCGGTCATCTTCTTGAGCCTTGGGGTTTGAAGATTGCCTACACGCGCATCGGTGTGACGCTGGCATTAATTTTTATCGGTTTACCGTTTGTGGTACGAACCGTACAGCCTGTATTAGCTGACCTTGAAATTGAATTGGAAGAAGCGGCAACGGCACTCGGCGCACAGCGCTGGCAAACCATCTGGTACGTGATTCTCCCGGTCCTCTTTCCTGCATTATTGACAGGTTTTGCTCTGGCTTTTGCGCGCGCAGTCGGCGAATACGGCTCGGTTATTTTTATCGCGGGCAACATCCCACTGAAAACTGAAATTGCGCCACTGCTCATCGTATCTCATTTGGAAGAATACGATTATGTAGGCGCAACCGTTATTGCTGCAATCATGTTGATTATCTCTTTTATTTTATTGTTCTTGATTAATATTTTACAAAATTGGGCAAGTCGAAAAACTGGGCGATCTGCGGTGTCATGAGTGATGATTGTAAAAAACATGGTGGATTAATCATTTAAAAGTATTTTCTAGTGCTTCTGATTTGAAGTCTTCCCCTTCAAGGGGATGAGCTAGGAAAAAGCAAAGTGTACTTTGCCCTAGCGCAAGAGATGGGGATGGTTCGAAAAGCCCCCCCATTCCAACCTTCCCCCTCAGGGGAAGGAGACCAGCAGTAAAGAATTTAGAAAATTTTACAAATTGTGAGTGGATTATGGCTATTGGATCTTCTTTAAGCGCGTATGAGTTGGCAGAACGACTCCAGCGCAACGATTCAACGCGTGAAGCAGGCTGGGTACGCGGGTTGGTTTTAGCGATTAGTTTGATTAGGACTTACGCACTTTTCATGCAAACAGTTGGATTTTTCAACTGAGCACAAAGATATTCATCAAGCAAACCATGCTTTAAACGATAGACCGTTTGCTTGGTTTGTCTGGCGAGTTCAGTTACCTTGTTAATTAAAACATGGGTTGAAGGTCGCGTGTACAAAGATGCGAAATCAGACTAATTCAACAACATCCGAAAGACCTTATTTCTTAAGCTGATTAAAGAGAACAAATATGAGTATCCAAGTTAAAAACATCGATAAATTCTTTGGTGATTTTCATGCGATCAAAGACATTTCCCTCGACTTTCCTGAAGGCGAACTCGTCGCCCTGCTCGGCCCATCAGGATGCGGAAAAACCAGTTTGCTTCGCATTATTGCGGGACTAGAAAGTACCGATCATGGTCACGTTTTATTGGAAGGTGAAGACGCTACGGCGACGCACGTTCGTCAGCGTCAAGTGGGTTTTGTATTCCAGCATTACGCGCTGTTTCGTCACATGACGGTGTTTGATAACGTGGCTTTTGGTTTGCGTGTACGTCCTCGTAAAACACGTCCGAGTGAGACTGAAATCAAACGCCGCGTGCATCAGCTTTTAGAATTGGTACAACTCGACTTTTTGGCTGATCGTTTCCCTGCACAGCTTTCTGGCGGACAGCGCCAACGTATCGCACTTGCTCGTGCACTTGCCGTTGAGCCGCGCGTGCTACTACTTGATGAGCCATTTGGTGCGCTTGATGCAAAAGTCCGTAAAGAACTCCGCCGTTGGTTACGTAATCTGCATGATGAATTACATATTACATCGATCTTCGTCACGCACGATCAGGAAGAAGCACTCGAAGTTGCTGACAAAATCATTGTCATGAATCAAGGTCGCGTGGAACAAATCGGCAGTCCACGCGAAGTTTATGAAAAACCCGCAACGCCGTTTGTGTTTGATTTCTTAGGGCAAGCAAACCGCTTCGAAGGGCGTATTAATGGTCATCAATTACAAGTCAATCAAGACACATTGGCTTTGCCTGCGTCATATCATCAAGGCGATGTGATTGCGTTCGCGCGCCCACATGAACTAGAAATTCAAACCACGCAACAAGGTTCATCTTCTCTAGCTGCGACTGTATTACGTGAAGTATGGATTGCAGGTCAAACCCATGTCGAAGTGGTCAATACAGAAGGTCAAATTTTAGAAATCAGTTTAGCCGCTGAGAACCTTAAAGCACTTGATCTCAAACCACAACAACAAGTCTGGGTCACAGCAAAAAATCTACATGTCTTTGAACAAAGTCAGACCGAACACGTTGAAAAAAAATCCGCTTGAATGAATGATGCTTAAAGTTGGTATGTAGACCGTGGGCTGAAGCCCACGCTACGCTTGCTGTTGAATACTTCTTGCTTATTCATAGCCATAGCGCGTGATTTAAACCAAATCATTGCACATAAAAAAATTATGTACAATCCGTTACAACCATTAATCTTTAAGTCTTAAATCCCAATACTATTTCTAAAACATTTATTCTTCTATCAAGTAAATAAGGAATGGTTTCAAAAGATGCTTCTCTATAAAATGGTGAAGTCTGTATTTTATGTATTTCATTAACTGCTTTTACTGCGTCTATTCTTGACCTATCAATATGTATTGCGTGTGAATAAACTTCAAGCCACTTAGCTAATTCACTAATATCCGCAGCCAAACGAGAATAATAAAAATCAGTCGATGGTAGCGTTCCAAGAAGCTCTTCTAGATACCTCAGGTGCTCATTGTAACTTGACTCTAACTCTGTTTCTTGCTCTTTCGAAGTCATTGAAGCTATTCGCGGACTCATCGACTCCAGCACTTGCTGATATTTAAAATATGGATCATAAACTCTGGCATGCTTAATCGCCCTCCGTTTAAAAAAACGCCCGTTACGCAAATAAACGATCAATCCAGAGATTAAACATAATGTTAAAAAATTCATAAATAGCAAAACCTTAATTTAACAACTTAGCGTAATAGCGTAGGAGCATGGGCTTTAGATTCACACCGTGGGCTGAAGCCTACGCTACACGTGCTGATTATTCTTCGCATTTCCTTCTGCGATTTCGATTAGAGCTTCATATCCATGCTCGAAGTCCGCATCTAGTTTTTGCCTAAACTCTTTACTTCCATTGTTTGATATTAGTTGTTTCAATTCACCAATTTTACCCTCTAAAGCATTAGGGTAGAGCAGATATAATTCCTTTTGGCACGGTCGAGAATAAATAGCTATATTTTTTGTTTTAACGATATGTTTGAACTTGTTATGCAATCGATCATATGAAGTCACGCCTTTTTTAAAATAAGCACTTGGTTTTCCTAATGATGATAAATAGTTAATGAAAGGTTGTTTCCAACTTTCAAAATGATCAACCGATAAATCAAATACAAGTTGGGCATCAAAATAATCCCTACTTGATCCTAGTAATAGTTTAGCGGATGTTTCACTGCCAACATCTTCAAAGAAACTATCTTTTGCCACCAAGTAGTTATTCTCAATTTTAAAATGAGACTGAATATATGGAAGTAACTCATTAAATGTATTTAGCGTTTGATTTCTCCTCCTACCATCATAAACTAGCTCTGGGAATGGACTAAAATATTCATTCTCACTCCCTCCTAGCTGATAAAGACTAAAATCGTGATCTGGTCGTATAAAGATACCAAACAAGTATATTTTATTTGCAGAGCTCACTAATGGGGCATAGAAATTTTGATATGTAAATAACCAGTTACTCCAACCATCAAAAGGTAAATCAATAGTACGATAAAATTCTATAAAGCTTGGGTTGTGACTGGCAAGCCATCTCATATTTTCACCTCAATCATCTAATTATTTCTATGTTTTTTAGATCGGTTGTCATCGAGTTCTTATAATACATACCATAACCATTATCAAATATAGCAACAAACGTAGATACAATCTTGATGATCAAATACTTTAAAAAAAAATTTAAGCAAAATCTCATATCCAAAATAACTAAAAACCTTATCCAATATTGTTATATAGGATAAGGTTTTATTTACTAAATATTCATATAGAATACCTACAAGACATCGATTTATTCATAAACAAATTCTCTTGGATCAACAAGAAAATTTGTTTATTAAATTGATTTATAAAATATTTTTTAGAGAATGCAATAAAGGATAATCTCAACATGAACTTCCAACAATTACGGATCATTCGAGAAACGATCCGCCAAAAATACAACCTCACCGAAGCCGCCGCCGCGCTCTACACCTCGCAATCAGGCGTGAGTAAACACATCAAAGATCTCGAAGATGAACTCGGTGTGCAACTTTTTATCCGCAAAGGTAAACGCCTTCTCGGACTTACCGATCCTGGTCTAGCCCTATCCACTATCGTTGATCGGATGCTGATCGACGCGGACAACATCAAACGCCTCGCCGCCGACTTCACCGCAACCGATGAAGGCGAACTCATCATCGCCACCACCCACACGCAAGCATGCTATGTCTTGCCACCCATCGTCGCACGATTTAAGCAAGCATTCCCCAAAGTGCATTTGGTTTTGCAACAAGCCAGCCCTGTCGAAATCGCAGAACTGGTTGCGCATGGTGAAGCGGATATCGGAATCGCAACAGAATCATTAACCAATTATGCGCAACTGGCATCATTTCCATATTACAACTGGCAGCACAGTTTGATCGTGCCACACGGACATGCGTTAACCAAACAACAAACCATCACGCTCTCTGACTTAGCAAAATGGCCTCTAATTACCTATCACGGTGGCTTTACAGGTCGTTCAAAGATTGACGATACCTTTAAACAAGCCAATCTCACGCCAGACATCGTCATGTCAGCGCTGGATGCGGACGTGATTAAAACTTACATTGAGCTGGGGATGGGGGTCGGAATTGTGGCTTCGATTGCCTTTGATCCTGAGCGAGATCGTCGCTTACAGCAAATCGAAACGTCGCTATTTGGCAATAACACCACACTGATTGCAGTTCGCCGTAATCATGTACTGCGTGGCTTTGCTTACAAATTTATTGAATTATGTAATTCAAACTTAGACATCAATAGTGTGCGCGAAGCTGCTTTATCTGAGGAAGTTTGAAGTTAAAAGCAAATACATGATCACAATATGGTCATGTATTTGCTGTATTTATTATCATTTGAATTCGAAATAGGTACTGATTTTTTTATCATTATTAGAAGTAAAAAACCCGCACTAGTCTCATCCTGATAGCGCGGGTTCCACATTTTAACGTCCTGTCATTGCATCCTTACCGATCTTAGTTCATCATGAACCAATTTCGTTTACATCCTACGGCTGTCCTTCCCTCTGGCATTCCATGCCGACTTCCTTGTGCCGTGAAGCTATTATGTCTATTTACCATGTACGGTAATAGTGTCAAGAAACGTCAATTTATGTAAGCAATCGCGTACATCCTGTCTAACAATTAAAATTTTCGTGCTATTTCTCGGCCAATATGTGCTTTTAACCCACTAATCCGATTACTTTTTTTATGAATAGCATTCAGTAATATTGTTTTGTCTGACCATACTTGAATACATTGTTTCGCCCGTGTAATCGCCGTATAAACCAGCTCACGCATCAACATTTCTTCCGCACTTGCATCCAAAACCATCGCGACGACACTAAATTCTGAACCTTGAGACTTGTGAATGGTCAGCGCAAACGCCGTTTCAATCTGTTCAGGCGGTAGACGCGTTGCGGCAATGGGTGCAACCCGATCAGGAAAATAAACCCACAATTGACCATTTTCATCCGCTAAACACACACCGATGTCGCCATTTGACAAGCGCAATCCGTAATCATTGCGCGTCACCATGACTGGTCTGCCGACATACCAGCCACTACGATGCACATTTTGGTCATTCAATGCATCTTGCAAATATTCACCTAAAAGCTGATTAATGATATTTGCACCAAAATCACCATGACGCTGCGCGCATAGCACGCGATATTGATCAAATGCTGTAAACAATGCTTTAACTTGATCTTCTGACAAAGGATGCGAAGCAAACTTGAGCGACTCCAAACAAGCCAGATATGCAGAAAAACCTTGCCATAATTGATGAAAGACCACATCTTTCTGCATCGTGCTCAAATCAAAATATTGAACTTGGGCATTTCCTGTCAATGCTGCCAACACCGAGGTATCATCTTGTTGCAAAACACCATTTGCCAATAAACCAATACCTTCATCGGCTTTAAAGCGATTACTTTCTTGCAGATGCACACGATAAGGTTTTAACGCATCGGATGCCCCCAAATCAGCGAGTACAGCGCCTGCATCCACTGCCGCCAATTGATCTGCATCACCAAGAATAATCACCCGCGTTCCCACCGCAATCGCATCAAACAACAAACTGGCTAATGCCAAATCCAGCATCGACCCTTCATCAATAATAATCAGATCAAACGGCAAGGTTTCATACCGATGATAACGAGGTGTACTCCGCCCACCCAATCCCAGTAAACGGTGAATGGTTTGTGCGTTTTGGACTTTGAGATTTTCAATTTTAGCACTGCTAAATTCTGCGCTCAGGACACTCTGCATCCGTTGTGCCGCCTTTCCTGTCGGTGCAGCAAGTGCAACCCGCAAGTTTGATTCAGCCTGTTGCAGAGCCTTCACAATCCGTGCGAGCGTATAGGTTTTTCCAGTCCCAGGCCCGCCTGTGATCAGCGTAAATGGTGACTTCGCTGCTAATTCAATGGCTTGTTTTTGTAAATCTTTGAGTGAGGTCTCGGTACTCAAATCGACATGCGCTGCGTTTGGCGCAGTCTCTGGATTGAGAAGCGCCGCCAGACGATCAGCCAACTGCCACTCTTGCTGCCAATGTCGATAGAAATAAATATATTGACCACTGTTTCGTTCATCATTCATGACCACCAATGGTGCAGGCATTTCTAGTGCCAATTCATCACGCACAAATAATGGATGTGATAAATCGATACCTTCAGAGCTACGCTGAATGCACGTGTCACCTTGTTCCAATGCCTGACCGAGATCCAAAATACACTGGGCAATCGATTGTTTGCTCGTTTCATCCGTCTTCGGGAACTTGGCTAATAAATGCGTAGACAGTACGTCATACCACGTCGGTAATGGTGTCGCCTGTGCAGGGTTCTTCGACTTAGTCAGACTACTCATACTGCACCCCCTACAACATTTGCCACAACATGACTTCGACGCGAGCCTGCTTTGCCCAGCAACTCATCCACATCCAAAATCAACTGCGGATCGGGTTGCCAATGTACAACTCCCGTTTGATTCGACTCGGCATCCATCCCACGTAGATATAAATAAACCGCACCACCGAGATGTTTTTCGATCTGATAATCCGCTTTACGGACTTTAAGATAACGGTGTAACGCAACCAGATACAACGTCGCCTGTAGCCAATAACCTGAATGTGTCATGCTGTCTTGCATCGCAGCGACACTGTAATCAGACATCGTACTGCCTAAATGATTACTCTTATAATCAGCGACATAGAACTGATCATCATGCTCATACACCAGATCAATAAACCCCTTTAGATAGCGAATCGCATGGGTTTTATTAAAATTCGGAACGGGAATATTGTCCTGTGCTAAACGTTGAACAATCGCATCGCCATCAATCCGTTCATTTTGCAAAAATAAATGAAACTCCATCTCTCGCACCCGCGCATTAAACTTGAGCGATGCAAGCGTTGCACCACGCGGCAAAGGCGCACCGAGAATATCCTGAAACCACGGCACCAACGTATCTGGCTCAATATCTGGAATGCCAAAATTCTTCATTTGTTTGGCGAATGTATTAGTCCATTTCTCTGGATTATTCTCATCGAAACGCGGGTCCATATATTCCAAAATCTGATGCAAGCAATTACCCGCATTGGCTCCACGCTGAAAAGTGAAACGAACATCGTCAGAGTCAAATGCTCTTAAGCCTTCCCCTTCAAGGGGAAGGTTTGGTTGGGGATGGTTTTGATTAGAAGTATCAGAGTCATCCTCCAGCAACATCCCCATCCCAGCCTTCCCCTTCGAAGGGGAAGGAGCTATATCTTCCAAAACAGTTTCTTCTTCAAAAGACTCCTCTTCCCCATACTCAGGCAAATCCACGGCTGCTGCCAACTTCGCAGGTTCCACATCACGCACCAGCGCACTAAAACTCGTCATACCCCATGATTTAAATTGACGCTGGCTAATATCACGCGTTGCGAGCTGATCCATTTTTGCGTGAGGTGGAGTGTATTTCCATGTAGCATCTTGTGCGATTGGATTTTCAATACTGACCAAACTTGGATGTTGATTCGCAAAATCAACCGCACCATTCGGTAACCAATGGTCAAATGAAGGAGACTCCTGACCTTTGGTCTTGCTCGTCTTCTGGAATTTAAGGAATAAATATTGGCGATACTTCGCACGCGTTAGTGCAACGTATAATAAACGTCGCGATTCCCCTGCCTCACGTTCATGGTGCTGATCCAGCAATGCCTGATCCGACTCACCAAAACCCAGCGTCCGTTGTTGATTCTCCAGATAAAAAGTCACATCTGGATTTTTTGTTTTTTTATCTTTCAATCCAACCGCAAAGACAATGGGAAACTCTAGTCCTTTTGAACCATGAATCGTCATCAGTTGCACACCGCTATGACTAGGCAGCGGACGCTCAACTTCATCACCCCGGTCACTCGGTTTGGCAATCTGACGCAGTAACCAAGCCAGCAAATGATGCGCCCCAACATGACGTTCGCTGTGTCGATGCAACAGCTCAATCAAATGACGCAAATTGACCAAATGACGCTCACCACTTTGTCCCAACATCGTTTTGTCAGAGCCGCCTTCTCCCGCATCACCCAAAGCCGCTAATCGCTGCCAAACCTCATACCGTGACGCGATTCTCTGCCATGCGGCGAGAAACCCTGATTTCGCCCAAACTTGTGCGTCAATCGCAAATGCCGCTTGCTGCTCCGCCAAATCCAATGATTGTTTCTCAAGCGTATCCAATTCCGTCAACGTCTTGCCAATCAACAGCCCCGACAATGCACGCCTGAAATAATCCTCACGATAAGGTGATAACATCAATTGCATAATTGCAGCTAAATCATAGGTCAGACTACTTTGAAATACGCTGGTTTTCGACTGTCGCCACACTGGAATATTCGCCGCCTGTAACTCGCTTTCAACAATGCTCAACTCGCGATGTGAGCCTGCTAATACCGCAATATCTTGCGGAATCACCGCTTGTCCTTCGATATGTAAGCGCCCAGCTTCACTCACTTTCAGTAGCTCAATAATGCGATATGCCGTTTGTTTTAACTCATCCGTATCTTCTGTCAGTTGCACAAAACGCAGTGGCGTTGGATTCTCAAACCCTTCATCAATCAGTGGCGCATGATTGCGAGCAGCAGGGGAAACTTCAGGATAATCGACCCCTTCCCCAAGTTCTTTATTTTCGCTAAAGAAGGCATTCACCGCCTGAACTAAGGGCACAACAGAACGTTGATTCTGATCTAAGGCATGAATATCTCCAGCGCCATTCACCTGTTCTTTTGCCGACAAATAAGTGTGAATATCGCCACCGCGAAACCCATAAATGGCCTGTTTCGGATCACCAACCAAAATCAAGCACGGCGCGTCAGGATCGGTTTTGTTCAATGTATTCTGTTCAATAGCTTGATGAATTGATTGACGATAAACCAATCGAATGACTTGATCTTGATCGCTATTGGTATCCTGAAACTCATCAACCAATGCAATTGGATAACGGTGACGAATCTGCTGCGCTAACGCCTGACCCGATTCACCTTCTAGTGCTTTTGCCAATGAGTGCATCTGCGCAGCAAAAGTCGTTTCATTTAATTCAGCAAGTAACGCAGGCAAATGCTCACGCACATACACTGAAATATGATGATGTAAATGAAACTGAGCTTGTTTGAGACTATCTAATAACTGACGACGAATCTGAATAAAGTCATTCACATACTGCGATTGAGATGATGCTAAATGCACTTGAATCCAATCTAAACCATTGCCATCTTTATTAAAATTAGTCGAGAACTTTTGCTCTTCAAAAATACTGAGCAGTTTCATTTCTGGACGTGACTCATCAATGGTCAGCAAATCCTCTAAGGTGATGGTTTGCATCAAGTCTACGAGAGCTGGAAACGACTCATGATTTTTGGCAAAGATACGACCGCCGTAATAATAAGGCTTTGCGCGTTGCCAGATTTCTAACCAACCCGACCAATCCACATCATGCATTTTCGACTGAAAAGACGTCAAAGCATCTGGAGCAAAAGTAAAATGATTGACAGGGGCAATCTCAGCGCTGAGAAAGTTCAGCGTCGTTTTAACAACACCTTCATGATCCTCAATATCCGTGATCGAATTGGTTAAAACCAACATTTCAATCAAACGCGGATCTTGCTGACTCCGCCACTGCCGCAGCGCATCGTGAATCAGTTGTTGCTTAAGTTCATCTTCTTGCTCGCTAATCTCTCGCGGCTCGCCTTGCCCTGTATCAAAGGCAAATTCACGTAAGATTTTCTGGCAAAAACTATCTAAAGTATTAATAAATAATTCATCAAATGTATCTAATGCCAGCTTTAATTGGTCGCAGGCTTCTTTTCTTTTTTCCTTCGACGACAATTTGACTAATAACGACAAACCTAAGACGTCATTTGTGTCGGTCGCCCTCATAGTCGCACGAGCAGAATCATCAATCGCTATTTGTAATAATAGCCCCACTTCTTGAATCCGTTTCCGAATCCGATCTTGTAATTCTGCCGCCGCCGCGCGGGTAAACGTCGTTGCGACAATTTGTCTCGTCTGTAGTTTTCGCTCAACGAGCAAACGCACAATCAGTGCGGACAACGCCCACGTTTTCCCCGTACCCGCAGACGCCTCAATCAAATGCATGCCATACAATTCAAGGTCGAGCGCAGGTGTAGTTGGAATTTCAAATGCTGGTAAAGCCGTCGTATTTGTGGTCATTCGGCTTTCTCCTGCACCGCATCATCAACAAAAGTTTGACGCACAATCGGCTCGTACAAAGTTTCAGCATACAAATTAAAGAACCGCGCAAATGCCTCAACGACATCTTGGCCTTGCAGCACAAACTGCCAATCGGGATGCAACGCGCACTCTTCATTCTGATTAGGCGGAATCGGAGAATTAAAATCATTACCCAACCATTTATCGACTAATAATTCAAACGACTTCACCTTGAGTTCACCCGTTTTTTTATCAATCGAAAACGCATCAAGCGTCAAACTCGGTGGTAATACAAAGGGCTGCTGTGCTGCGATTTGCCAGACATGCAACCAATCCTGCAAATACTTCACTGCCTCCTCAGCCACAATCGGCTTGGCAACGAGAGTCTGTGTGCTATAGACCGTAATCCGCTGACCACGACCCTGCGCCACATCATCTTCCGTCGTCGCGCGCCACACTTGCCAGAGCAAATGCTCCAACCAAAACCGTACCCGATGGCGACCTTTGCCGCTACTTGCCGACTGACTTAGCCAAGTGGTCGCGGGTTTATCTGTCGGCACACGGATCGACAATTGCCAATGCGGAGCATCTTGCTCATTAAATGAATGCGACTGTTGATGTGAATCGGGAATCGTTAATAACCGCTCCGTGATTGGCGTCACCACACCGCCATATTGCTGCATCCGCTGTTCAATGATGGACTGCTCACGAACACTCTTTTTCCAATACGCCTCGCCTGCCACGCCGACAGGCAAAGCCGCAACCCATTGTGTCGACTGCAATGATTTCTGATTTTGTTTAGACAGTTGGAATTGATGACGTAATTGATATTCATCGAGTTTATTGAGCGTTAATGGTTCAAACGGCGATAACCCTTCTTCCAAATACAATCGCCCAATCCGCGCCTGCGCCAAAAAATGCCGCGCAGGCTGCATGAGATCTTTAATCCATTGATCCGTCTTCATCAGACTTTCAGGTACGGGATAGCGATCTATTTCAGCAGGAGAAATCCATGCAGGTGCAGTCTCGTGATGGTCTTGATTTAAGGCTTGCGCGACTTCAAACCAGACGCCTGACGCAGCTTGCGGCTTATTCCCATTAAAGTTTTCACGTTCAAAGGGCAACAATGTATGCCAATGATGAATCGATTGATCCAGCGGAGAAACTAATTTTGCAGGGTCATTCACATCAGGTACTTTCGCCAGATGATCACGGAGAAAATCCATGAGCTCTTGCACAGGTGCAGCAGGCAATCGTGGTTGATCATCCTGCACATCACGCCCGTTATAAAACAGCCAGCACGCTTCCGAAGCCAATAACAACGCATCCAAAAATGCGCCTAAATCATCTTCTGTACGCGCACGATCACCAATCACAGGTGGCAACGCCCCCATCAAATCGAAGGTATTTTTTTGTTCACGCTGAGGGAATTTCCCTGTATCCAAATTCAACACGGCAATCAAACGATACGGCAAAGGACGCATTGTACCCAAGCGCGCAAAGGTCACACTACCTGTCGGAATCGAACTTTGCATCGCTTGCGTGAGCGAGGTTTGCAGCTCCTCCAACACAAAACGTAATGGCAACTGGATTTCGTGTTGCACCGCATTTTTTTCTATAGGACTTTCTTTTGCCAACTGTTCTTTTGCTACTTGGTCTTTTGCCAAGAGTGCCGAACTGGCATTTTTTTCCATATCATCCAAGGCTTGAATAATACTGGTCCAGCCGCGCGTATCACGCTCAGATGCAAAGGCTTGTTGTAGCTCAGTACGCAATATTGTGATCCACTCCGATACACTTCGCTGTACCAGTAATTGCCCACGATGCGCATCAAGCTCATGATAAATCTGTTCCAAAATCGCAATCAGCTCGAAGTCATCACGCATCAAGGTGGTCATCGGCAAGCAATCGACATACATCGTATCAACAGGCATTGCCATACCGAGAATCAAGCGATCCAGTGCAAACCGTAAGGTGAAGCGAACATCAGCATCATGTGATAACAAAGTTCGACTCAGATGCTCACCATCAAAACCGCGTCTAAAACCCGCTTCAACCAGCAACTCACCCATGCGCGTCACTTGATCAACGCTTAAGCCATAGCTTTGTTGCACAGGCAACAACGCCAACCAATCGAGCAATGTTTCACATGATAAACGACCAACCAATAAGTTAAAACGCCCCGTCAACGCCTGCCACAACGCATCCACTTCAGGCGAAGTCAGACCTGTAATCTCAATAGGCACATGCACTTCACGTACATCATAGTCTGCGCGCGCGTCATAGGATGAGGTTGATGGAAATACCGCCCGGATCAGCGGGGCAACATCATTCAAATCAGGCACTAATACTAAAATATCACTCGGCTTGCGACGTTCACCAGTCGAAACCTGAGTACCGAGCCACTGAATGATTTCTTCACGCAAGACTTCCAATTGACGCAACGTAGAATGACAAGCGTGAATCGCCAATGAATGATCAGCAGGATTAAAATCCCAATTCTTCACATTGGATAAATCTAAAGCATGCTGCTGAATATGCTGCAAGACTGTTGGCTCGTGTTCATACGCATTTTGAACAAACGCATCTTGCCAACTTTCTTGGATACCAAGAGCCTGTAAGCCTTGGAAAGACTCTCCTTCGACAAACTCTCCACCCGAAAGTTGAACCAACAGCTTAAACACATCACGCGACTGTTTCCCCATGCGCGTCAACAGTGGATGCGTTTCACGCAATTCCACACCGTCAGGCTGCTCACTCTTGCGGCGTTGCAACCAGCGCGCATCGACCAAATCCGCCCAATATTCTTGTGAGGGGTTGTAATGCAACAATGCCACATCGACATATTGCGCAAGCTGGCGTAGAAACATCAATTCAGCCGGTGGCAGTTGAATCACGGTAAAAATCGTCACGCTGCGCGGCAATTTTTTGACCAGACTAGAATCATTTTTCAGCGCAGACCAGAATCGAGAGACTTCAGCTTCACGCTGCTCAAACACGTCTTTAAATAAAGTCTTCCATAACCACGCCTGCCAAATTTGCATATCGGCATAGCGTTCAATCAACCACTCAGGTTTGTCTCGACATAAGACTTTCAGATTAAGAAATTCACCACGCCCCCACAGACGCAACCAATCCGCACGATACGTCACATAACCCGCAAAGACCTGCGCAATCTGTGATGACAACACCCAGATCGTTCGTTTCACTTCTGCATCGTTATCAGCTTGATGAGATTGTTTATGCGTATGATGCTGCTGGCTAACAATTTTTTTTAATAAAAATCCCAGCGCATGAATTGCAGCAGTATCTTTTTCTGAAGCTGCTTTTGAACTGTCTTGTGTTGTAAATGCCTGACTGTAGATCTGCCAGATATAGGCAAAAATCTGCCAACGCATAATCGACGCAGAAAGCGGTGCTTGTGGTACGCCATTGATTAACTTTTGCTCTGCATCACGTTCAGCCAATCGCCCATACAAATCCCACTGAAACGCGCCCATAAAGTCAGTCGACACTTGAGCGACAATCCCTTGTGTGCTGGCAAGATGTAACTTCAACCAAACTCCAACCCCATGCGATGGAATCAAAATCTGACGCGCCTCAAACACCCCAATCGGATGCTCATCAAAGAACGCCAACATCTCATGAAACAGGCTTTCTATGCGTTGGCTTTGAATAATCTTAAGCATCAATCAAACTCAATTTTCCATAATTATGGGTTTTAGTCATCCACAGAACAAAACACCCTACATCTAAACATGTTTTAGCTATCGTTTCATCCTGA
>JAGWUI010000029.1 GCA_028868515.1 Gammaproteobacteria bacterium
GGTTAAACTCGATTTGCCGCATCCATTATTGATTTGTAGATACGCTATGAACCTTTCTGAATCATTTTTATTTCGACTAGAACAATTGGTAGAGCAAGCGCACAATGTTTTACCACCAGTTCCTAAAAGCCCCGATTTCAATGCTCCAGCATTTATTTGGCAGAATCGCGGTTTAATTCCAGTTTTTGCCAAGCAACCTGTGAGTTTGGTGGATTTGTTGGGAATAGAACGCCAAAAAGAACGTGTGACTCAAAATACAAAGCAGTTTCTAGCTGGATTTCCTGCCAATGATGTATTGCTGACTGGCGCACGTGGAACAGGGAAATCGTCTCTTATTCGTGCATTACTGAATGATTTTCAGAAAGATGGGCTGCGTGTGATCGAAGTTGCACGCGATGATTTGGTGCATCTGCCTCAAATTCGTGCATTGATTGCTGATCGTCCTGAGAAATTCATTGTTTATTGCGATGATTTGGCGTTTAACGCAGAAGATGAAAATTATCGTGCGCTGAAGAGTGCGTTAGATGGCTCAGTGCAGTCAAGTGCGGGTAACGTGCTGATTTATGCAACCAGTAATCGTCGTCATTTATTGCCTGAGTTTATGCATGAGAATCTTCCAGTGACTCGAACGGATGCAGCATTTCAAGGTGAAATCCATCCGCAAGAGTCGGTAGAAGAGAAGGTGTCATTGTCTGATCGCTTTGGACTTTGGCTGGCATTTCATCCGATGGATCAGGAGACTTACTTGGACATCGTGACGCATTGGTTATCTAAGCAAAATATTCCATTGGATGATGAAGCGCGCAAAGAGGCGCTGAAATGGTCACTGACGCGTGGTCAACGTTCGGGTCGTGCTGCGGCGCAGTTTGCAAGGCATTGGTCGGGGTTGAAGTTGCTAACCCAGTTAAACAAGTAGTGAAATTTTAATCTGTTTTTTGCTTAAACTATGCATTCTTGGCTAAGGAAATGGCAGCGTGTTGGTACTTTTTGAATGTAGCGGCCAGACAAAAAACACAAACTGTAAAATTGAAAGTATACAAAAAGGGTAAAGAAAAGGGATTATTTCGTAATGCCTACCACCAAGAAATGGTGATAAACCAAAAGTGAGTATTTGTATTCCAAGCAATGTTCCACAAATCGCTCGCAGAGTAAGGGAGGAAATAATTTGTTCGCCAAGCCCACCAACAAACATAAACCCAGCTGTTGTTATAATAATGGCGGATAAATCAAAAAGTATCCACTCGTATCTAGGCGTAATTGTTTCGCTGGGAAATGCAGCACCGAGGAGTGAAATAAGTAGTATCGAAGGAATTAAAATTATGCATGCTAAAAGTGCTGATATTCTAAGTGCTAGTCTTGGATCTTTCATATTTTTATTTCCATGCAAACAATAAGATGTATTGCAGTATTCAACTCACAGACGAGAGCTGTTGATGCATTATACAATACGAGTTTATCTGCGAGTCTTAATCCAACCGCCCATCCCACATCTGCTGCGCCAACGTCATCGCTTCATTCATCGAATCAGCTTTTTTTAACGCAACCAACGTCAATGCAAGTGTTCCCACAACTGCCTTTTCCCCATATTCATGCTTAGCTTTACCTTGCCAAACCGAAACAAATTCATTCAAATCAAAAGATTCTTCAACATCGCTGCGTGATTCATTGAGCATATCCCATTCAGTTTCATAACTGACACCATCTTTAATTCCAAGAACCAAAGTCCGCGCATCAGGATTACGCTCAAACTCACCCCCTTCACCTTTGATCACAGCGGCATTTTGATAACCTAAACGAATTGCGGTTTGTTGATGAGATGTGCGATACGCAGGATGAAAGATCGCTTGCAAGGTCACAGTGGCATTAAAAGGATTAATCAGACGTGCAAGAGTATGCACAGGTGAACGTAACCCCATCACATTACGCAAATCAATCATTTCACTCAGTTTTGGTGATAAAACGGATAGGGGAAGAAACGCAAAATTATGCTCATCTAAAGCCTTTGCGACTTCGTCAGCCGATTGACATGGATTAAAACCAAGGACAGGTAAAACATCTTCAGTGTATAAGCGATTAATGGTATGACCTGCTGCACCATGCATAAACACCCGCACGCCAGACCTAGCCAACGTCAACGCTGCGAGCAAAAACCATGGGTAATGACGGCGTTTACCTGCATAACTTGACCAATCCAAATCAACTTGAATATCTGGAAGATTTAAACGATCACGTGTTGCGGTGACAAAGCCTGCTAACTCATCAACCGATTCTTCTTTCACTCGTAACAGCATCAAAAATGCACCAAGTTGGGCATCCAAAACTTCATCATCGAGAATTTGCCCGAATGCATCTAACGCCTCTTCAAACGTGAGCGACCTACTCCCGCGTTTGCCTTTGCCTAAAATGCGCACGTATTTTGCAAAGGGATGTTCAATATCTTTGTATTGATTGGTTTGTGGGCGAGGGCGGGTTGTACTCATGGCTATATTTCATCCAATTGATAAGGCAATCGATATTGTAAATTAGATCAATGGTTCTGAATCAATTTATCAATCCATCATAACGCGGGATTGGTTTATAATCAGTACAATCGTTAGACGCTGTTTGTTTTTCTAGTCATTATTTTATTCACACAAGCTCTCAAGGATTTTCTATGCTGGCTCATGATGCAGATTTGGAACTATTTCGTGATAATTTTCGTCGCTTTATGGTGGACAACATTGAGCCATATTATGCGACATGGGAAAAAGAAGGCATCATGCCGCGTGAAGTGTGGAATAAGCTAGGTGAAAATGGCTACCTCTGCGTCGATATGCCAGAAGAATACGGTGGTTATGGCGTTCCAGTAAACTACTCATTGATGTTGGTTGAAGAGTCTGCACGTGCAGGCTATGGTTCATTGTCTACAGCAATTTCGGTGCATTCTGAAATTACTGCACCGTATGTCTTGCATATTGGTACTGAAGAACAAAAGCATTACTGGATTCCAAAACTCGTGAGTGGCGAAGTTGTTGGTGCGATTGGTATGACTGAACCAGGCGCAGGTTCTGATTTACAAGCGCTTCGTAGTACAGCCATTTTAAATGGTGATCATTATGTATTGAATGGTTCTAAAACATTCATTTCAAATGGCCAACATGCAGGTCTCGTCATCATCGCGGCAAAAACTGATCCAGCCGCTCGCGCGAAAGGGGTGTCTTTGCTATTGGTTGATACTACTTTGGAAGGCTTTAAAAAAGGTACAAATCTCGACAAGATTGGTTTGCATAGCCAAGATACTTCAGAATTGTTCTTTGATAATGTCAAAGTTCCAAAAGATCAATTGTTAGGTAGTGCAGGACAAGGTTTTGCGTATTTGATGCAAAATCTGCCACGCGAACGTTTAGGTATCGCCGTGACTGCATTGGGCGCGATTTTCGGCGCTATTGATGTGACGATTAATTATGTCAATGAGCGTCAAGCGTTTGGTCAATCGATTGCAAAGCTGCAAAACACACGTTTTACACTGGCTCAAGCAAAGATTGATGCACTGGCAACAGAAGCATTTGTTCGCCAAAGCACTGAGCTTTATATGAATGGTCAACTTGATGTGCCGACTGCTGCGGCAGTAAAAGCTCATGCTTCAGATGTGCAATGTAAAGTTGCTGACAATTTGCTGCAAATGTTTGGCGGCTACGGCTATATGACTGAATATCCAATTTCTCGTTTCTATGTAGATGCGCGTATTCAACGTATTTACGGCGGTACGAATGAAATTATGAAAGAAGTTGTAGCGCGTGATATTTTAGGCCGCTAATTCATAAATAACTTAGCTCATTGAGCTTGCCGAAATGTGCGGTTGATGTCTGCGCGCTTCGATAGGTTTGGCGAACTGAATATGATTAACTTTAGATGTAAAAAAGCCCAGAACTGATCTGGGCTTTTCTGTAATTCAAATACGTTAATAGAAGTTAATATGTTCGCGTATTTTATCAGTAACAGGAGCAAGTTATACTGAAAAAGTCATGATATAGAAATTCAGCAGATTCATTTAAGGAGTTTAGATTGTCTTTTATGAAGCGTACTACACAACTAAATTCCGATGTTAGTTTCTTTAGTTTTAGGCGATTAACCATTACTGGAAAAGTCTTGTACCAGTTTGTTGGTGCATGTGCGGTAATTATTATAATTTACATATTAATGGTTTTTTATAGTCAATATGTTCGTCAACAAACATTAGATCTTTTAGATAGCAGATTATCCTCTCAAGCGCATTTACGAACTACAGCATTACAAGTTCCTATCAGTAATTTACAACGAAATGTTCGTTTTTTGGCAACACTCCCAGAAGTACAAGGAATCGTGAGGGCGACATTTCATGGTGGATTTGATACTGAGGGAGATAGTTCACTTGAATCTTGGCAGAATCGCTTAACTCCGATTTTTATGGGATTTGCCACAGCAAACCCAGATGTCACCCAAGTTCGTTTTATTGGTATTTCAAATAACGGAAAGGAACTCCTCAGAGTAGATCGTACGGGGGATCAGATTGCATTGCGGCCTGTGACCGAGTTACAGGCTAAAGGATCGCAAAAATATTTCACAGAAACCATTAAGCTCAAGCAGGGTGAAGTTTACCTTTCGGATATTAATCTCAATCGAAAACATAATAAAATCGCAATACCTTATGTACCAACAATACGAGCCTCGACACCTGTATTCAGTGCAGATGGAAAATTATTTGGCATTATCGTCATTAATATTAGGGCAGACTCAATTTTATCTGCATTGACTGATAATTTGTTTGCTGGTTTTAAAGTTTATTTGACTAATAGTGAAGGTGATTATTTACAAAGTCCAAATGCAGCGCAGAATTTCGGTTTTGATTTAGGTTCGCGTCACCGTTGGCAAGATAATTTTAAACTGCGTGCTGATTCTCCTCAGGATATTACACATATCCAAGATTATGATTTACAAGTTGATTCTAATACCACGTATGTTCATGTCTACTCTCAGGCTTTGCCGCTCGATGCACATGATCCACATCGTGTACTGAATCTGCATATCGTCGTCCGAGATAGCTTAGTTTCAGATACAGTGAATGAGCGTCTTGAGGTGTTGATCGCTGCAGTAGTGGGCTCTGCACTATTGATGGGCGGAGCTTTTTGGGTGTATTGGCGTCAGCGAAGAAAAACACAAGTTGCGCAAGCACGGATTGCTGCAATTGTAGAAAGTTCAAATGATGCCATTATTGGTTTATCTAGAGCAGGCGTGATTACCAGTTGGAACAAAAGTGCTGAGCAGATGTTTGGTTATGATGCCTCAGAAGCATTGGGTAGGAATGAAAGGGAGCTATGTTTATCACGAATTCCGGATATTGATGAAGAAAATTATCAATTTCAAGTGAGTCGTGGTCATACTGTGCCAAATATTAAAACGGCTTATTTACAAAAAAATGGGGCATTTTTTGATGCGTCTGTCACGATGGCGCCTATTTACAATGCTGATGGTTTAGTAAAAGGAATTTCAAAGACTGTACGTGATATCACTGAGCAAAATCTGACTGAACAGCGTATTCAGCGATTGAATGAGTCACTTGAACAACAGGTGATTGAACGTACCGAAAAGATTGAGGCATTTTCACAATTCCAGCGTGCAATTTTGGACAATGCAGGTTTAGCGATTATGGCTGCTGATCCAGAAGGTCATATTACGCTTTTTAATCCTGCTGCAGAAAGAATGCTCGGATATAGTGAAGCTGAGATGCTGGGGCAAACGTCAGCGAGATTCCATGATATGGCAGAAGCTGAGGCGTACGCGGCAGAGGTATCGCTTGAGTTTGGTGAAACCATTCCTGTAGGGATGGAAGCATTTACTGCACGTACCGTAAGAGGTCTGCATAATGAGCATGAGTGGACATTTATTCGTAAGGATGGAACGCGGTTCCCCATGTTTTTGAATATTACGGCATGGCGCGACAAGAATAATCAAATTCTAGGCTTTTTAGGTATGGGGATTGATAATTCGCAGCAGCGAAAAGATCGCCAAAATCTACAATTACTGACTGATCACTTAAACAAAGCAATCCAAGTGGCGGATCTTGGAACATGGTCGTGGAATGTCCGCGATAATTCGCGGATTTGGAGTGAGAGAATGAAGGAGATGTACAGTGTCCCTCCTGATGCTCATCCTGATTCTTACCGTGAATATTGGCGCTCATCGGTACACCCAGATGATTTACCAGAAGCCTTAAATGCCCTTCAACGTGCTACAGATGGCTTAGAACCTTATCACTCTATATTTCGAATGATATTGGCCGATGGCAGTATTCGCCATATGCAGGCTGAGGGTCTCATGGAAATGGGAAGCGATGGCAAACCGCTGCTTATGTCAGGTTTTAACCGAGATATTACGACTCAACTTGAGCATGAGACTGCTCTGCGTGAGGCGATGGCAAGTGCGAATTCAGCTAATCTGGCAAAGTCTGCTTTTCTGGCGAATATGAGCCATGAAATCCGTACGCCAATGAATGCTATTTTGGGTATGCAGCAGTTGCTTCACCGAACAGAATTAGATGGTCGGCAGTTAGACTATGTTTCAAAAACAGAAACCGCAGCTAAAGCGCTGCTCAACATCCTCAATGATATTTTAGACTTCTCCAAAGTCGAAGCGGGGAAATTAGTACTAGATATCCATGCCTTTAATTTGGATAGATTATTGCGAGATGTCGGGGTCATCCTTGCAGCGAATGTTGGACAAAAAGATGTCGAGGTGCTCTTTGATATTGATCCTAGAGCGCCTTCATGGATTATGGGAGATGCATTACGTTTACAGCAGGTTCTAATTAATATTGCAGGAAATGCGGTTAAGTTCACTGAAGTCGGTGAAATTGTGGTGAGCGTACGCTTGATTGAAGCACCTGATTCAAAATCTCAGCTTGCAATTGCAGTCAGTGATACTGGTATTGGGATTGCACCAGAAGCTCAGCAACATATATTTGATGGTTTTTCACAAGCTGAATCATCAACTGCACGTCGTTATGGTGGTAGCGGTTTAGGTTTAGCGATTAGTCAGCGACTTGTGCATATGATGGGCGGGGAGATTGGTTTTGAAAGTGTGCTTGGCGTCGGGACTACATTTCATTTCAGCATTCCATGTATTCCTACAGATGGTCCTGAAATACCCGCAGCGACTGCGGTTGCAGAGTTAAAAGGTCTACGCGTGTTGGTTATTGATGATAATCAGCAAGCACGTCAGATTTTGACTGCGATGGTCAGTCAGTTTGGTTGGTCTGCGTATGAAGCGACAAGTGGCGCAGCGGCTTTAAATCTACTCAATGATGCTCAGGCTGATAATAAAGCTTTCGATGTTGTACTCGTTGATTGGCGTATGCCTGAGATGGATGGTTGGGAAACTACGGCACGATTAAAACAATTTTATGCCGATTCGATTTCTCCGTTGATTGTCATGGTCACAGCAGCAGATCGAAGTAAAACAACGGAACAACAAGAGCAATTATCGGCGCAATTAGATGGTTTCTTAGTCAAACCAATTACAGCATCGATGCTATTTGATGCGATTGCTGATGCACGAGCTGGGCGGAATGCAATGTCCGTCGTGCAGCATCCTCATCCAACCAATCAAAGGCTATTTGGAGTTCGCATTTTGGTGGTGGAGGATAATCCAACCAATCGGCAGGTGGCGCGTGAATTATTGAGTGCTGAGGGTGCGGTGGTTACAGTCGCAGATGATGGTCGTACTGCAATTGAGACCGTTGCACAAAATAAGTTTGATGTCGTGTTGATGGATATTCAAATGCCTGACATGGATGGCTATGCCGCCACTCGAGAAATCCGTAAAACCATTACACAAGAAACATTACCGATTATTGCTTTAACTGCAAATGCCTTAGCCACAGATCGTGAGGCGGCGATTGATGCTGGGATGAATGACCATGTTGGTAAACCTTTTGATCTTACACAATTGGTTGGCGTGATCAATAATTTGCTAGGAAAGGATGCGACAAACGAAGTTGAAAGATTATTGGATCATGTCCCTCATGACTCTGAATCTTCATATTTAAATGTTCAAGACGCTTTACATCGCTTTGGTGGTAATAAAAGCGTTTATGGCAATGCGTTATTGAATTTTGGTCGAGATGCAGCGACATTTTTGCTGCAATTAACAGGGTTTATGAGTGAGGATGCTGCTCAGATTGACGGTAATGTGACTCGATTAGATGAACAAGAAAGATTCCGACAAATACTTCATGCCTTCAAAGGATTAGCTGGAACAGTAGGAGCGATAACATTACACGGCATTGTCGCAAAGGCAGAAAGTGGTTCAATACAATCATTCAAAAATGAATGGCTTGAATTTAAAAAACTTGTAGAAGACACCATTACGCAAGCCACACTGGTAGCTCAGCAAATGAATCACGAACTGTCAGCATCGAATCCTGCCAGCATAGAACAAACACCACCAAATTCTGCTGATCTTGAACCATTCATGCGCTTATTGCGAGATTCGAATATGCAAGCGCTTAGTGTTTATGAGGAGTTAAAATTCAAATATGCAGCACATTATCCTGATCAATTTGATGTTTTAGCGAAGGCGGTGAGTCAATTAGATTTTCCAGCGGCCTTAGATTGTTGTGAAGACCTGATGAAGTTATGGGGAGATCAATAACGATGCTCAATAAACAAATTAACCAGCAGCGCGGGCGTTTATTAGTGGTTGATGATCAACCCATTAATATTCAAGCGATACATCAGATTTTTGCTGATACTCATGATGTATTTATGGCGACTAATGGACAACAAGCCTTAGATTTTTGCAGCCGTACACCACCAGATTTGATTCTACTGGATGTAGAAATGTCTGATATGGATGGATTGGAAGTGTGTCGTCGGTTAAAGCAAAATGCGGATACGCGAAGTATTCCAGTCATTTTTGTGACAGCAAACACTCATTCTGATCATGAAAATGCCTGTTGGCTTGCAGGTGGAGTTGATTTCGTCAATAAACCTGTAAATCCAATTACCTTGCGAAATCGAGTGCGAGCACACCTGACTTTAAAATTTCAATTTGATTTATTGCACGACATGGCGTTTATGGATGGCTTGACGGGAGTTGCCAATCGCCGTTTGTTTGATGAGCGATTAGAAGCCGAATGGCGCCGCTGCAAACGTAGCCACCAACCCTTGTCGTTAATTATGATCGATATTGATTATTTTAAACTTTATAACGATCACTACGGACATCAAATGGGTGATGATTGTTTGCGCGAAGTTGCAAGGGCATTAAAAACTTGTATTTCACGTCCTTATGATTTGTTGGCTCGTTATGGTGGCGAGGAGTTCGTTTGTTTACTGCCTGAAACAGATTTGGCTGGAGCTCTTGTCATTGCGAATGCATTATTAGATGCAGTGAAAGCACTCAAACTTGAGCATGTACGATCAAGCCTAGATCAACTTGTTTCGATTTCTTTAGGCGTTGCCTCAGAAAAAGATTTTGCCGAGGAGCGTTCTCCTGAAGCGTTACTTCAATCTGCTGATGCTCAGTTATATGAAGCAAAACGGAATGGGCGTGGGCAAGTGGGCGGCGGATGAAAAAGTGGGGTAGAGTTATAGCTCGTTGAGCCTGTCGAAACGCGCGGGGATATGAAGGATGGTTGTCCTCTCTCAATAAGAAGCTAGTATATGTTAATAGTTGAAATTGGAAAAAATGCTTGGTTTATCTCCTTCCCCTTCAAGGGGAAGGTCGGGATTGGGATGGTTTTAGATTAGCATTACATTAAGACCATCCCCATCTAAATCTTCCCCTTGAAGGGGAAGACTTCAAAGCAAAGACACCATAAAATACGTTTCAATTATTAACTGCTACATCCACATATTTTACAAAGACTTTTAACCCTTCCAGCTATCTTTCAAATCTAAAATGCGATTAAACACTGGCTTTGCTGTCGTGTGATCTTTTTCATCGGCAATGAAGTAACCTTCACGTTCAAATTGGAAGCGATCACCGTTATTTGCTTGTGCCAGTGATGGCTCAACGAATGCCTGCAAAGTCGTCTGTGATGCGACATTGACGTTTTGCATGAAGTCATCGCCATCTTCAGGATTGGCATGAGTAAACAGACGATCATAAATACGAATTTCAGCTGGAATCCCTGCTGATGCAGAGACCCATTGAATCACGCCTTTGACTTTACGACCTTCTGGATTTTTGCCCAAAGTTTCAGGATCAATCGAACATTTCAGCTCAATCACATTGCCTGCCGCATCTTTAATCACTTCGTCACAGCGAATCACATAAGCATGACGTAGACGGACTTCACCATCTGGGATTAGACGTTTAAAGCCTTTTGGCGGCACTTCTTCAAAGTCAGCACGATCAATGTAGATTTCTGAAGTCAGCGGAATTTCACGCTCACCTAAATCGACATTAGGATGACGTGCATGTTTCAATGTCATCGCTTCAGGTAAGTTCGACAATGTCACTTTGAGTGGACGCAACACCGCCATGCCGCGTGGAGCAACATTTTCGATGGATTGGCGAATACAAAATTCAAGCAAGCCGACATCGACAATTCCGTCATTTTTGCTGACACCGACGCGGTGACAGAAATCACGCAGACCTTCAGGTGTGAAACCACGACGACGCATGCCCGCAACGGTAGGCATACGTGGATCATCCCAGCCTGCAACAACGCTATCATCAACCAGTTTTTTCAATTTACGTTTACTGGTTAGCGTGTAGTCCACATTTAAACGAGAGAATTCAATCTGACGCGGTTTTGCTGGTGTATTGACCTTATCAATGACCCACTCATAAAACGGACGATGATCTTCAAATTCAAGCGTACAAAGTGAGTGAGTAATCCCTTCAATGGCATCGCCGAGTGGATGCGCATAATCGTACATTGGATAAATGATCCAATCATTGCCTGTTTGATGATGTTCGACATTCAAGATGCGATACAGCACTGGATCGCGCATGTGTACATTTGGACTCGCCATATCAATCTTGGCGCGAAGAACCGCAGCACCAACTTCAAATCCGCCGTTTTTCATCTTGTCGAATAGCGCAAGGTTTTCTTCAACAGTTTGATCTCGATACGGTGAGTTTGTACCCGCTTGCGTAAAGTCACCACGATTTAGGCGAATTTGTTCAATGGTTTGCAGATCAACATAAGCATCACCTTGCTTGATCAGTTGGACTGCCCAATCATAAAGTTGACCGAAATAGCTGGACGCATGACGCACTTCACCGTTCCAGTTAAAACCCAGCCATTTCACATCTTTTTCAATATTATCAATATATTCTTGATCTTCTGCGATCGGGTTGGTGTCATCTAAACGCAGGTTACACAGACCATTATTTTCATTGGCAATGCCAAAATTTAGGCAAATTGATTTCACATGACCTAAATGTAAATAACCATTTGGCTCAGGTGGGAAGCGAGTCACGATTTGGTTGTGTTTACCTGTCGATAAATCATCAGCAATGATTGCACGAATGAAATCCAAACCAACTGTTTGATCTTTTGCTTGATCTTTGCCTTGCTGTTCTTGCTGACCATTTTCGGCCAAATTATGGACCGAGTTGTGAGACGTGGCAGTGGTCGATTTAGGCAGGTCAGTTGGATTCATAATACTCATAACTTTGAACAAAGGATAAAGAGGTTATATCTTGCACAGACTATTTCATAGATTTGTGGTCAAATTGCAAAATAGTCATAAATAATTGCAAGTTTAGCTTGCTGCATAGTCTACCGTTTGATTAACCTAGCCTCAACCAATCCCAACCTCTTTTTGGAGTAATAACACATGGATCATCCACAAGTTGCCTTTGATACCAACCTTGGTACGATTGTTATTGAACTGAATCAAGAAAAAGCACCTAGAACTGTTGCTAATTTCTTAGGTTATGTCAAAAGCGGTCATTATGACGGCACAATTTTTCATCGCGTGATCAAAGACTTTATGATTCAAGGCGGTGGTTTTGATGAAAACTTCAGCCAAAAGCCAGCTCCACAAACTGTAGACAACGAAGCTGACAATGGTTTGAAAAACGAAGAAGGCACGATTGCAATGGCTCGTACTAGCGATCCACACTCTGCAAGCGCTCAGTTCTTCATCAATGTCAAAAACAATTCATTCCTGAACTTCACCAGCAAAACTCCACAAGGTTGGGGCTATGCAGTATTTGGTAAAGTGGTTTCAGGTATGGACATCGTGAAGCAAATTGAAGTAGTTAAAACTTCAAACAAAAATGGTCACGGCGACGTACCAGTAGTAAACGTTGTAATCAACAAAGCTCGTTTGTTGGATGCGCAATAATCTTTGGCTTAAGTGCTTAAAAGATTAGATGCAGTATTTGCATGAGTTTTAGATTAAAATAGGCAGCCTTCGGGCTGCTTTATTTTTCCAAAATAAATAGCACATTGAGCTTGTCGAAATGCGAAGTAAGAAAGAACCTTATTTTGATAAGCGCAGTCTAAATATATTTAAAAAGCCATCTCATCTATGAAAACTCTGTTTATTTCTGATCTTCACCTTGCTAATGACCAACCACGTTTAACCGAAGGCTTTCTTGCACTGCTTACACGTTATGGTACTGAAATTAGTACGCTATATATTCTTGGCGATTGGTTTGAGGCATGGGTAGGTGATGACGATGATGATGTTTGGCTCAATACGATTACTGAACCACTTAAAGCTCTAAATGATTGCGGTGTTCAGATTTGGGTACAACATGGCAATCGTGATTTTGCGATGGGTCAGGAGTTTCTGGATCGCTTTGGCGGTCAACTATTGCCTGAGCGAGTTACTCTGGTTGAACATGGTTTAACCTTGCGCGTGGAGCATGGTGATGCATTGTGTTTGTCTGACCATGCTTATCAGGAGTTTCGTAAGATGAGCCGTAATCCAGAGTGGCAAGCTAATATATTGGCTCAACCTTTAGAAATGCGTCGCCAGTTAGCTGCAATGATTCGTATGAAAAGCAAAATGAGTCATGCAAACAATGCCGATAATATTATTGATGTGGATTTGGAAGAAGTTGTGCGTGTGATTGGTGATGCAGATGGCATGATTCATGGTCATACACATCGTCCGATGGTGCACGAGTTAGTCGGCGCGGATGAACAAGCGAAGCGTCGTTATGTGTTAGGTGACTGGCGTGTGGATGCTGCAACTCAAGCGGGTGAGGCTGTGATTGCGTTGTGGGATGAAGCAGGGTTGAGGTTGGAAACGTTTAGGTTTTGATTTCAATATGTTACATCGGCTGGGTCTTCTCCCAGCTTTTTTGTGAAAAATAATAAGCTGGAAGCGGCCAGCATATATTGACGATGAAAAAAACAATGGTAAGCCCGCATGCAGTTGCTAATATCCTGATTAATCAAGTGGGCATGTTCTGATACGCTTGAGTGGTTCTTATATTTGATCATCTCGCAAAGCTGCTTCAATCCAGTTGCCAAATTCACTGGCGAGATGCCATTGGTGACCTGTTAATACTTGAGGCAATATGAACAGTGGATATTCCACAAGCAGTCGAGCTCGGAATCCATCACCTTCGTTGCGGAACTGGTGGCGAACACCACCTAATGCGAGACCATTAGCCGAGCGAGCTACACCAGCGATTTGTAAAGTATAAGTAGGATCGACTGGAGAGCGTAGACTTGATAGGTCTTTATAATTAATAAAAAATTGTGCAACCAGTGGCGAACCACCATTCGTTTCTACGACATACTGAGATCCATCCTCATTTGTGCGGATACAGTAATGATCAGGTGTACCAGCCAACATCGCATGTTCATCATCGGTTCGAGTCCGCTCATTAAACCATTCTACGAATTGCTCGGCTGTGCCGTGTGAGACAACTAACTCTGTCATGCTGAATCGGCGAGCGCCAAAAGACAAACGCGCTGTCAATATTGCGAACAGATCAGAGACAGTTAATTCTCGATGAAGAAGCTGTAAGATACGATCAATTCCAAGCTCTTGTTTCTTCTTAGCCAGTTGTTGGTGCATGATTGTAAGATCGGAGCTTGTTGGCTTGACGCCTAGTCTTTTCAATACCGTACGGGCACGTTTCGTTTTCCATGCCAGCACATCTGTGCGTGGGATTTCTTTACCATTAATGATCGTTTTTATAGAAATATTCATTTTAAATTCCCTTTATTTATTTAGCTAGAATTAGCTAGGATGACAGTGCTGAGATCATTTAGCATGCGCTGCATACAGTATGGGAATAATATCTTGGCTGCGCCCTGTTTCCTCAATATTGTGACGAATCCAGTTTTCGGCAGACTGCTTGTTGTATAGAAATGGGCGAATTGTTCGATTTAGAGCACCACCAATTATGGGGATTTGCATTGCGATTTCGGTCTCGGCATAAAAACGCAGACCTCCTCTTTCCTCGTGATAACGATGAATGATTCGACCTGCATTTATTCCAAAAAATTGCACTTCAAAAGTAAACTCTTCCTCATCTAAGCGCGTGGTCAACATGGTGTGCTTAATGTGGTCGTTATAATCATTAAACTGTTCTTCGATTAGTGATTTCTGACCAACTTGAAAGCCATGATTCGAAATTTCTGAGGATGAAGTAAGCGGTGTGACAGCGATGTGATCGCGATGATGCCAAAGGTGGTAAAAACTGATTTCTGGACCGCTGAAATCGACTCCATTCCATGTCGTTGTTTCAGCAAGATGTTCGAACCACCAGCGCATCATGGTAGGTGTGACACCGCGAATCGTATCGTGTTCAATCTGCACACGGATACGTCCATGACGTTCAGTGATGTCTACCCATTTTGCGGAAGATATTGGTTTGAAGTCGAGCGTACCTGCACGCGCAAGTGCAGTCCGAGCTAGAAGACGTTGTTCACGGAGTTTATCTCTCTGTTCTCCATACCAAGATGGATCTATGTGTTTGCTGTTCATAGAAGACTACCTTTTGCGTTGGCTATAGTTTGGAAAATTACCTATTAAAAGCAACTATAGTTGCTTTTTATTTGAAAGTAAATATTCTATGATGGCGCTTAATAGGAGAGGTCAATGAATCGTTCTGGTGCTGATGAATTAGTTGCGATTGAAAAAAGTAAACAAAAAAATGGACGTGCAGCGCGAGTTGTTGCTGCTGTTCATGCAGCAACACTGGATTTGCTTGAGAAACGTGGCTATGACGGCATGGAAATTCCAGAAATCGCGGAACGCGCTCAAGTCAATAAGACGTCGATTTATCGACGTTGGCCAAGCAAGTTAGAGTTATTACTTGATGTCGCACTGGCGAAACTTGCGGTGACGGTTTCCATTGATGATATGGGAAGTTTGCATGCAGAATTGACAGCATTACTGACGATGATTTCGTCAACGCTATCCACTCCGCTTGCAAAGGGTATGATTAGAGCATTTGTTGTGCAAGATCAGCATGATGAGCATGTAAAACAGGCTCGAATAGCATTTTGGGATGCGCGTTTCCGTGCATCAGGAGCGATTGTTGAGCGAGCGATTCAGCGAGGAGAGTTACCAAAAAGCACACAAATTCGTGATTTTTTGGAATGCGCAGCTTCCCCTGTATTTTATCGAGTATTAATTTCGCATGAGCCGATGATGGAGCATGATATTCAGCGCATCGTCGAACAGACGTGTAGAGCTTTTGGGAGTGGAAAAAGTTAGTCTCTAGCTGACTTTATCCTCGCACAATTTCATCAATCATCCAATTCGCAATTGACCCAGTCGGTGGCAGTAGTGGCAACTGGTCAAATGGATAAAACGCAGCTTCTGCAATTTCATCTTCTTGCAAAATGAGTTCACCACCTGCATATTCCGCCTGAAATCCAATCATCAGATTGGTTGGGAAAGGCCAAGGTTGGCTGCCCATATAACGGATATTTTTAATATCAATTCCAACTTCTTCTTTTACTTCGCGCGCTACAGCGCTTTCCAAAGTTTCGCCAACCTCGACAAAACCAGCAATCAAACTAAACATTGGAATTGGAAAGCGTGGTGATCTTGCGAGGAGAATACTTGGCTGGTTGTTATCGTGCCGAGTAATGGCAACAATCACGCAGGGTTGTAATCGTGGATATTGAGTATATTCACAAGCTGGACAAACCATTGCGTATTCATTTGGATGTCGAACAGTTTTTGTACCGCAGCAGCTACAAAACAAATGACTACGTTGCCAGAGTTGTAGCTGAATCGCACGAGAGGCGTGTTCAAAGTCGCGCGTTGACCAGCGAGTGAGCAAATGACGTAATTGGGTCAGTTTGAATCCATTAGTTTCATATTCAGCATCGATTTCACGTGTGAAATAAATAAATTCTTCAGTTTCTGCAACGAGCAAATCACTGGATTGAATCTCGGTTAAGTCAGGTAAGTGACCATTGTCATCGACCAGTACCGAATTATGATGAATAAGCAGACCTTTAATCTTTTTTTGAGGAATGCTGCTTTGATCTGTCGTGTAGTCGCGGATGATCGTTGCCAAAACAATAAATTCCTAATGCAAGAAGATGCGGATACGGTACTTTAAAATGATGCAATTGAGGAGGGAGTTTTGTTGTATTCGTACCACATGAGCGTGTGATACGAATACGGTCTAAATTGCTTGAATAGAGAAAAAATTATGCAGCAGTTTTAACAGGATAGCCGAGTCTTGCTAAGCTTGATTCACCATAACCATAAGGTTGATCGCCAGCCGGCTTCTTCGTTGCCAAACCTTCAAGGATATAATCTACACAGATGATCGCATCGGTTAGGTTTGCAATTGAACTTGCATCAGGGTGATGATCTGGGCTGAATTTTTCATTGATGTACTTGGCTGCGGATTGCAGAATCGCTTGTCCACGAGGAGCATTCAAGAAAGCCATTGCGCCACCGACGGTTTCACAAACCGCAGCAATCCCTTCAATTTTTTGCAGATCTTTTTCGCTATCTAAATAAGCGAGTAGAGAGTGCATGACATTGGTTAGGTCAAGGCGACTTTCAGCAACAATTAAGCTACGTGCTTCAACGAGTTGATGCAAAGAAACTTTTAGATTAGTAAATGGCGACATGACCAAACCAGGTGTATGAGTTTGTTCCATCAAGATGATCGCGTTTTCACTAGCGAGCAAACAATCCATCAGTGAATTGATTTGATTTTCATCAGGTTGTTGTGGCCACTTTTCGACCAGATTGGATTGCTCCAATAAACCTTGTCCTGCTTTATTTAAAGTTAACAGGAGTAAGGTATAGCCAAGTTCTTTGAGCTGTTCGCTTAGACTCGTTAAGCCATCGGGTTGCTGTTCTTGATTAACAATTAAATCAATGAGCTCTTTGATTTTAAGAATGGATTGATGTGCTAACTCGCTGACATCATGCACCACGCTTTGATCGGGACCAAACAAGAACTGCTTATCTTCTAAAACTTCTTGATCAGGCTTAATTTTATTTTCTAAGCCTAATGTAGAAATAATCGTTTGGTAATGTTGCGGTTCAATCGCTGTCATTGTGAGCAAGTCTGAAATCGCATTGGTTTGTGATAGTCGGCTGATCGCGCTTGATTTGCGTGCGATACGACGTTCCATTTGCACAAGGACACGTTTACGACCATTCGTCATCATTGTGCTGGGATTTAGTGTAGATACAACTTGTTTGGCAAGTTGCCAATATAAACCTTCTGCATTCTGTGGTTCACGATCTGCGATTTGTGCAACGGCTTTTTGCATATATGCGTAAGCATTGGCTTGCGGTTTTTTTTGTAGGATGCCGTGTAAACCAGCTTGGAATAAGCGCAGAATATTTTTGCGGTCTTTGTCCGTGAGTTTTTCAGTTGAAATAGCGGGTTTGACTAACGTTGTAATATTGTTCTGAAGCAGGCCATCATTGATGTCATGCAGTAAAAACTCACCTTCAGCAATAGTTGGCTTATTGAGCAAACGACGCATAATGTTGGTAATTGGTAGAAGTAATTGCGGTGATAATGTTTCACGCAAGAGCACAAACTCAAGATAGCGAGACAATGTCATTAAGCTTTCACTGAGTGCAGTGATTTGACTGTCGTCAGTAGAATCTGGATTTTCGGAAATATGGACTAGCATCAGGCGGATAGTATCGGAGAGTTCGACTGCACCATCCATTTTGAGCAGTTTTAATACACCTGTTGTTTGTTGCATGCCTTCAGTTGAATCAAAAATCCCTACGGTATTGCTTTGATCAGTCATATACAAATTGAGAGCCGCTTCAACTTGAGTCAGTGAGGCGTCAATTTCCGATTTCACGATATATAGTGAAGAAATATCAAAATGCTGACCATCACGTATTGATTGAGTTTTTTGAGTTGTATCTGATTCAGACATATCCCTTTCCTTGCATTGTCAATATTGCTTTACGACTTTCCGTTTTTTGCCGCCTAATCATGGCACGATCAACGACACAACTCAATATAGAAAAACTATAAAAATTGAATAGTTTTTCATTCACTTATGATGCTTTGAATCAAAAACTCATTCAGTGGGAACTCAACAATAGATTATTGATATTCAGAGGAGTTTTTGAAACGATTGGGTCAGTCATGGTCTTTTGGCTATGATGCTGATTGATCTAATTTATGCCAAATCGATACAGGGCCACCTTTGCCGCCATCGAGTTTTTGTAACCACTCTTGATGTAGTTCAAGTTCTGCATCGCTAGCTTGCACGATTGGCAGGTTTCTTTTAATTAATTTACGTTGGGCAGAGGCGACATGGGTATCTTCGCTGTTGTCCATATCCAGCGTGACTTGACCGCCCGTCAGTTGTAAATAGACGTCTGCTAAGATTTCGGCATCGAGCAATGCGCCGTGAAATGTTCGATCACGTTCTTTAACGTTATAGCGTTTTGCGAGTGCATCGAGGTTATTTTTTTGACCAGGATGTTTGCGTTTTGCAATTGCAAGCGTATCGGTGACGGTGACTTTGTCAGCAAGTGGACTACGTCCAGCCATTTCTAGTTCTGCTTCCAGAAACTTCATGTCAAAGCTGGCGTTATGTGCAATGATTTCTGCGCCATGCAAAAATTGTTCTAATTCATCAACAATGCTGATAAATAAAGGCTTGTCGCTAAGAAACTCATCACTTAATCCGTGGATATCTTGCGAATCCCCAACAGGGCGCTGTGGATTTAAATAAACATGTAAAGAATTGCCAGTCAGCTTACGATTAATCAGCTCAATCACACCAATTTCAATAATTCGGTCGCCTGTTTTCGGGTCGAAGCCTGTGGTTTCAGTGTCTAAAATCAGTTGACGCTTACCGCTTGATGTAAATGCATCCAATGGTTCTTTGTTATGAGTACGAATAATGCCTTGTGGGGCTGTTTTCATTTCATTTGTTTCAGCAGAAACTTCTGTAGAGCTGGACTTATTATCTAGTTCGTTTGATTGAAATTCACTTGTTTCGCTGTTGTTGATTTCGTCTGCGTTAGATTGGAGTTCAATAGGGGCTTGATCGTCAGCAAACCATTCTGGTTCCTCAAGATTTTCTTCAAAGTCTTCATCTGGTGGCAAGAGCAAGTCCATTAATGATGTAGATGGTGTAGTTGTATTTTTTTTCGCCACTTTAGTAATCGCTGTTTCATCTGATTGAGTGATGGTGGATGCAATGGTTTGTGACTTATTAGATGTTGCATTTGATGTTGCAAAGGCGGCAGAAGCTCCTTGAGTTTCTAAACCTTGATTGGCGAGTTGGTCGGCTTTTTCATTACCAGCATGACCAGCATGACCTTTAATCCAGCGCCAATCGATGGTGCGATTTTGGCTGAGTTGATCGAGTTTTTGCCAGAGATCAGCATTTTTAACTGCGCCACCGTCACTTTTACGCCAGTTTTTTTTCTTCCAGCCATGAATCCATTCGCTAATGCCTTTTTGTACATAGCTTGAATCCGTCCATACGGTGACAGGAATTTGTGCATCAGTACGCGCTAAACCTTCAATCGCTGCCATAAGTTCCATACGATTGTTTGTCGTTTCAGGTTCACCGCCACAAAATTCTGCAATTTGACCATCAGCATATTCAATATAAACACCCCAACCACCTTTGCCTGGGTTGCCACGACAAGCACCATCCACATATAAGGTATTTGGTTGTGCGGTGACAGGTTGTTTCATAATCATATCCAATGTGGTGAATTCAAAATGCGAGGTCATTATGCCGCATTCTTTGTCTCATGCGTGTGGGAGTATGCTGTAAAAAATAGTAATTTAGTGTGTTAAAGCAACATTCGCTTACGAGCAAGCAATACAGAGGTCTTGGTTGCAAGGGCGGTATCAGTCTACAATTGCGCGTCTATATGCGCTGAATTGGAAAAAGTACATGATGTCGTCGTTTTTGTTGCCTGTGCAAGTGAGCACCGATAAAAAGCTTGCAGAGCGTAATCGCGTTTTACCGCGTCCAATGTTTCAGCGTTATGCGCCATATGCACCACATGCGCTGCTCGTTGCGATTGCAACAATTATGGCGGGTTGTAGCTCAACACCTGTGCAAACGAATAGTCATGTCATTCACGGCAAAAAACCAAATTCAGTTCAAAAAAATAAAGTCATTCAAGATGATTTAGATTTAGAAAGCGCGGATTCCATGGAGGAGTTGTTACAAGCGACCGATATGGATGCAGTGGAAGGTGACCGATTGGCAGTATTGCGCTACGGTAATCTGTGGAAGCGGATACCTGTCGGTTTCCGTATGAATCTGGATGTAGATAATCCTCGAATTAGTGCCCAACGAAATTGGTTCGTCAGCCGACAGCCTTATATCGATCGTTTGTCTGCACGGGCAAGTCGATATATTTATTACACAGTCACTGAGGCGGAGCGTCGTGGGATTCCAACTGAATTAGCGTTATTGCCAGTCATTGAAAGTTCCTACGATCCATTTGCGAGTAGTAATGCTTCTGCAGCAGGGATGTGGCAATTTATTCCAAGTACGGGCCGTATTTATGGTCTACGTCAAGATCAGTATTATGATGGTCGCCGTGATGTGATGGAGTCGACGCGTGCGGCGTATGATTTTTTAACTGGGCTCTATCAGCAGTTTGGTTCTTGGGAGCTAGCACTTGCAGCGTATAACGCAGGTGGTGGTCGTGTTCAACAGGCGATTAATCGTAATATCGCACAAGGTTTACCAACAGATTATTGGTCACTTAAACTGCCGCAAGAAACCATGAATTATGTCCCGCGTTTTATTGCGGTGGCTCAGATTATTAAAAATCCAGAAATGTATGGTGTACAACTTCCAAAGATTGCTAATCGTCCACACTTCCGTACTGTAAATATGTCTGGTCCCGTGGATCTAGAACAAGTGGTGCGTGCTACGGGTTTATCCAGTAAAGAAGTTTTGGAATTGAATCCTGCATTTTTACAAGGAGTCACAGCACCAGTTGCGCCATTTAGAATTTTGATTCCAAACACTTTATCGATGTCTGTAGATAGCAAGCTCAAAGCGTTACCTATTGTGGATTCCAGTCGATTTGGTTACACCAGTGGTAATGGTGGATATTTGGCAATGAACAGCCAACCCATTACTCAGACGATTACACAGACCATCACACGCTCGGGTGGCAGTGATAGCACCACTTCACGAGCCGCAGCGATTATGGGGTCAACTGGTATCGGTTCAAACTCAGGAAGCACAAGTACAAGCAATAGCGGTAGCATTGTTCAATCTGTGACAGTGCGTAGTAGTCAAGGAATTCCTACAGATTCTAGCGCTTTAGCTGCAATGGCAAATCAGGCTGTTGTTCCATCACAGGCGAAGATAGCGAAAGCTGTGGCGAATATTGATTCAGGTGTTAGTTCTTCAGCCAGTGCAACTTCAAGTGTTGCGGCTGCTGTAGTTCAACCCATCGTTGCAACTTCAACATCTACTGCGACAAAGATGAGTATAACGACTCGTCCTGCGACAACTGTCTTGAGTAGCGCAACTAATCCAAATATTGCGTCGACGACAACACCAGTGACTCAATCTCCAATCGTTGTTGCACCATCACAATCGTCTAATATTACACCTGTCTTAGCAATGACGATTGATCAGAAAAGTCCAAGCAATACTGTTTCAGCGTTGAGTCCTTCAGAAAAATCAGCAGTTGTCTCAGAAATTAAGTCGATTGCACCCGCAAACACTGTGGTGACTGATCCGTTAGATGGCAAGATCCCACTGACTGCGATTCAGACTCAGCAAAGTGTTTTGGATACGCAAGGTCAGACAAAAGAACTCAGTTATGAGCAGCCTTATCTGAAATCTCCGACCGCCTTGGATATTAAAGAACATAAGTTACTTCCTGTAGAAACAAAAATCGTTGCTGATGTGAAAACGCCTGCTAAACCGAAAGGAGTCCGTACGATCTATACGGTAAAAGCGGGTGATACACTCAATAGTGTTGCGACTAAAACAGGTCTAAACTGGCGTGAAATTGCAAAATGGAATCAGATGGATGCCAATGCAACACTGATTACAGGTACGCCTCTTTATTTGTATGGCGCAAAGAAGATTGTTGAAGTTGCACCAACAACTTATGTCGTACAAGCTGGAGATACATTAACTGATGTTGCCGCGCAATTTAATTTAACAACACGTCAGCTTGCTGATCGCAACGACCTCAAGGTGACCAGTAATCTGATCAAAGGTGCGCGTTTAAATCTCGTTGAGCGGGATGATAGTACGGCTTCAAATTCAAGTAAGGATAAAGACTCAAATAGCAAAGCGGATGATAAGTCGAATGCTCAGGTTAATGTCCCAACGGATGACTACAAGATTAGACGTGGTGATACTTTAGCCAAGATAGCCTCACGCTATAACCTGAGTGTTTCTGATTTAGCTAAATTAAATGGTGTTCCTGCAAATCTTGAGTTACAAGCAGGTGATACTTTAAGTGTTCCTGCGGCAGAAAAATCGACCAAGCGTGGTAAAGCCGAAGAACAAGCCAATGACTCAAATGCTAAAAAAATCGCGACGAAAGACTACACCGTAAAATCTGGCGAAACCTTAGCACGTATTGCAGCAAAGCATGGTTTAACCGTTGTTGCTTTAGCTGACTTGAATAGCATTCCTTCGGATACACGTATTCAGGCGGGTGATACGATTACTGTGCCTGATGTCGAAAAATCAGCGAAGAAAAAAGGGCATCGCTAATCATGATTTCACATGTCCAAGGATGGACACGATGAAATTGGGCTTTTGGCGAGAGTTTGAAACGTTTCGACAAACTCAACGCGCTATTTTATTGCTCGTGCTATTGCCATCGCTGACGGTGAGGTCTGCCTGTGCTGCGCCTATCACATCTAATATGCTGACTTTAGATGATCGAGTGTCATCTTCGTCATTATCCTCTTTGCCTTATAGCAATCCAGATGCACCTAAAGGCGGTGAGTTTTCAACGTATGAGTTGGGAACATTTGATAGTTTAAATCCCTTGATTAATACAGGCACACCAGTCAATGGTACGGCCTATCTCTTTGATTCTTTGCTGAGTTCATCTTTAAATGAACCATCTGTCAGTTATGGTTTATTAGCAGACCAAATCACGCGTGATCCACATGATTCATCATGGATTATTTTTCATCTCAATCCGAAAGCCTATTTCTCGAATCATCAGCCTGTCACCGCAGATGATGTGGTGTTCACCTTTAATACGATTTTGAGTAAAGGCTCGCCAGGATTAAGGCTTTATTATTCAAATATTCAAAAAATAACTGCGCTTGATCGTCAGACTGTACGATTTGATTTTAAACATGATCCCGTAACAAAAACGAATATCAAACTCGCATTTGCTGTTGGGCAAATGTCTATTTTTTCGCGTCAAGATTGGAAAAAACGACCGTTCGATCAAGTATCTATGGTTGCACCATTAGGTAGTGGACCTTATTTACTGGACAAAATAGATTCAGGTCGAAGCATTACCTATAGGCGGAATCCTGATTATTGGGCGCGAGATTTGATGATTAATCGTGGTAAATATAACTTTGATCGGATTAAATATATTTATTATCGTGATCCTGAAGTCGCATTTCAGGGTTTTAAAATGGGTCAATATACATTTCGCGCTGAGAAAACTTCTCAGAATGACGCAAAAAATGATCATTTTTCTGTAATGCAGCAAGGGTTAGTCACTCAAGAAACGATCCCGAATAAAAATCCAATCACCATGAATGGTTTAGTGTTTAATTTACGCCAAGATAATTTTCATGATCGTCGTGTGCGTAAAGCATTCACAGAAGCGTTTGATTTTGAATGGTTGAATAAAGCCTTGCTGAATCATCGATATACACGATTACAAAGTTATTTTTTTAATAGTGACTTGGAAGCAAAAGGAACGCCGTCAATTGAAGAAATGGCTTATTTAACGCCTTTATTGCCTCAATTCTCATTAGATGAAAAGAATGAAATTTTAAATGCTTGGTTAGCACCAACCAGCAATGGTGATGGGTTTAATCGTGACAATTTATTGAATGCTCGCCAGCTTTTATTGAATGCGGGTTATCGCTATAAAAATGGTCAACTCGTTGATGTGCAAGGCAAGATTTATTCAATTGAAATCTTGTGCAAAGATGCGAATTTACAGCGGATATTGTTACCGTATGTTCGAAATCTTAAACGCTTAGGTGTGAATGCCACGATCCGTTTAGTCGATACACCACAGTACATTGAACGTGTACGTCGCTTTGATTACGACATGATTGTGGATGAATTTCCGCAAACATTAACGCCGAATCAAGAACAAATTGGATATTGGGGAAGTCAATCTGCAAATCGTCAGGGCAGTTTGAATACAGCGGGAATTCAGAACTCAGCAATTGATCAACTTTTAAATAATTTGATGAATGCCCGTGATCGGACGGCTGTGATCACGATTACCCATGCGTTGGATCGAGTACTCCGTGCAGAATATTATATGGTTCCGCTATATGGTTTGGTGGGTAATCGGGTAATGTATTGGAATCAATACCGTCATCCGAATATCACACCAAACTATGATTTAGGATTGGATTATTGGTGGATTGATTCTGCAAGTGCAAAGCGCATTAATCAATATATAGGTCATCCATAATATGCTGACTTATATTTTAAAAAGATTAGTTCTAATTATTCCTACTTTATTTTTTATTATTTTCATCAATTTTGTTGTCATTCAAATTGCTCCAGGTGGACCTGTCGAACAAGCGATTGAACAAGCCAAATTTAGCGGTATTCATGAGTTAGGCAGTGTAGGTGGTTTAGACCAAACTGGTCACACTAATTCATCTTATGAAGGATCGCGTGGTCTTTCACCTGAAATGCTTGCTCAAATTAAACAACAATATGGTTTTGATCATCCTGCTGCTGAGCGCTTTTGGATGATGCTTAAAGGTTATGCACATCTTGATTTTGGGACGAGTTTTTTTAAAGGAAAATCAGTCCTTGAACTGATGAAAGAAAGGTTACCTGTAACGCTTTCTTTGGGTTTGTGGGGAACATTAATCATCTATTTGATTTCTATTCCACTGGGGATTAGAAAAGCTGTAAAGCATGGCGAGCATTTTGATCATTGGAGCGCTTTTTTTCTCGTTGCGGGCTATGCTGTTCCCGTATTTATTTTTGCAATTTTATTGATGGCATTTTTTGCTGGAGGTTCGTTTTTTAAATGGTTCCCTCTGCAAGGACTGGTCTCTGAGAACTTTGATCAGCTCAGTTTTTTTGATCAAATTAAAGATTATCTGTGGCATATGACGTTGCCTTTAATCGCGATGACGGTTGGTGGTTTTGCCAAACTGACCTATTTAACGAAATTTTCATTTTTAGAAGAATTACATAAACCGTATGTGCTTGGCTTACGCGCACGAGGTTTAACCGCCAATCGCATACTTTATCGGCATGTATTTAAAAATGCGATTTTGGTCGTGATTGCAGGTTTGCCAGATGCACTGTTGGCTGTTTTTTTGGTGGGTAATTTTCTCATTGAAATTGTATTTAATCTTAATGGTATTGGCTTATTGGGTTTTGAGGCAATCCAACAGCGAGATTATCCTGTCATTTTTGGAACACTATTTTTATATACTTTAGTTGGTATGTTACTGCGTTTAATAAGTGATATTTTATATCGCTTGATTGATCCTCGTTTAGATTTTGAGCGGCGAGAATTAAGATGAGTAACGATATGGTTAGCGATATGAGATTTTTCTCTTTAAATCCTATCAATAAAATGCGCTGGCAAAGATTTAAAAAAAATCGAATAGGCTATGTGTCGTTCTGGATTTTTTTGATTATTTTAATTTTATCGTTATTTGCTAATTTTATTGCCAATGATAAACCGTTGCTTTTGAGCTATAAAGGACATCTTTACAGCCCAGTTCTTTATCAATATTCCGAACAGGAGTTTGGTGGAGTTTTTGAGACCGAAGCTAATTATCGAGATCCTGTTGTTCAGCAATTGATTGATCGACATGGCTGGATGTTGTGGCCAGTGATTCGTTTTGCAGATCAAACGCCAAATCTTGCATTGCCTGTCGTAGCCCCTGCGCCACCGTCAACACAGAACTGGTTGGGGACAGATGATCAGGGTCGTGATGTGTTAGCGCGTATTTTATACAGTTTGCGTGTCTCGATTTTATTTGGTTTTAGCTTGACGGTTGCAGGGTCAGTGATTGGAATTGTCATCGGCGCAATTCAAGGCTACTACGGCGGGTGGATTGATCTAATTGGTCAGAGATTATTTGAAGTCTGGGGAGGTATGCCTCAGCTTTTTATTACGATGATTTTGGTGAGTTTTTTTTCACCAAGTATTTACTGGCTATTTGCAATGATGCTGTTGTTTGGCTGGATGAGTTTGGTCAGTATCGTTCGCGCAGAGTTTTTGCGTGCGCGAAATCTAGATTATGTGCGGGCAGCGCAAGCATTAGGTGTAGGGCACTTTCAGATTATTGTGAGACATATTCTGCCAAATGCGCTTAGTTCTAGTTTGTCGCAGATTCCGTTTATTTTGACGGCGAATATTACCGCATTATCGACGTTAGATTTTTTGGGTTACGGTTTACCGCCGGGTTCGGCTTCACTCGGTGAGTTGATTGTTCAAGCCAAAAATAATTTGGATGCGCCGTGGCTTGCTTTATCAGCTTTTTTGACGTTATCGATCCAGCTTTCTGTGCTTGTATTTATTGGGGAAGCGGCGCGTGATGCATTTGATTCAAAACAATATTGAGATCATGTATCGTATTGCTTGCGTATTTTTATGATTCATGGATGGTGCTTGAGACAGTAATGTTGAAAAAATCTGTTAGGATTCATTCAACTGTTATGGATTGACTGTTTTAATTCTGATGTTCTGAATTTTGTTTTAAATCTAAAGATGTTTTTATCTAAAGATACTTCTAATTGAAAAGAGAGTGGCTATGCTATTACAAGGTAAACGTTTTCTCGTAACTGGAATTGCCAGTAAATTATCCATTGCTTATGGCATTGCCCAAGCACTGCATCGTGAAGGTGCGGAATTAGCGTTCACATACCCAAATGACAAATTAAAAAAACGGGTTGATGAGTTTGCGGCTTCTTTTGGTTCAACATTAGTTTTCCCATGTGATGTTGCTGTTGATGCTGAGATTGAACAAACATTTGTTGATCTTGCAAAACATTGGGATGGTTTAGATGGTGTTGTTCATGCGATTGGTTTTGCACCTGCTGATCAGCTTGAAGGTGACTTTACGACCGTGACAAATCGTGAGGGTTTCCGTATTGCGCATGATATTAGTGCATATAGTTTTGTGGCGCTGGCTCGCGCAGCACGTCCGTTATTGGCTGTACGTCAAGGTTGTTTATTGACGCTGACTTATCAAGGTAGTGAGCGCGTATTGCCAAATTACAATGTCATGGGCTTGGCGAAAGCATCACTCGAAGCGAGTGTGCGTTATCTTGCAACGAGCTTGGGTGCAGAGGGGATTCGTGTGAATGGCATTTCAGCAGGTCCGATTCGTACACTTGCTGCAAGTGGTATTAAGAGCTTCCGTAAAATGCTGGATGTGAATGCACAAGTTGCGCCATTGCAGCGTAATGTTACGATCGAAGAAGTAGGTAATGCGGCATTATTCCTGTGTTCACCATGGGCATCAGCAATTACTGGCGAGATTCTTTATGTTGATGGTGGCTTCAATACCGTTGCGATGAGTGAACGTATGTTGGCAGCCGAGTAATGAGTCTACAGTAATATAGAAGGGCCATTTTGATTTAACCGAAATGACCATTCTGTAAAAAAGTGAACATTTGAAAAAGCCAAACTTAAGTGAATTAAGTTTGGCTTTTTCATGATTGTATTATGTATTTTGACATAAACATTTCGCATCTAATTTCATAATTCGTTAGAATAGCGAGCTATCTGTAAGCCTAAAACAGCATTGATCTTTCTGTTTTATTTCTTAGGGTTGATCGTATGACGAATCGATTTGAAAATGAATATGTCACGGCTAATTATCGCTATATCTCAGCATATAATGAACTCAATGCTCGGACATCTCAGCGCCAACAGGGTTTAACGATTTTCATCAGTTTCTTTGTGGGATTACTGGCCGCGTTAATCGCATCTCATGGTGCGACAGGGTTAAGTAACGCGCATATTGAATGGATTTTGTTGGGTTTTCCTGTTGCGTCGGCAAGTTTTGCTTTTTTGAATTACAAATACGAATTAATTATTACCAATATTCGCGCGTATTTATCCAAAATGGAGCAACTAGGGAGTGCAAACGAAGTACTGCCCAGTTATAACTCTGATCAAGAGTGGGTTGCTAATTCTGATCGTGCCCGTCGTTTTCATGATTATGCATGTGCGGTATTAATTATTGCGTGTAATAGTATTGGTTTATCTGCTTTTTATGTTTTATATCCCGAGCGTTTTGTATTGTCAGGCTGGGTGATTGTGGTTGTGGTTTGTGTTGCGATTTTGTCGGCGACGATGCATTGGATGTTGCCAAGTTTTAGCGTTGTAAAGCGAAAGCGGGTAATTTAGTGATATCTGAATGGTTTTAGATCATTGAATTTCATTAAAATATAATGATTTCAGTTTGGTCTGGCTTACTGTAATCGCAAGTTCGTGTAAAAATACTGTCATCATTCTTTAATAAGATATAACAGTATATTTTTCAAAAATATTTTACGAATAGAAAGTCTTTAAATCTGTGTGAGGCTGTGGCTATGTTCCAATTTATCGACCCACGGCGGAAAAATTTCACTTTTGCAGTATCTGCTCCTAATCGCTGGGATTGGGTGTTGTTGCCTATTGTTTTAGCAATTATTGTGTCGATTGCCTTTGGTGCTAGTGGCATGAGTCACCCATTTGTTGTGGGTGAGACTTTACCGATTTCGCTTGATCCGATTTATTTGCCTTATTATCTTTTGCGCACAACTTTACGCATGTTTAGTGCGCTGGCTTTTGCATTGCTTTTTACGTTTGTATTTGCGGCAATTGCGGCAAAATATAAAACCGCTGAAAAAGCTATTATTCCGATGTTGGATATTATGCAGTCGGTGCCTATTTTGGGTTTCCAAGCGATTGCGATTGCGCCATTTATTGCCTTATTTCCAGGTAATTTATTGGGCGCAGAGTGTGCTGCAATTTTTGCGATTTTTACGTCGCAAGTTTGGAATATGGCTTTTAGTCTTTATCAGTCTATGAAAACGGTGCCGGCGGAATTACATGAAGCCTCTCGTGTTTTCCAGTTGTCTGGATGGCAGCGGTTTTGGCGATTAGAGTTGCCTTTTGCCATGCCTGGTTTGCTCTGGAATATGATGATGTCCATGTCAGGTGGCTGGTTTTTTCTCGTTGCGGCTGAGGCGATTTCTGTTGCAGGACACGATATTAAGCTCCCTGGGATCGGTTCTTACATTGCTGTTGCGATTGATGCACGTGATGTCCATGCGATTGCTTGGGCAATCGGGGCAATGCTCGCAGGGATTATTTTATACGATCAATTCTTCTTTCGCCCTTTACTTGCTTGGGCAGACAAATTTCGTTTTGAGGAGTCTCAAGGTGAAAGCAATCAGCATTCATGGTTGCTAAATTGGATGCGTCGTAGTCGTTGGGTGAGTGCATTGACGGATGCATTTTGGGCACAAATGCGCAAAGCCTTAGGTTGGTTTGCACAAAAATTTGATGGAACTTCAATCCAAGCTCGACCGAAGGAAATGAATCCAGCATGGTCGCGGGTCTGGGATGCCTTGATATTATTAGTCGTCATTGGTGCAGTGTATCGGCTGATTGTATTTGTTCTTGGTGAAGTGGGCTGGGCTGAGGTTGCACACGTTGCTGGGCTTGGATTCATTACTTTAATTCGTGTGATGATCTTGATTGCGTTAGCGTCCGTGGTTTGGGTTCCGATTGCGGTATGGATTGGTTTACGTCCTGAATATTCACAGCGTGTTCAAGCAGTCGCTCAATTTCTAGCTGCATTCCCTGTGAATTTGCTTTTCCCTTTAGTTGTGTTTGTTTTGGTTGCATTACAACTGAGTCCGAGCATTTGGTTAAGCCCGCTGATTATTTTTGGAACGCAGTGGTACATTATTTTTAATGTGATTGCTGGCGCATCTTCAATCCCAAATGAATTACGTTTGGCTGCCGATAATTTGGGTTTAAAAGGCTGGTTGAAGTGGAAACGCTTTTATTTGCCAGCTATTTTTCCAAGCTATATCACGGGTGCAATTACCGCAAGTGGTGGTTCATGGAACGCGAGTATTGTTGCTGAGTATGTAACTTGGGGTAAAACCCATTTGGTTGCTGTGGGTTTAGGTAGCTATATTAAGCAAATGACGGATGCTGGTGATTTTCCTCGGATCGCGTTAGGTATTGGTGTGATGTGTGTGTTTGTCACGATTTTAAATCGATTTTTCTGGCGCAAATTATATTTGCTTGCTGAAAATCGTAGCCGCTAAAGAACTGTTTTTATAAGAGCAATCATGATGAGCCGAAATGTATTAATTAATCTCGAAAATGTCGCGAAATCTTTCCAACTGACTGATGGAACGGCGCGCATGGTTTTAGAGAATGTCGACTTCAAATTGCATGAAGGCGAAATCGTTGCTTTGCTTGGCAAGTCTGGTTCTGGAAAATCAACCTTGCTTCGAATTATGGCGGGGCTGATTCCAACAGATAATGGTCGTGCAACGTATCGCGGCAATCCTATTTATGCACCTGCATCTGGTGTTGCAATGGTATTTCAGTCATTCGCTTTATTTCCATGGCTAACTGTTCAGCAGAATGTGGAGCTTGGACTTGAAGCGCAAGGTGTACCGAGTGAGGAGCGTGAAAGTCGGGCCGATGAAGTGCTTGAGTTGATCGGTTTGGCTGGGTTTGGTGGTGCGTTGCCGCGAGAGCTTTCTGGTGGTATGAAGCAGCGGGTAGGTATTGCACGCGCGCTCGTGACACGTCCTGATGTGCTGCTCATGGATGAAGCATTTTCTGCACTTGATGTTTTGACTGGTGAAACATTACGTGATGACATGCTGGAGTTATGGGATGGAGATCAGATTCCAACTAAGGGAATCTTGATTGTTTCACATAATATTGAAGAAGCGGTCATGATGGCAGATCGGATTTTAATTCTGTCTAGTGATCCGGGGCGGGTGCGCTGCGAGATTGATATTAAACTTCCTCGTCCACGAGATGCGGCTTCTGTTGAAGTACGTTCTTTAATCGACGAAGTTTATGGGCTGATGACGATGAAACCTGCTCAAGGCGTTAGCGTCGGTTCTGAACCGACTGTCCATATGGGATATCGATTGCCAGAAACGGATATTAGCCGTATTGAGGCGGTTCTGGATTTGTTGGCTGAACCACAGTTTGATGGTCGTGCTGACTTGCCGAAAATTGCTGAAGAAGCACAGTTACCTGATGACGCCTTGTTCCCAGCTTACGAAGCCTTGTCATTACTTGGTTTTGCACATATGGCTGGTGGTGATATTACGATGACGCCATTAGGTCGCCATTATGTTGAGGCAAACCAAACATTGAGAACAGAAATTTTTGGTCAACAATTGTTGACACATATTCCATTGGCCAAATATATCCGTCATAACCTCGAAACAGAGTCTACAGGTGAGCTTTCTGAGAAGTTATTCTTAGAGTTACTGGAAGAGCATTTGGATGCAGATGAAGCCGAAAGGGTTCTAGAAGTTGCAATTGAATGGGGTCGTTATGGTAAGGTGTTTGAGTATGATTTCCATACAGGTAAGTTAACATTACCTGAAGATGAAGAGGAATATTAAGTTTGGGGCTGTACTAGATCAGGTTAAATTTGACACCAAAATCGTAGTGTTTTGAACTGCTGTTTTGGTGTCCCATAATTAAATCTAAACTCACATTCTTTCAAAAACAAGGGAAATGATTCTTTCGGAATTCCATTATATTTTC
>JAGWUI010000030.1 GCA_028868515.1 Gammaproteobacteria bacterium
CCCATGACCGCAGTTGCATTATGACGTGGTGAGCTTTTTAGAGCATGATCCGTATCAAATGCGAGTGCGCCTGACGTGCCAATCACTGACATGATTGAAAAAAAATGATGTGGTGTCGGCAAATCTGGGATCATGATCCCATAGTGTGACCAGCCTACCGTTTTGGATCGGTGGTGCGGTTGGAATGCGTAGTTTTTAGGCAGAGACAGACCTTCCTGAGCTGTTGTGCCATCCAATAAAGGATACGCCCGATTGATTAGAAACTGAGTTGCAGTTTTTAGGTAATTCATACAATCCTCCTATAGCGCAACTTCGATGCCTTGTTGCAGATTGAGCTGATCACTACGGCTATTAGCATCTATTTGAGCGTAAGATTTTGGGAGTAGTCGGCGCGCCGCTTTATTCACGCGTTTTTCCAGCCATATAGGTAGTTTCATACCAAGCGGATTGGTTTCGGTTTCTGATGCTGTTGTGATCACTCGAGTTCCCATGATGTAGTCAAACCACGGACGAGTAACGCACCAGTTGGCGTTCTGATTGCTGGTCATGTGATGGTCATAGTGCCAAGGAATGCGTTTTTTTGCATATTCAGGATCCAGATGCGATTTCGCATGCACTTTCCAGTAATTCCATATGCCGTAATACAAACCCGCAGTGAAGAATGGTGCAACTGGAAGGAACACGGTGGAGGCTGCTGCCAAGCCAATCAATGCTGTTTTTTCATTATAAATCTCAGCATTTTTAAACATGGATTCGGCATAGCCCTCATCGTGAAATTTGTTGAGTCTAGCTCGCTTATGATGGGCAATATGTGTAAAGAATGGACTATTACGGTGTTGGCTTGGAAACTCATGTAGCCATACTTTATGAAAGTACCATTCCATACCATTGGCGACAAAAACTCCCACTGGAAAACCTAGCATAATAAAGTACTCATCTTGATCGTTGATGAGTTAATTATAGAAAGGCTGATTTGAATTGATTTGACTGTAGGGGAGTGACTAGGCGTGTCAATGCGGTCAAATGATGATTTGGATTAAAGGTTTTTATTGAATTTTCGTTGTCTATATGTGGTTGGCGTTTCGCCTGTCCAACGTTTAAAAGCGCGAGAAAATGCCGAAGGTTCGGAGAAACCTGTCAGATAAACGATTTGATCAATCGACTCATCTGTATTGGCAAGTAGTCTGCGCGCGAGCTTCTCGCGGTAATTGGCAACAATCTTTTCAAAAGTGGTATTAATCAATTGCAAGTCTGCACGTAGGCTGCGTGGATTGATTCCCAATTGCTCAGCAATGAGCTGTTGATCGAGTTGTCCTGATTCGAGTAAGCCATGACCTAAAAGCTTTTCAATGTCATGCACGAGCTGATGTTTACTGAGAATATGAAGATGCTGTTCAGCTAAATTTTCATGAATTTGGAGTAATTCAGGTTGCGCAGCAGGTGAAGGGTTTTGCAATAATTTTGAGGAAAAACGAATACAACCCATCGGCATTCCAAAGCGTACAGGGCAGCCCCATGTGTGTTGGTATTCGATAGAGTTCTCAAACTCTGGGTGCGTTAACCAAATTTCTGTAGGTTGAAATTCGTTGTCACTAATATGCTTGAAAAATTTGAGAAATACTCCGAGACCGCACTCCAGATAATGCCGAACCGAATGTTCGAAGCCAGTGAGAACAGCGATGTCATTTTCAAGGTGTAAGTCTAGTTTAAATGCATTGGTTAAAATGCTTTGGTAACGCAAAGTTCGTTGCAAGCCATCACCAAAAGTAGAGCTACTTAAAAATAAATACTCGATCACCTGTCCTCGGAATACTGGCATGTTTGCCCCGACATGTAGACCGATATAAGGATCTTGACTGATTTGTTCAGCCGTTGTCCAGAAGCGTTGCTGAGTCGAATTGTCGCGGCGTAGCGTTTTATCTGGAGGTTCGTCAGGTAGGTTAACACCTGCAAAAATCGCAGCAGCGTCCAGCCCCATGCGTTGCATGGTCTGGTAAGTCATCCACAGAAAAATGCCAGCATCACTGGTTGACATATGGGTCGCTGTATCTATTGTTGAGCATCAAAGACTTATATCTTTTTGAAATGATTTGCTCAATCTAGCATTCCTCATGAATGTCTCGCAACTGGATTAAGTCTAATCTCATGAGAACGCTATAAAAATAACCGAGGAAAAGTTACCCCCAAAGCCTGCGGGTAAGGCTGTGGATAACATAGAGTGGAACACGTGGAACTCGCGTAGCTACTTGCATACGTGTGAATGATTATTTTTTGACATCTCATCATCTAGATTGGTGATTTTTATTTTTGAGTAAGCGAGAAGCATGTGGTGTCTGTCCTTTCCATCGTTTATAGGCATTGATAAAGCTGGTTGGTTCAGCATAACCAAGCCGCTCTGAAATTTGTTCGATGGATTGATGAGGAAGTTTTAGGTACTCCTCAGCTAGTGCTTGACGGATTTCCTCTCGTAGTTGAATGAACGTTGTGCCTTCTTCTTCTAAACGTCGACGCAACGTGCGTGCGGTCATGTTGAGCTGAGTCGCCACTGAATCCATCGTCGGTATATTTCCTGATTTGCTCATCAACTGATCACGAACTTTTGAAGACAAATTGCTTAAAGGCTTGCGAGCATCCAATAATTGTCTGCACTGCGCTTCTGCGATATGTAACGCTGATTCGTTAGACAGGAGTAGTGGGCGTTCCATACTTGCCCGATCCATGACTGCGCAATGCGACGGCATGTCGAATTGAGGAGGAGTCCCGAAAAACTTCTCATAGACTTGAATGTCGTCTGGCGCTGGAAACGCGATATTCAAAGATAACAAAATTGGTTCGTTGATAAAATCTCGTTGTACGGTAATGAGTGCAGCGGCATCACGTTCAACAATGAATTGGCGAACATCTTCGGGCACTTCAGAATCATCAATCGTAATCGTTGTTTGCGTGTCGTTATCCGTCACCAAGAAACGGGTAAAGGCAAAGGTTAAATGAAAATATTGCAGTGCTAGATCAAGCGCATGTCGCATACTGGAACTGCTGACAATCGCAAAACCTAAAACACCAAATGTAGTGAAATGATAGCGTGAACCAATATGTAACCCTAATGCAGGAATGTGTGGCAGTAGAGCGATCAGGTTGCGAATTAAGCGTAATTCTTGTTGACCTGTGACGATCATTTGGGGATCGGCGAGTTCAGCTTCTTGTAGACCTGTGCCAGCAAGTACATCGGCAATGAGTAAACCGTGTTCTGTGGCAAATCCAGCCATCAGACGCATGCTTTGGGTACTTCTTTCAAATTCCCACTGTGGCATAGTAAAACTCTAAATGATGTATTGTCCTTAAACAACGATATTTTGTCCTGATGCAAGCTGTGAAGCAAGTGTGATTTTCTTTATTATTTTTCTACTTTCATAGGAATTTGGCGGAAATCTCAAATGGCTCAGATTTTAAACTCTCAACAAAAACGTTCAAAGAATCCTCGTATTGCCATTATTGGCACTGGTTTTGGCGGACTGGGCTTAGCGATTCGTTTAAAACAAGCGGGTCTAAACGAGATTACATTATTTGAAAAAGCATCCGATGTGGGTGGTGTCTGGCGTGATAACACCTATCCAGGCGCAGCGTGTGATGTGCCTTCGCATCTTTATTCCTTCTCATTTGAGCAGGATCGTGGCTGGGAAAATCGTTTTGGCAAGGCGAAAGAAATTCATAACTACCTACGTCATTGCGCAGATAAATACGAAATTCGCCCACATATCCGTTTTAACACCGAAATTACGGGTGCTGATTTTGATGAAAGTCGTGGATTATGGTTGGTGAAAACTGCTGCGGGTGAAGTTGTAGAAGCTGAAATTTTAGTCTCTGCTGTAGGACAGCTGAGCCTTCCTGCTTATCCAAAATTGAAAGGTCTGGACAGTTTTAAAGGTAAAGCCTTCCATTCCGCTAAATGGGATCATGACTATGACCTCACAGGTAAACGTATTGCGGTGATCGGTACAGGTGCCAGTGCAATTCAATTTGTTCCTGAAATTGCAAAACAGGTTGCGCATTTAGAAGTTTATCAGCGTTCAGCACCGTATGTGATTCCTAAGCCTGATCGTATTTATCCGCCTGTTGAAAGAGGACTATTCAAGAAAATTCCCGTTTTGCAAAGTCTTGATCGGGCGTGGCAATACAGTTCACATGAAATTAAGTTATTAGGTTTTACAACCTATGTGAATAAAACATCACTTGCAGAATATATTTTCCAAAATCATATTCGTGATGTGATCAAAGATCATAAGCTTCGTCATCGTTTAACACCTGACTATCCGATTGGATGTAAGCGTATTCTCATTTCTAATCAATGGTATAAAACATTGGTCATGCCGAATGTAGATGTGGTTAGTGAAAATATTGAAGAAGTTGTTCCAACAGGGATTAAAACCCAAGATGGCAAACTTCATGAGGTTGATGCCATTATTTATGGAACTGGATTTGCCGCGACTGATTTTCTTGCGCCGATGCAGATTACTGGATTGGGTGGTCGTAAACTCAAAGATGCATGGAAAAATGGTGCGGAAGCATATTTGGGGCTGACAGTCAGTGGTTTCCCAAATATGTATATGCTCTATGGCCCGAATACCAATCTCGGTCATAATTCGATTGTGTACATGATCGAAAGTCAGGTGAATTATATTCTCGATGCGATTCGAACATTAACAAAGAAAGGTCTGCGCTATACAGACCTGCGTTCTGATGTTCAGAATGATTTTAATAAAACCATTCAAGAGCGTATGAAGAGTACAATTTGGGCGCAAGGTTGTACGAGCTGGTATCAGACAGCCGATGGTAAAAATACCAACAACTGGCCTGGATTTACCCTTGAATATCGTAACCGTACCCGTAAGTTTGACGCCAGTAACTATACGCAAGTGAAGTAAGTATGGGTCTATTGCTTTTTTAATATAAACAACTCAGTAAGAACACTGAGCGTAGTCGAAATGTGGTTTTTGCATCACCGCACATTTCGACTACGCTCAATGGGCTGTGTTCGCTTTCAATTATAATTTTTATGATGACGCTGTATTAGCTATTGATTCAATTTGCTTTGTTATGATCGACGAAAGTTACCCACAAAGCCTGCGGGTAAGGTTGTGGATAACAATCAGTGGAACACGTGGAACGATTGAAAACATTGATTTAGGCATTATTGGTTATTTTATGACATATTGATTATTTCAATGATTCATTTCGCTTTTTATCATTTTTCAATTGTGTAAATTTTGAGATCAAAATTATTCAGTTGCTGTGTCATACCATTCTTCACTTAACCAAGTGCATGCAAAATCTTCATCATTCGTGACAAGTTACCTTGATTTATCGTTTAAATAAAAATTCACATGTAAGACATTGTTTATCAATTTGAATCAATTAATCACGATAGAATCTGAATCAATAATTTTAAATGAGGAGTTTGTCATGTCTGAAGAAATCGAAGTCCCTACGGAACATCTGCAAGAAGAACTCAATGAGCATGCACATCATAGTGGAAATAACCGCTTTGTGATGTTTATTGCCATGACAGCAGCAATTTTATCGGTGCTTGCTGCAACTGCGGCTTTGTTTGCAGGACATCATGCTAATGAAGCGACTTTGTCTCAGATTAAGGCTTCGAATGAGTGGAGTTATTATCAAGCCAAAGGCGTAAAAACCTATGTGTTGTCCATGAAAGTTTCTTTGTTAAAAGCATTGGACAAACCTATTGATCCTCAAGACGAGAGTAAACTAACCACTTTGAATCAAGAGCAATTAGATATCAAAAAAGAAGCGGAACGTCTTGGTGAGGAGGCTAATGAGCACTTGCAGCGTCATGTTCCACTATCTGCGGCGGTGACACTCTTTCAAATCGGAATTGCACTTTGTGCGATTACCGTACTGACCAAACGCCGAGTTTTATTTTACGGTAGCGTGCTGGTTGGTGCTGCTGGCGTTGTCTTTTTGGTTAAAGGGTTGATTTAGACTTTAACGCATTGAATACTTGGTTTTTTAAATTGCCAGTCTGAACTGTACCTGAGTTTGTTGAGTGAATCGTCAACTTTAGGGTACAGTTTATTTCTAAAGATCAATTAATAATACATCGTCAGTTTGCTTTTGATGAGGAAAAAGCATTAACGAGGTTCTTTGGGTTAAATGTGAATAATTATTTCAAAAACTGATATGATGTTGGCATGATATTGGTTAAAAATATGAATCATCTCAGGTTTGTGGCATTTAACCAGTATATCAAATAACCTGCATTCTTGATTGTGCCGATGCCAAGATCATGACCGAATCCTCCTCGCCATCTGGCGTTTTAAATCGTCATTTTGTCAAATTACGCCAGCATCCATTTTGGGAAAAATCAAATTGGAAGTGGCGTATTGCATTATGGGCTGGCGCGCTTCTAGTTGCGCTTGCTGCCATTGTGTTTGCTAAAGCGAGTGTATTGGCTTATGCCTTGTTTCTGCAATTACTACATTATAACAAATGGTTACCATTACTTTTGACGCCATTAGTTTTTGCGTTGCTTGCATGGATTACTGAGGGACGTTTTAGTGTTGTACGAGGCAGTGGCATTCCTCAGGTGATTGCTGCACTCCGCATCAAAAATCATGAATTTCAAAATAAAACCCTACTTCTACCTGCCGCTATTGGAAAAATGCTCCTTACTCTGGTTGCATTGACAGTAGGTGCATCGATTGGACGAGAAGGCCCGACAGTCTATGTGGGTGCTGGAATATTTTATTGGATTGGAAAACGATTTGGTTTTAATGATCCTAAATTAGCATCCCGCTTTATTCTGGCGGGTGGAGCCGCGGGGATTGCAGCAGCGTTTAACACGCCACTGGCTGGTGTGATGTTTGCGATTGAAGAACTGGCTGATGGATTTGAATATCGTTTATCTGGGCTTTTACTGACTGCTGTCATTATTGGTGGGGTAGTTTCTCTCGGGATTATGGGGAATTATGCTTATTTTGGCAAAGTGCAAGCCAGTTTAATGCTCAATCAGGCTTGGCTTGCTGTTTTGGCGACAGGCATTGTTTGTGGGTTGGCAGGTGGATTGTTTGCTCGTTTGATTATTCTGAATCAAAATGGTTTGTCGACACATATTGTGCGTTGTCGCGCACGAGCCCCAATCTTATTTGCGGCTGGTTGTGGTCTTATATTAGCCGTGTTAGGTATTTTTTCTGATAGCAGTATATATGGTACGGGTTATGATCAGGCGCGTGCGTTTGTTCAAAATGCTGCGCAGACACCCGCAGAAAGTTTTGGTTTGCTCAAAATGCTCGCCAATATCGTGTCCTATTGGTCTAATATTCCCGGTGGGATTTTTTCACCTTCTTTAGCCGTTGGTGCTGGTTTAGGGCACAACATTGCGTACTTTTTACCACAAGTTCCGCCATCTGCTGTGGTATTACTGGGAATGAGCGCATATTTATCTGGCGTAACAGGAGCACCATTAACATCAACAGTGATTGCGATTGAGCTTACAGATAATCAGGATATGGTGATCCCAATTATGGCAGCTTGTTTGTTAGGGCGTGCTGCTGCATCATTATTTAGCCCAGTTCCTGTATATAAGGCTTTTGCTAATCGCATCATGAAGGAGTTTGAGCAACAACATTAGGATATGTTGATTTGTTGAGATTTCTCGTCCCACATTGCATATAAGCTATCTACAAAATTAATTGCAAATGTTTGAGCATCGAATATAGGCGTTTTTGCAACTTGTGTTCGTAGGTTCATACGCAAAGCAGTGAGTTCGTCTCTTTTTTGAGTGTTTGCGTTACCCCATGCGATGGCTTTTTGTACATATTCTTGTTCGCTATATGCAACCCAGTCTGTCAATCCTGCATTAATGAGCAGAGCTTCTCCTTGACGTCCTAACATACCTGTTGTTGCTAGCGTGATGGTCGGAACGCCCATCCATAGTGCTTGTGCTGTCGTCGTACCGCCTGGATAAGGGAATGTATCTAGAACGATGTCAATGTTTGCGTAGGATTCTAGATATTCACTATATGTGATACCGCCGATGAGTTCGACGCGATTAGGATCAATATTAGCGGCAATCAGCCGTTGAATAAACTGTTCTTTAAGCTCAGTTTTATCCAAAGAAAAAGACTGAACACGTAATCGAGCTTGTGGACAAGCTGCAAGGATTTGTGCCCAGCAATGTAATACGCCTTGATTAATTTTTCGAGTGAATTGATAGCAACCGAAAGTGATATGTTGATTGCTGGTGCACGGTGGGGGACTGACTTCTGGCGCATCCTTCAGTGTCGAAACGCAGTAGCGTAAATGAGGTAATCGCCAGATTTTCTCGATGAATAAATATTCTTCATTGGCTGGAACAGAGATAGGATCTGCGAGAACATAATCAATGCTCGTTAACCCTGTTGTTCCCCAGTAACCTAACCAACTGACCTGAAGTGGTGCAGCTTTTCTGGCGAAGACAGGGAGGCGATTGTCTTTAGTATGACCTGATAGGTCGATCAAAATATCAATCTCATCTTGCTTAATTTGTTCTGCTAGTGCGTCATCATTTAGTTCATTTACTTTTCGCCATAAATCGAAGTGACCTTGAAGTCGGCGGGTTGCTTCATCTTCTACACTTTGATTTGAATAAGCGACTAATGTTAATCGGTCGCGTAATTGTTCGTCGTTTTTAATTTGGGATAGTACGTTTTCTATAAAATAACAAACAACATGCTGATAAAAGTCCGCAGAAACAATCCCAATTCTGAGTGGGGTATGCGGTTTCCCGATCTGTTTGGACGTCACTTTTGGTGTTTGTAAGTCAATGGCTTGAGCGAATTGATGTACAAATTTCATGTATTGTTCTAAGTTGGGAGGATAGAGAGCATGTTGAACAAAGATTGCATTATTGAGGTAGGTCAAATTATGCGGATCAAGTTCAAATCCTTGTTTATAGGCTACAAGAGCTTCCTCAGTTAGCCCTTCTTCTTGTAAGACATCGCCAAGCAAAAATTTGGCTTTTGCATATTTGGGATTGAGTTGGCTGGAATGAAGGTAGTGTAGTTTTGCTTGCTTTGTATTACCCAGTTTAGAGTAGGCATACCCTAAGTTGAGGTGAGCGACAGGATCTTGTGGCGCGACTTTAATAGCTTGTTCTAAATATTGAGCAGCTTCTTGGTAACGATGAATCTCTGTGAGTACAAATCCAATATTGGATAGTATTTGTCCATTATTCGGTAGTTTGGAATTTAGTTCTATCCAGAGAGCTAATGCACCTTCAATTTTATTAAGTCTCAGTAATGCAGCAGCCATGACATTTTGAGCTGAATAGAGAATCGCTTTATCATTTTTTGCTGCTGACGCAGCAGCTTGAGCCAAAGTATAGGCTTGTTGCCATTGATTTCCAGCAAAGGCCTGCTGGGCTTTTGTAAAATATGCCATCGCAGACATTGGATTGGTTAAACCAGTGGCGAATATTGGTTGAGTTTTTCCATAATTGACCACTATAAACACTCCATTGTTTTTTGATGACGGCTTTCTAGAATTTTGATTTTACTTACTTAAAAAAAGCAGCCGAAGCTGCTTTTTTTGACAATCACTTACATGTTTCGCACTTACATATTTGGATAGTTTGGACCGCCGCCACCTTCTGGTGTTTCCCAGTTGATGTTTTGTGCAGGATCTTTAATATCACAAGTTTTGCAATGTACACAGTTTTGCGCATTGATTTGGAAGCGACTTGCGCCTTCTTCAGTAGTCACAACTTCATATACGCCAGCAGGGCAGTAACGCTGTGCTGGTTCTGCGTACAATGGCAGATTTTGTTCAATTGGAATCGCTGCATCGCGCAATTTCAAATGAACTGGTTGATCTTCTTCATGGTTTGTATTTGAGATAAATACAGAAGACAGTTTATCAAATGACAATTTGCCATCTGGTTTTGGATAGTCTGGCTTCACTGAGTTAGCCGCCAAATCCAGAGTTTTGTAATCTGGAACTGGGTCTGTAATCGTGAATGGCAGGCGGAAAATGTTTTGATCGATGAAGTTGTAAGCACCGCCACCAATCGTACCAAAGCGATGCAATGCAGCACCAAAGTTACGTGATGCATAAAGCTCTGGGTATAACCATGATGCTTTAAATTTATCGGTGTATTCAGTAACTTCGTCAGATGAACGACCTGCTTGTAATGCTTCAAACACAGCCTCAGCACAGATCATGCCTGATTTCATGGCAGTATGTGAGCCTTTGATCTTTGCAAAGTTCAAGAAACCTGCGTCATCACCAACCAAACAACCACCCGGGAAGGTGAGTTTAGGTAGGGCATTCAAACCACCTTTAATAACAGCGCGTGCGCCGTAGGACAGACGTTTGCCGCCTTCTAGGTATTTGCTGATCACTGGGTGATGTTTGAAGCGTTGCATTTCATCAAATGGTGACAGGTATGGATTTTTGTATGACAGATCAACGATCATACCCATGGTCACTTGGTTGTTTTCAGCGTGGTACAACCACCAGCCGCCAGTTGAACCAGTTTCGGTCAATGGCCAGCCTGAACCGTGAAGGATCAGACCTTCTTCGTGTTTCGCTGGATCAATTTCCCAGAGTTCTTTGATACCAATACCGTAGTGCTGTGTTTGTGCATCTTTGTTTAGATCAAAGCGGCTAATGAGTTTTTTACCGAGGCTTCCGCGGCAACCTTCTGCAAAGATGGTGTATTTTGCATGCAGCTCATAGCCAGCAGTGAAGCTGCCTTTTTGTTCGCCTTCTTTGTTGACGCCCATGTCGCCAGTTTGGATACCTTTGACGCTGCCATCTTCATGATACAGCACTTCAGATGCTGCAAATCCTGGGAATACAGTGACTTCCAGTTCTTCAGCTTTGGTATTCAACCAACGAACAACGTTGCCTAATGAAACAACATAGTTGCCATCATTGTGCATGGTTTTTGGAACAAAAAAGTGTGGAACTTTAATGCTTGCAGTTGGCGAAGTCAGCATGAAGACTTCATCACGCTTGGCTGGAACATTCAGCGGTGCGCCTTGTTCTTTCCAATCAGGGAACAATTCGTTCAATGCGCGTGGTTCGAGCACAGCACCTGAGAGGATGTGTGCGCCGACTTCTGAGCCTTTTTCAACGACACAGACCGACAGGTCGGGCATATTATTTTCAATTGCTAATTGGCGTAGTCGAATTGCGGCTGAAAGACCTGAAGGACCAGCGCCCACAATTACAACATCAAACTCCATCGATTCACGTTCGATGTGTTCCATAAAGTTTCCTCGGTTAAGCGGGTGGCGACCAACATACCAGAGAGTGGCTGTTGCGATGCTGCCCGAAGCATGAAATCATTGCTATACGTCATAGCTGCGGTGATAGTATAAAATCAATACTATATTTTCGCCACACTTACACGAATTAACTTGTCATTTTTAGTGGGTTAGCCGCTTTTCAAAGTACTAAGACCTATGCAAGTTTGAGTTTAATCTTTTTTTTAGGATCGTTACCATGACTACATCACCCGACTTACAGGGTAATTTGGGTCAATCCAAACCAAATCTGGATTCATTATCAAGACTTTTGGTGGATTAAGATGGTAAGCCGCTCAAAGCCATGCCACCTGTCGAAAAATGGAATCCAAAGTACTGTGGTGAAATGAATCTGGTGATTCGTGCCAATGGTGAGTGGTGGAATGAAGGCGTGAGAATGACGCGTGAGCCACTCATTAAACTTTATTCAACTGTACTTTGGCGTGAGGAAGATCCAGATGGCGACCGCTTTTATCTGAAAACGCCAGCCGAGAAGATTCAGATTCAAGTTGAGGATGCGCCATTGTTGGTAGTTGATGTTGCGCAGGTCGAAGATGATGGACAGACTTTTATTCGCTGTACAACCAAAACAGGTGATGTTGTGATTGCCAGCGCAGAGCATCCGATAGAGATGCGTATTTTTACTCAAAACGGTATCGATGAGATTCGTCCTTATATCCGTATTCGTCGAAACTTAAATGCACTGATTCATCGCAATGCGTTTTATCATTTGGTCAGTTGGAGTAATTTGCAGCCAATAGATACAGGTGAAGCGATGGTGTTGACGAGTGGGCGAGAGCAGTTTGTTTTGGGTACTATTGAGTCATAGGCGTTGTATTCAAAACAAATAGTTTAAAACGAGTCGTCTTTTGTCATTAAAGATTTTTTGGAGTAGTTAGTTTGTCGGATCGTGCTCAAAGCTATAAGCATTCTGATACACCAATTGGGGTGTTTGATTCTGGCGTTGGCGGGTTGTCTGTAGTTGCAGAACTGCAATTACTCATGCCACACGAGTCGATTATGTATTTGGCCGATACGGCGCATGTCCCTTATGGAACGAGATCGGATGAAGAGATTCGGATGCTGACCGCTTGTGCTGTGGAGTGGCTATATCAGCAAGGTTGTAAAGCTGTTGTTGTTGCATGTAACACTGCTTCAGCATTTAGCTTGACGCATTTGCGTGCAAAATATGGTGAGAGTTTTCCAGTCATAGGCTTGGTTCCAGCAGTCAAACCTGCAGTTCATCGTACTCAGAATAAAAAAATTGGCGTACTCGCAACGCAAGGTACGTTACGCGGTACATTATTAAAAGATGTTATTGCTGAAATCGCAGTGCCAGCGGGCGTTGAGGTTTTGACAGTGATGAGTCCAGCATTGGTTCCATTTGTGGAGTCAGGTGCAGAGAGTTCTGAGGCGTGTTATACGGAGTTAAGACGTGTGCTAACCCCGCTTGAAGAAGCTGGCGTAACGGAATTGGTTTTAGGCTGTACGCATTATCCATTTTTGCGTAAGCCGATCGAGCATCTTTTTCCTCAGGTTTTTCATTTACTAGATTCAGGCGCTGCGGTTGCGAAGCAGACTGAGCGTGTTTTATCGCAGCGTGGTTTATTGACAACAGCATTAATTGCTCCAGATTTTGATTGTTTTGTGACTGGAGACGTGGAAGTCGCGCAGGGTGTGATTGGTCATCTTGTTGATAAAAAAATTAATATTAATAAAGCAAAATATGTAATTAGTGATGCGTTATGTGGTGTCGTATTAAATAATGAATAGGTGTGTTTACAGGCACTCTGTATTGGATTAGTATAATTTATATTTTTATTTGTTTGATGTCGCACTCGCTTGGTAGCGAGTTTTAAAAGTACAGTGTTTTAAGAAGATAACCCTGATTTAAGAACAGAATCTAATTATTAATCAATGTTGTTTTGTGTTTGAAAGTCGTCGAAAAATAATTATTTTTAACTTAAATCTATCAATCTGATTTTGAATGTTTTTTAACGAAGTAGAATTATTTTTTTATTATAAATTTAGGGCGGTCAGTGTGGTTTTGCCATAGATTGTCTTTGGGGAGTTTAATAATGCATGTAGCCTCTATTCATAAATTGACAACTCAAAGTATTAATTATTTTGCATTTAAAAAAATACCGTGTCGACTTAGTCGTTTAAATGTGATCTTGCGCACAATTATCTTACCTTTAGGGGTGTTTAGCTTGAATCAAGCTTGGGCTGCAAGTCCTGTGGATTTGGCAGCGCTGCAGCGTCAAAACGATATTATTTTGCAACAACAACAAGAGCAAATTCGCCAAGATCAAGAGAATGCACGCCGCGCAATTACACCAAGTGGTGCATCATTAAAAACACCAAATGCAGTGAAAACAGAGCCAGTTGGTCCTTGTCGAGATATTCAAGGCATTGTGATTAATGGCGCAGATCATCTTTCCAAGTCAACGATCAAACAAATTGTTCAGCCGTATCAAGGGCGATGCCTTGCTGCTAATGATATTGAAGCTTTATTGACACAAATTACTGGTGCATATTTTCGTCGTGGCTATATCACAAGCCGAGCTTATTTACCTGCTCAAGATTTAAAAACGGGAAAATTGACCATCACGGTTGTTGAAGGTGTGATTGAGCGTTATCAAATAGAAGGCCCCGCCGCAAGTCGAATCTGGCCTTATGGTGTTTTTCCAGGCTCTACGGGTAGCCTACTGAATCTTAGAGATATAGAGCAAGGAATAGATCAGATCAACCGTGCATCCTCAAATAATGCGCGCCTTGATATTCAACCAGGAAGTAAGCCGGGTGAAAGTGTAGTGGTCGTACAAAATCCCTCGACATTCCCATTACATCTCTTGACTTCTTTTGATAATCAAAGTGTAGCGGCTACTGGTCGTGAAAGTGGCATGGTAACCATCACCGAGGACGGTTTGCTCCATGCAAATGAACTTGTGTCTGTGACGCGTCGACAAACCCTTCCTGATAACGACAACCATTTTTCTGACAGTAATGCGCTGAATGTGTCTTTGCCTTTTGGTTATAGCACGTTGAATTTCAATGTCAGCAGCAGTGCTTATAATAGTTTGATTCATACACCAAGTGGAGCACCGTTACTTTCCCAAGGTAATACGCTTACGCGTAGTTTGGGTTTAGATCGAGTGGTTTATCGTGATCAGGATAGCCGAATCTCTGTATCAGGCACATTAAGTACGCAACGTACAGATAGTTATATTGCAAATCAGTTTTTGGATGTAGGTAGTCGTAGCCTGACATCTTTGGATGCGGGTGTTGCGGGCTTTACAAGACTCACAGGTGGAATCTTCAATATGCATCTGGATTATGTTCATGGACTTACAATTTTAGATGCGTTAAATGATCCGAAAGGTCTGCCTTATGATTTACCTCATGCCCAATTTGCAAAAGTGATGATCGATGCTGGCTATGATCGCCCATTTTCATTTATGGGACAGCCTTTGAGTTGGTCGAGTCATTTGAATGCTCAAACAAGTTCCACCAGTATGTTTGGATCACAACAAATAATCATCGGTGGACCATTAAGCGTTAGAGGTTTTTTAAATACGTCATTGAGCGGCGATAGTGGTTATTACTGGCGAAATGAGCTTGGTATGCCACATGCTTTTGATCTCGGTGGTAATACCCTCAATACACGATTCTATGCAGGTGTAGATGTGGGGTGTGTCAATAACAATGCCTCAGGCGTACCTTCGGGCGCACTTTCAGGAATTACGCTGGGCGTATCTGGACAACTTCGTCAATTCTCTGGCGAATTGTTCATGTCACATGAGTTGTCACAGCCTGCCGGTACGGTACGTGAATCTGGACAAGTATTCTTCCGCCTGTCCTATTCAAATTAAGGAATAATAATTATGAATAAGTTCTATCGTGTCATTTGGAATATTAGTCTAGGGACTTGGGTTGCTGTTGCAGAAACAGCTCGTGCACGTGGCAAGCGAAATGGAACAGTTAAGTTAGCAGCCGCAGCGGTATTGAGTTTAACAACTGTTCCAGCATTAGCAGGACCTCCAGGCACTCCATCAGTGACGGTTGCGACTGGCTATAACAATGCCAATGCATACGCTGCAAGCAATGGCGCGACAGTGGTAAATATCAGTACACCAAATTCTGCGGGTTTATCATCAAATTATTTCCAGCAATACAATGTCAACAGTAGTGGCTTGGTGCTCAATAACAATAATACCAGTACCATTAGTGCACAATCGCAGTTGGCGGGAAAACTATATAGCAATACCAATCTGACCACGCCTGCATCTGTGATTTTGAATCAGGTGGTGAGTAATAACCGCAGTAATATCGCAGGTTTCACTGAGGTTGCAGGAACTAAAGCAGATGTAATCGTCGCTAACCCTTATGGGATTACATGCTCAGGTTGCGGCTTTTTGAACACTGATCGTGTGACATTAACGACAGGTGTTCCTGTTTTAAATAGTGCGGGTGCTTTGGCTGGATTTAATGTTCAACAGGGCGATATTCTGGTGAATGGCAGCGGGCTGAATGCATCAGGTCAACAGATTCTTGATTTAGTCACCCGAGCTGTTGAACTACAAGCCCCGATTAATGTGCCTGATCTTGGCATTACCACTGGTACAAATCAGTGGAGCTATATTACGCGAAGTGTGACAGGTTCAACTTCGGGCGTTGGTGCAGCGCCGAGTTATGCGATTGATAGTAGTGCGCTGGGTGGAATGTATGCGAATCGAATTCGTTTGATCGCGACAGAAAATGGTGTTGGCGTTCGATTGTTGGGCAATGCAGCGGCAGCAACGGGTGACTTTGTATTGACCTCTGCGGGTACTATCGCTTTACAAAATCAAATCTCAGCTAAGCAAAATATTACGATTACTGGTACGGATACGAGTGCACAGTCTGTCACTGAAACAGACAGCAGTTTGACTGCGGGTCAAGATCTATCACTCACCAGTAGCGGTGGTGTGACACTTAATGGCGGTGCACTTGTTGCGAGTCAAAATCTTGGATTAACTGCAAACAGTTTGATCGATAGCGCCGATAGTGCGACGCTGAGTAATAACAACCAGCGTGCCGCAGGTTCTGCTTTAACTTTGAATATCAGTAATGCAGCAAATCTCAATGGTACAGACTGGCAAGCTGCGGCAGGTGATTTACAAGGGACTGTCGGTAGCTTAAATGTTGGTACAAATGGTGCGACTTTAAAATCGAGCAATAATCTCAGTTTGAATAGCAGTGGTGATCTACAGCTCGGTACAGCGAATCTCTCGAGTGGCAAAGATCTAAATCTCACTGTAGGCGGTACATTGGGTTCAAATGGTGGACAACTACTTTCAACAAATAATTTAAACATCAACAGTATCGGTGATTTGAATTTAGGAACTTCGCTGGTTTCTGGCGGCGTGAATACGAATCTTACTGCGAAAGGTGCGATTAATATTGGTAATGCCGCAGGCGAGGCTGTAGAGGCCTTGACTGGAACGGTTAGCGTTACAGCTGGAAATGGTCTGAATAATGCTGGAACGATCTCGGCGAATGCAGGTTCAGCAACGCTTGATGTCAGCGGAACATTAAGCAATAGCGGTAAAATTCAGTCATTAGGAAATCTCACGATTGCAGATGCAACTGGTGCAAATAGTGAAACGATAGTGAACAGTGGCAGCATCTTGACGACAGGGCAGCTCAATTTACAGGGTGCATCAGTAGGAAACACGTCAACAGGAACAGTACAAGCCAATCAAGGCAGTACGCTAAAAGCGGGTAGTTTGACTAACGCAGGTCAATGGTTGCTGTCTACGCAAACTGGCGCAGCAGATACAATGACGGTGAGTGGTGCATTGACGAATAGCGGCACACTTCAATCAGCCCATGATCTGAATTTGACTGCACAAAGCGTAGATAACCAATCACATCTTCTCACTGCAGGCAATCTGACTGCGACAGTTGCTTCTACATTTAACAATGAAGCGAATGCGACCACGCAATCTGGTTCTACATTGACGTTGAGCGGTGCAAATACCTCATTAACCAATAGTGGCACATTACAAGCGACAGCCGTGAATCTGACCACTGCGGCTGGCATAACCAATAGTGGAACAATGAGCGGTGGTTCAAGCAGTAATGCAGGAACTTTGACTATCCACAGCGGTGCAACGTTGAACAATACAGGTGTTGTCCAATCGAATGGCGCACTCAATATTGATATGAACGGCACAGGTGCTGATCAGGTCACCAACAGCGGTACGATATTCACAACAGATGCATTGACCTTAACTGGTGCATCAGTCGGTAATACTTCAACAGGTACAGTACAAGCGGATAAGGGCAGCACGCTACAAGCCAGTAGTTTAACCAACGCAGGTCAATGGTTATTATCTACGCAAACAGGCACAGCAGACACAGTGACTGTTTCAGGCGCATTGACGAATAGTGGAACATTACAATCAGCACGTGACTTAAATCTCACGACTCAAAGTCTAGACAACCAATCTAATTTACTTGCAGTTGGCAATTTGACCGCGACAGTTGCATCTACATTCAATAATGAAACAAATGCGATTACACAATCTGGTTCTACATTGACGTTGAGCGGTGCAAATACCTCATTAACCAATAGTGGCACATTACAAGCGATAGCGGTAAATCTGACCACTGCGGCTGGCATAACCAATAGTGGAACAATGAGCGGTGGTTCGAACAGTGTTGTTGGTACTTTGGCGATTAACAGTGGTAATACAGTCAGTAATACTGGTGTGATTCAGTCCAGTAGCACACTGAATGTCAATATGAATGGCGCAGGTGCTGACCAAATTACCAATAATGGCAAATTTTTCGCAGGCACTACGCTGACTTTAACAGGTAATACCATTAATAATACGAATGCGGGTACAACAGCAAGTCTCACTTCGCAAGGTACGATTCAGTTGAATCTGGCTGGAAGCACACCGACATTAACAAACAATGGCTTGGTTCAATCGAGCGGGATTTTGACTGTGAATGATACAAGTGGATCATTTACAAATCAAAGTACAGGGGTGTTGCATGGTAATGGTTTAAATCTTAATTTCTTAAATTTAACCAATGCTGGTGTGATTCAAGGAGATACACCTACGAGTAGTACGGTCAATGTTTCGGGAACATTAGATAACCAATCAGGCGCGACGTTGACGCTAGGTTCGAGTGGTACTGGTTCTGGCGTGATTACTACAGATATTCTGACCAATGAAGGATTACTACAATCATATGCAGGACTGAATCTCAACATTGGTCACACATTACAAGATACGGGCACGATTGCTGCAACTACCGATCTGAATATTAATAGTAATGGCGGTAGCTATAATCTGACGGTGAACTGTACTAGCAATTGTTCCACAACGGGCGGCGCATTGAGTGGCGGTAATAATGTCACGATTAGTAATGCCGCGAGCATTGATGTGGGTGCTAGAAATACGATTTCTGGCGGTAATATCACGTTGGGTAGTTCAAGTGCACATGTTGGCACTCTAACGCTGGAGTCAAATAGTACCGCAGGCGGTAGAGTTGCAGCAGCCAATAATCTTAATATCTATGCCAACACCGTCAATATGAACGGTAGCAACACGCGCTTTCTTGCAGATACCAGTTTGACCAGTGGAGATACCTTTAACTTTAATGTGTATGGTTTATTCACCAACAAAGGATTGGTTTTCTCTGGAGATGCACTGAATCTGACGGCTTCAGGCATTACAAATGCGGCATCAGGCGGAGTCTTGGCGTTAGGTAATTTAACCCTCGACGCAGGTAGTGCCGCGCTGACTAATAATGCAGGCGGACAGTTGTATGCAGGAAATAATCTGACGATTCAAAATGTCAGCACACTGACCAATTATGGTAATTCGAGTACTGCAGCAGGCAGTATCTATGCACCGAATGGCAGTATTTCCATTACCGCAAATGACATTGAAAACCAGAGCCAAATCGAGGCAGGTCATAACATCACGTTAACTGCATTGACGATTAATAACACGTTACCAAGTACGGTTTCTATCACAACTGGCGCAGCCGTCAATGGCACTGAAACCAGCAGTGTAGGAAATAGCTCAACGCCACCATCGACATGCGGTTTGGTCAGTCCGCCTTCAGGATGTTCCAACGATGGAACGGATTCTTATTGGAACAACTACCATTCCCAACCATATTCTCAAACACAGTCTTATACCAATGGTAAACCTTCATTTTTACCGCAAATCATTAGTAGTGGCGCAGGCACGATAACTTTACAGAATTTTGTCAATGCCAGTAACTATGGCGGAGTCATTTCGGGTGGTTCCGTGAACTTGAATGGCTTAAGTGGAATTTCTACATTTACCAATAACAGTTTGAACATCTATCAACTTAACTATACCCATACTTGGGAATGGTATGTTCACTACATCGCGTTAGGCCCTGCGACATATACCAATAATTCTGATTACAATGATCAGACCGTAACAAATACACCGACACTGCTCGATTCAATTGGTGGAACGATTTACGCAAGTTCAACGGGAACGATCAATGCGAATGTAACTCACTTGATCAATAACGGTTCGACAGCTGCTTCGATTGCATCCACAGCAAGTCCAGTTTCAGCCCCATCCATTAGTGCTGGGCAAGCTCAGAGTGGTACAGCCGCCAGCACTGCTTCAGGTGCGACATCACTCAGTGGTACTTCGTTGATAGGAACAAATAGTGCAACGGCTCATGGTGGCACGAATTTAACGCATGTCACTCAGATTACGCCATTGAGTCCACAGGGCTTTTCGAGTTTAACAGGCATTACGATTACGTTGCCAACCAATCCAAATGGTTACTTCGTTATCAATCAATCTCCAACAGCAACGTATCTCATTGAAACCAATCCACTACTTGGTTCAAACAGTAGCTATCTCGGCGCTTCTTATCTTGAGGCTCAGCTCGGGATCAATCCAGACACTCAAATGCAGTTAGTAGGTGACAATAATTACCAAGCCTATCTGACACAACAAGAATTGATTGCGAAAACAGGTAATCAGTTATTGAGTGGATATGGTAATTTGGCACAGCAAATGGCTGGTCTGACAGGAAATGCAGTTGCTGAAAGCAAGTCTTTGGGATTGGTTTATGGTCAGGCGCCAACTGACGCGCAATTGAGCAAATTGACTAATGATATCGTATGGATGGTTGCGACTGTAGTCGATGGTCATCAAGTTTTAGCGCCTGTTGTTTATCTCTCCGCAGCAACTAAAGCAGGGATTGTTCAAGGTGCAATTATTCAAGGCGGAGACGTTAATCTGAATGTCACCACATTGACCAATACTGGCGGCACAATTAATGGCACGAACTCATTGAATGTTCAGGCGCAAGGCAATATTACCAATACGTCAGGCATGATCGAAGGCGGTAATGTCAATCTGAATTCTACGAATGGCAGCATCATTAACCAGACGATGACTCAAGGTAATGGTAATGATCAGAACTATGCAACCATTGTCGGCAAGCAAGCTGGAATTAAATCTACTGGAGATATGACGCTGACTGCAGGCAAAGACATCACCAATCTTGGTGCTAATGTCAACGCAGGTGGAAATGCGAGCCTTAAAGCAGGTGGAAATGTTACGTTCGATACGGTTCAGAACACGACGACAGATACAACGCATACTGCATCGAAGTCTGGTTATATTACGTCCAATGGTACAACTACGACGACAACAACACAGCAAATTGGTTCTGGTTTGATGACTGGTGGTAATCTCAATATTCAATCGGGCAAAGACATTACCATTGCGGGTAGCAATGTTACGACTGGCGGTGATGCATCTTTGAATGCGGGAAATAATATCAATATCATTTCCCGAGAAAACACGACGAATACCACAACGGATAATAAGTCCAGCGGCTTGGGCATGAATAATTCACTATACGGATCGTCAGAAACTAAAACCACTGAAGATAAAGGTGTGAGTGTCGGCAGTAACTTTAATGTGGGTGGAAATGCCAACTTAACTAGTAAGAATGATCTCAACGTACAGGGTTCAAACGTTAATGTGACTGGCAATGGCACAGTGAATGCCAAAAACGTAAATGTCACAGCAGCACAGAACTATGACAATACCACCAGTACAACGACAACAACTTCAGTGCTAGGTGTCAGCAGTAATGCGCCAGGGGTGGGCAATAGACCAATCTCCAATGGCTCTGCTACTGCGGATAGTGGCACAACCTCGCAAGGCGGTGACGGACTGTATCAGGGATCGGCGTCCGCTTCGACGAGTGCGCAAGGTCAGGCCAAAGCAGGTTTAGATTTTGGGTCTAAAACCACCACTGAAACCAATACGACAAACATTCACAATGTTGGCTCTAATGTTAATTTTGGTGGAAACGCCACGATTAATGCCAGCAATGATGTCAACTTAGTCGGTTCAAAAGTGAATGCCGGTGGCGATGCGACCGTGAATGCAAAAAATGTGAATGTCTCCGCAGCTCAGGATGTATCAACCAGTTCAACCACGAGTACCACTGACTCTGTCGGTCTGCTTGGTAACACGGTCAATCAGGCTGGTGCTGGTGCAAATGCGAGTGGCTCTGCGAGTGGTGGTATCGGTCGTGCACCTAATGTAAATGGCGGCGCAGATGCGAATGCCAGTGCATCGACTGAAAACGAGTTGAATTTTGTTGATCATACGCAAACGACAAGCAGTACATTGGATATCACCCATCAAGCTTCTTCCATTACCTCGGGCGGAAACTTGAATATCAATGCAAAACAAGATTTGAATGTTGCTGGTTCAAATCTGAATGCGGGTAAAAATGCCAATGTCAATGCAACCAATATGAACTTTACGGCGGTCAATGACGTTCATCAAAGCAGTAACTCAAGTAACGAAACGACATTCGGCACATATGCAAGTGGCAATGCTTCTGCGGATGCTAATGCCAATGCTGCGGCTGGTATTGGCGCAAATAGTAGTGCTTCAGCAAGTGCAAGTGCGACTGCTGGCGTAGGTATGCATGGTACAAATAACCAAACTGGTCACACCGAAGGATCAACCACTGCGCAAGTGTCGAGTATTACGGCGGGTGGCGACATCAATCGCAACGCAACCAACAGCATCAATGATGTCGGTACCAATATTACCGCAGGCGGTGATTTGAACCAGAGTGCCAAAACGATTACCAGTCAGGCCGCACAAAACACAACCTATAGTACAGATACCACCAGCAATACAGATGCGCGTGTCGGTCTATATGCAGGTGTTGGTTCTTCTGTTTCGGGAACAGCTGGTGTTGGTGGTGCATCAACAGATGTGACACCAATCAGTGCTTCGGCAGGTATTAATGCCAGTGTTGAACATGATCAATCCAGTTCTTCGAATACGAGCAGTAATGCTGTTGTGTCAAACATCAAGGTTGGTGGAAGCGTCAACAGCAAATCCAGTGGCACTACAACACTGCAAGGAACGAACGTTTCGGCAGGAAATGATGTCAATCTGGGTGCAGGAACCTTAAATATCACAGCCGCTCAAGACACAACATCATCAAGCAGTGTTCAAGGTAGTGGAACGATTGGTGGACAGCTTGACTTGCTCAATAAACAAGTCACGGTGAGTGGCAGTGGTGCAGGTGGCGATTCTTCAAGCAACTCAAGTAATGCTGTTGTTGCAAATATTCAGGCAGGACACAATCTGACTTTGAGTAGTAAAGGTGATACGACGCTTCAAGGAACAAACTTATCCTCAGGCGGAGCAACGACAGTAAATACAGGAGGAAATCTGAACTATAGTGCTGCACAAAACACCAGTAGTAGCACCACACATAGTGCGGATGCTAATGTATCTGTGACCGTCGGTAAGAAGAGTGTCAGTGGTCAAGGCGGTGTGGACTATAGCCAAGAAAAGACCAATAGCAGTCAGGATGTTGTTGGCAGCATTAATAGTGGTGGACCGATCACCGTAAACACTGGCGGTAACTCTACATTCACAGGAACTAACCTATCAAGTAACGGTGATGTCAATGTGAATACAGGCGGCAATCTGTCATTTAATGCCGCTCATGATACACAAAGTAGTACTGGCGGCGGATTTGGCTTATCAGGTAGCGCTGGTAAAAAGTCTGAGACCACAAGTAAAACTACAGGAAACTCAACGACCACCACTACGACCAATGAAAAGAGCGGTGGGCTGAGTGCTGACATTAACTACAATAATTCGAGCTCTGACACTGCGACAGGTGGCTCAATCACGAGTGGTGGCAATATTCAGCTTCATTCAGGCAAGAATACTTCGTTCCAAGGCACGCAGGTCAGTGCAACTGATCAGGTAAACGTTGCGGCAGGTGGTACCGTTTCTCAGACTGCAGCGGTCAGCACATCTAGTGATACAGGATTTGATCTATCTGCTGGTGGTGGTGGATCAAGTAAAACAGGAACGAGTACGACTAAGCAGGGTATCAGCCGATTTGGAGGAAATACTACGCCTGAGAAAGAGCATTATGGTGGTGGCGTGCTTGATTTTACAGATAAGCATGATTCTTCATCACAAAATACGTCTATCTCAGGTGGTCAAGGTGTGACGATCACACCAAATTCACAACAAACCATACCGCCTGTACCTTCATCATCTCCATAAAATATTTGATATGGTGAAGACGTAAGAGAGTATGCTCAAGTTAAGAATACTTGGGCATACTTGTTAAAATTTTGCTGTGAGGGTAGATATCTACTAGAATACAGCACTCCGCTCAATGAACAGCATCGGTATGAATGTGATATCAGATGCCAAGACCTCAAGATGAATAGTCAAAACGCTGCTAAATCAAATGCTAAACGCATCTCCGTAGCCCCGATGATGGATTGGACTGATCGTCATTATCGCCATTTTGCACGCATGTTTCATCCTGATGCGTGGCTCTATAGCGAAATGGTAACAACGGGTGCATTAATCTTTGGTGATCGAGATCGATATTTGAGTTTTAATGACTCTGAGCATCCAGTGGTTTTACAACTCGGTGGCTCAGATCCACAAGCACTTGCGACATGTAGCAAAATGGCGCAAGACTATGGCTATGATGAAGTGAATTTAAACGTCGGTTGTCCATCAGATCGCGTACAAAATAACAAAATTGGCGCCTGCTTGATGGCTGAGCCGAAGCTAGTGGCAGAATGTATTGCCGCCATGCAGAACGCAGTTACGATTCCTGTGACAGTCAAGCATCGAATTGGAATTGATGATTTAGATAGCTATGAAGAAATGCTCAACTTTGTCGATACAGTTGCAGCAACGGGTTGTAAACATTTTATTGTCCATGCTCGCATCGCGATTTTGAAAGGTTTAAGTCCAAAAGAAAATCGTGATATTCCACCGCTTCGTTATGAGGATGTTTATCGTCTAAAGCGTGAACGTCCGCATCTGACCATTGAAATCAATGGTGGTTTAAGTACAGTTGAACAGATCAATCAGCAGTTTGAACATACTGATGGCGTCATGATTGGCCGTGCAGCGTACCATAATCCGTATTTATTAGCGGAAGTTGGTGTTCGAGATGAGCTGGTATTGCCTGATCGTTTTCAGATTATGGAACAGTATTTACCCTATCTTGAAGAACAAGTGGCTAATGGCGTATCACTCTCATCGATGACGCGTCATCTGTTGGGTTTATTTCAATATCAGGTTGGCGCAAGGCACTGGCGTCAGATGCTAAGTGGTGGCAATGCAAAAACTTTAGCTGATGTTCATAATGCACTAGATGATATGCATGAATTAGCACGTGCAGCTGCAGAACGACAAGAAGCGCGGTTAAAATTGTTTGATGAGAAAACCATCGCCTAGTCATATGACTTGTCTAGACAAAGTCATAAAACTCGCTAAACTAGCGGCTCGCTCAAGGGCGAGTCTGTTGATAGATGTAAAATGTCGGGGCGTAGCGCAGCCTGGTAGCGCGCTTGCATGGGGTGTAAGAGGTCGAAGGTTCGAATCCTTCCGTCCCGACCAATTTATTTAATAAATCATTATATTATAAATATAATTTTCTGGTTTTGATTCCCACATATTATTCACGAACTAGATTGGCACGAATACCACTTAATACCATCCGCATCCATCTCAACCGTGACCAATTTCTTAGCAATCAAATAATTCAGATGAGCAAGAGCTTCCCCTGTTGCCAGACTTAGCATAATCGGGTCTATACCAATCTTACGATGAAATAGTGCAGGAAAAACATCAATTGCACGCTGGGGCTTCTGCAGAATATCTTGAAGCTGATTAAGACCCGTCAAATGCCCTTCGATCAGAGTATCAATTCGAGCATGTAGACCATGAAACGGTTCATTATGCGCAGGAAGCACCAAGACGTTATCGGGCACAATTTGTCGAACTTTGGTCAGGGACTTGAGCCAAAAATCCAGAGGATTGGCTTCTGGTTCGGTGGGATATACCGATACGTTAGAAGAAATACGTGGCAATACTTGATCCCCTGAAATGAGTAGCCCAAGCTCTGAGCTATAGAGGCAAGCATGTTCAGGAGAGTGCCCAGAACCGATCACGACAGTCCAATGATGAGCACCAATCTGTAAAGACATCTCATCGCGCAGACGGAAATAACTCTCTGGTGGCTCAGAAATCACACGACCAAAGCCACCAAAGCGTTTGCGATAGGTCGCTATAGCCTCGTCATCCCAACCTGCACTGCGATAAAACTCAATCGCTGCATCGGGCGCTTCTTTGCCAGTATCGTTCATGAGTACACGGCAATTCATATATTCAAGCGCAGTCATGTGTAGGCGACAGCCAAAGCGTTGGTGCAACCATCCAGCCATGCCAACATGATCTGGGTGCATATGTGTCACATAGATAGCTTTAACAGGCTGGTTATTCAGACCTTCGGTAAGTAATCGTTCCCAGACAGCAATCGTGGCTTCGGTATATAAGCCTGTATCGACAATCGCCCAACCATCTTTGACTTCTATTGCCCAGATGTTGATATACGCCAATGTCCCACCTAAAGGTAAGCGCGCCCAATAAACACCAGATGCTACGGCTATAAGCTGTCCAGATTCAGGTTTAGAACTAAAAGGATAGGTGATACCTGTAGGGTTTTCTGTTGTTGCATGTTGAGTATTCATACTTATCCTTGTCTTTTAGAGCTTGGCACGACGTTTTGACATCAATTTTCGAGAGTCGATGCACAGCTTAAACCATGTGTGGTCTCATCGTGATTTGATCATAACGCACCCGATTTTTTGATTCATGAATGGTGCGTGCTTGACATGGATCAAGACTGATTAAAGCACTGATCAAGACTTTTTGTCATGCAAAAAAATGGAAGTTGTTGAAGTGTGATACGCATCACTTATGTTTACATAAAGACAACAAACATGATTTTTATTAAATTTAGCTTTATTGGAGGAGTGGTCGTAAAAAATATTGATAATGCAGGAATGTTTTGCAAACTAATTCACATAAAGAATGCGGCATAACGCTGTTTTTGTGTTAGATCACTTTAAAGATTTTATTAAAATATAAAATCTCGTTTACACGATGGTTACATATTAGGAGTGAGGCACTTCTTATTCTACACACATAGCAGGACGCTATAGTTTCAATAGTTAATAGATTTGCAAGATGCCCGAAAAGGCCCCTACCGCAGACCAAGGAATGGAGAGCGTTAGAATGAACACTAAAACCGTAATTATCCCAGCAAATGCAGCCACCACTCGTAAAGATGGTAGTGAACTTCGTAGACATTTTACCCTCGCTTTTCGCAGTCCAGATGATGTCGTCACTGTCGATTGTTCACAAGTGATGCAGCTCGGTGATGAATTTATCGATGAATGTTTCGGTATGCTAACATTAGATTATGGTTTGGCTGCATTCTATAAGCATGTTCACCTTTTACATGCGACAGATAAACATTTGTTCACGATTGCATATCATATTAATAAGCGTGAGCAACAACGCGTTGGTCGTCTTGCAATGACCCGAAACCATATCCCACAACAACGTCCACAAGCTAGCCCATTTCATTATGCCTAATAATTAATAAAGGCAAAATTGTCTTTATGATGCCACTGTACAGCCTATCGTGATGTTGGTTGTACAGTTAGAGGCGGATTAAACGAGAGTGGTGGATTAAATAGTGGCGGTTTTGGTGAGTAGGCGTTAGGCCATGTCGCTGGAGGATATGGCAGAATTCCAATAGGATAATCTGAATCCCAGTTTCTATATCGTCTGACCACTCTTTTTTCCTCGATGAGATATATCTTTTGAGGATTTTTGGGTTCTATTTTTTTCACGGTTGGGTCATCCTTGATTGGTTTAGGGATAACCGAGTGAACCAATGCTAGATTTTTGATCATTTCGTGTTTTACTTCTTTTTCATCTTTTTTGCAGGGTTGATCTGTAAAATTGATGTGTCCATTTTTCATTTTGCACTGATAAACCAGTGTGTCCGCAAAAGCATAGTGCGTGGTTATGGATGTCACTAAGAAGACTAAAGCGCTAAATTGAATGAGCCTCATTTTGTAATCTCTAAATTTATAAATAAAAAGAGCAGATTTCAAAATTTCGTAAACCCAAAAGCGATATCAGTTAAGCTGGGGTTTATGTCTTATATTTTATACCTAACTATCGTACAGGAACATCCATTCCGCATTGTAAGTAGGCTTGTGGTGTGGCAATCCGACCACGAGCAGTGCGCATGACAAAACCTTGTTGAATTAAGTACGGTTCGACGACATCTTCAAGTGTTCCGCTGTCTTCAGCCAACGACGCAGCTAATGACTCCACACCTGCCGGTCCACCATCAAAGCGCTCTAAAAGCATCTGTAAATAACGGCGGTCTAAAGTATCTAATCCTTGTTTGTCTACTGCGAGCATATCGAGTGCTCGAGCAGCAATTTCTCCTGTCACAACACCATTGCCTTTGACTTCTGCATAGTCGCGAACACGGCGAAGAAGGCGGTTGACAATACGAGGCGTACCACGTGCACGACGGGCGATTTCCAGTGCACCATCAGCCTCAATAGGAACATTGAGTAGCGTTGCAGAACGCGTAACGATGGTTGTTAAATCTGCGACAGAATAAAACTCAAGACGTTGCACAATGCCGAAACGATCGCGCAGTGGTGATGTAAGTAACCCAGCGCGCGTTGTTGCCGCAACAAGAGTAAATGGGGGTAAGTCGAGTTTGATCGAACGTGCGGCTGGCCCTTCGCCAATCATGATATCGAGCTGATAATCTTCCATTGCAGGATAGAGGATTTCTTCAATGACGGGTGATAAGCGATGAATCTCATCAATGAACAGTACGTCACCAGCTTCAAGGTTGGTGAGCAATGCTGCTAAATCACCTGCACGTTCAAGTACTGGGCCAGAAGTTGATTTCATATTTCCGCCCATTTCGCGGGCGATGATATTGGCGAGTGTGGTTTTACCTAAACCGGGTGGGCCAAAAATTAACGTGTGATCTAGTGCTTCTTGGCGTGATTTTGCGGCATGGATAAAGATCTCCATTTGTTCACGCACAACAGGTTGCCCAATGTAATCCTCTAAATTCGTCGGTCGAATCGCGCGATCAAAGTTGTCTTCGGGACGTGCTAGGCCTGTAATCAAGCGATCAGATTCAACCGTTCGTTTTTGATTAGGAGGCTGATTCGATGTTTGTGTAATAAATGGATTACTAGATAGAGACATTAGCTTTTAAGCATTCCTTTGAGTGCAGCGCGAATTAAATCTGCTGTAGCACTATGTTCATGTTTGACACTGGCAATTGCACGTTGAGCTTCGATAGGTTTATAGCCCAAAGACACCAAAGCTTCCTCAGCTTCTGCAATAGGTGAAGCTGCGCTTAATGTAATTTGAGGTTGACCTGATGCAGCGGTTTGTCCCGTTGTTGTAAATACTTTAAGTCGATCACGTAATTCGATTACTAATCGTTCCGCTGTTTTTCTGCCAACTCCAGGAATGCGTGTCAATGTCGTAATATCTTGCATTTCAATGGATTGAATCAGCATGGCAGCACTCATACTAGACAAGATTCCCAATGCGAGTTTTGGTCCAACGCCATTCACTTTAAGTAGAATTCTAAATAAAGTTTTATCACTATCGTCAATAAAGCCGTATAGCAAATGCGCATCTTCACGAACAGTTAAATGCGTCCATAGCGTAACTGTTTGTCCATTTTTCAGTTGGCAGAATGTGGAGAGAGGTGTTTCGATTTCATAGCCAACACCATTTACTTCCAGCAAAATATGTGGCGCTGTGAGTATATGGACTTTGCCAGTAAGCAAACCTATCATTTCTTTTCCTTTAATGACTTTAATGAGTGGTTTTAATAGCGTTAACTATTTTTCATCAGTGTAACAAATGTCGATTGAAATTTGATTAAACCATACCACCACGATTACCTTTGATGTCTTGCGCAAGTGCATAGGCCTGATGATCAGACAGTGAGGTAATGACATCAAGAATCTGCATCATATTTTCGTATGGGTTTTTTCCTAGTTTCGCACCGTGATGATTCAATATGGTAGAGAGTCGATGTTCTCTAAATGTCGTCGCATCTCGATTCAAAGCCAATGGCATCAATGCACCCAGCAGTACATGTAGGCTTGCACTTGCAACCAATTCTAACCGAGCTTTTTGTGGATTAGTAAAAATTCGCGTTCGCGTCATATTTTTTGCGGCTTCAATGCCTTCGCATAAATCGCGTGGGCAATGATCAAGCAAGCTACCTTTGAGTGTGCCCGTCAGAAGTTCAGTTTGTTTGTTTTTGAAGGCTTGGGAGACTTCTTCAACTAAACGTTTCATTGCACGACCACGAAGCGCAGCGAGTTTTTGGGTCATTGGTACATCACGAAGTACTTCGTTGGGTGTGCCGTAGTCACCAATGAGTTTCATAAATAATGGTTCAACCTCGGAGTAATGTAGCATACCGAGGAGTAGACCATCTTCAAGGTCGATCAGCGCGTAGCAAATATCGTCCGCAGCTTCGAGTAAGTATGCAAGCGGATGGCGGCAATAAGAATCTTCGGTCAGTTTAATTAAACCGAGTTGCTCTGCAACTTCATGCAAAAGTTCTTTTTCACTTTGATAACAACCAAACTTTGTGCGTTTGTGGCTTGGTGTTCCGATTTGATCTTCCAGCGAAACCGCAAGGCGCGGATATTTAAAGAATGCTCCGAGTGTTGCATAAGTCAGACGCATACCACCTTCGTCTGGGTGATATTCCAAACGTGTCAGAATGCGGAAGCCTTGTGCATTGCCTTCAAATTGGCAGAGATCGCTAAATTCTTTCGGTGAGAGCACTTCTCGTAGGTGTTCTTGCTTGGGTTGTCCAAACCAGTCGCGCACAGCGTATTCACCTGCATGACCGAAAGGTGGATTGCCGATGTCATGTGCTAAACAAGCCGCTTGAATGATCGCTCCAACATCTGATGGCGTGACCCAAGGTGGCAAATCCTTCGCGATTTTTTCAGCCGCCAACATGCCAAGTGAGCGTCCTACGCATGACACTTCGAGTGAGTGTGTGAGGCGTGTATGTACGCCGTCGTTTTGAGTGAGCGGGTGGACTTGGGTTTTTCGGTTGAGTTGTCGGAAACTTTGCGAAAAGATAATACGGTCGTAGTCTTTGTGAAACGGACTGCGTGCTTGTTCAGTATGGTATTTTCGGCTTCCGAGCCGTGCAGGAGAGAGGAGCTGTGTCCAACGCATTGACATGAGAATCTTGGTCTTATGAGTAAAGTCTCATCATGCCAAATTCGGCATAAGAAATATAGACTTGGATATGGTAGATTGGTTGGAATTTGAATTAGGGAATATAAAATAGATTTCGTGTTTAGCCATGTGTAGAGGTTGATTTTGCATTAGCTATTCAAACATAGTTTCTAGAATTTCTTTCAACTTCTTAGCTTCAATCCAAAAGGAAAAATATATCAACATATAGCCAATAAATGATATTGAAAATACCATAAATATAAAGCCCATAGGCGCTGATTTAAATATTAATGCAACCAAAAGTGAAAATAACGAAGTCTCAAATAATATTAAAAAAGCAATAATTAAAGCATGCATTCTAATGCTAACTTTAATAAAAGATCCTGTATCCTCTGAGCATATTTTCCCGAAAGCAAAGGGTGAGAATGAATTCCTATAACTAATATTTCTATAAATAAAAAATGTTTTTTCAGTGGCGCTGCCAACCAAAGGTTTCGGCTCAAGATCAAATTTCAAAACTCTGGTATTTAATGGAGCTGATGCACAGACACTATTAATCAAATCTTTAACCTCTAAAGATGATTTTTTACAATGTCTGACATAACTTTCGTAAGGAATAATTTTCATTATTGAGATTCTTTATCAAAAAAATTAAAGCTAGCTGGCGATTCCGCGCAGCTCAAAGTTTTGTTTACTTTCGTTGTTTCAAATAATTTCTTGAATCATGGAAGTCAATTTTTAAATATCAACCTACACCTGAAATAACTTCCCATCCTCACACATCCAAGTTTCAGCACCCAGTGTTTTTGCCTCATCCATCTGATGCGTCACATAAACCAGAGGAATATTAAAACGTTCTGGAACGGCTTTGAGAAATTGCAAGATGGGTTGCTTGAGCGAGTAATTTAACGCGTTCAGCGGTTCATCTAATAACAATAATCGCGGCATTGATAGCAATGTTCTGCCAAGTGCGACACGTTGACGCTCACCACCTGATAAATGTCTGGGTTGTTGATTAAGTAGTT
>JAGWUI010000065.1 GCA_028868515.1 Gammaproteobacteria bacterium
CCGATGATCGCGATAACGATCATGAGTTCGATCAAAGTAAAACCTTTTTGTACTGTATTCATTTTTTAACTCTCCTAGGGAAATAGATAATCAGTTCTCACTGATCCTGTTTATCCTAACGCAAAGCGCGTGCCAATTTCTAGTTTTAAATTACGATTTGTTAATAATCAATTGGTTAATTAATTCTCTTGTTAAATTGAACTAAATTGCATATTGAGTTTAGTGACGATTTTTGTCATGTTGTACTAAAAATGGCTACTGGTTAGCGTTTTTCTAAGAGGATTTTGGCTGTTTATGCGTGTTCTCCATTGTGATTAAACGTATGACATATACTGTATAGTCACAATGGATACTTTAGCGAATATAATTTCTCATTCAGATAATAACGCCACTTGGTTGATATAGTTCTCTAATGCTTGAAGCATATCTTTAATTTCTTGTTCGGAATCATTATCTAGACGCGCTTTTTGCACACGCATCACATGCTGACGTAGTGTGTGGCGCTCTGCTGCAGGGAATTGACGGACGAAGTCGTTGAGTGAGCCGTCACCTTGAGCAAGAAGCCGATCGACCCAACGTGTGAGCTGAGCTTGTTTTCTGGCAGGTTGCTTATGGTTTAACGCGGCAAGGATTTCACTTTCATTTTCACGTTTGAGGAGTTTGGCAAGCAGTTGAGATTGACGACGACGTGCTTCAAAACTAGGAATGCGAGCCATTTCAAGTAAGCTGGAAATGAGCACGTCATTGACTGGAAGCGCTTCAATTTTTGCAGGTGGTAGTGCTGCTAGTTTTTCGCCGAGCAGTTGTAGACGTGCCATAGCCTTTTTTTGTTCGGTCTTACTTGGGCGATCTTCGAGATCTTCAAAATCTGGAGTATCGGCAGTATAGGGTCTTTTGCGCATAATCTAGTTTGACTGTGTTCTTTGATAAAAGGGATTGCTAGGATTAAATGTAGGCTTTAAAGCACGACTTTAATAATTTTGGGTATGTTCACAAAAAAAAACTGATTTATTCAGCTTCGTGAAAGCGAGCGACAAATAAGTCACGTATTGCTGCATGTGCTTTATCTTGGTCTGAGCCGTGGACAACGAGACGTAATGTTGTACCTTTACCTGCGCCGAGCATGAGGAGTGCCATGATATTTTTTGCATCGACAAGCGAGTCACCATGACCAATTTTGATATCACAGCGATGGCGCGAGGTCACTTCAATCAGTTTGCCGCACGCGCGCGCGTGCAAACCGAGTTTGTTGACCACATCAAGTGTGGTGTCGATGGGCGCTGTTTCTGATCCAGATGCTGTCATGACCAATATTTTAATTCGCGATGTAAGGTTTGAGTGGGCCACTGTGCTTTGAGTGCGTCAGCAAGTCGATTGACGAGATAAACAGACCGATGCTGACCACCAGTACAACCAATCGCTACGGTGAGGTAGTGACGATGGCTTGCGGCAAATATAGGTAACCATTTTAGCAGAAATGTGAGGATGTCATTGTACATTTCGTTGACATCTGCGTTGCTATTTAGAAACTCTTGGACTTCTGTGTCCATGCCTGTCAGTGCGCGCAAGTCTGGTTGCCAGTGTGGGTTCGGGAGATGTCGAACATCGAACATAAAATCTGCGTCGAGAGGAACGCCGCGCTTATAGCCAAAAGATTGTAAGATCAATACCATGCGCTCGCTTTGACCAGTTTTTACAGAGAGCGTGTGTTGTAGTTCATGTACATTTAATGTGCTGGTGTCGAGCGTCAGGGTGGCGTGTCGGGCGATTCCTGATAGCAGTGACTCTTCAGCTTGGAGCGCTTCATTGATCGTATTGTAGCGATCGGAAAGTGGGTGACGGCGTCTTGTTGCGCCATAACGTGCTAAAAGTACGTCATCGCGAGCATTGAGAAAAATGACTTCAATTTCACCATGCTTGCGAAGTTGTTCCAGAATATCTTCGAATTGCATCAGATCTGATCGAGGTGTACGCACATCGACACCCAATGCGAGCATCTCAATATTGTTTTGGGCATCGAGTTTGGCAACAATCTCTGGCAATAATGCAAGCGGGAGATTATCGATGCAGTAGTAGCCGAGGTCTTCAAGCATGTGCAGTGTGGAGCTTTTGCCTGCGCCTGAACGACCAGAAACAATGAGTAGTTTTTTCACAGTATCGTTTTCACAATGGGTTGTTATGATTTTCAGTGCTAACTTTACATCTGTTCTTGGTTAAAAAATATAGGTTATTTTGTTTTTAATGCGAGATGATAGAAACTGGAGCAGTTTTGTGTGGTTGAAAAAAGGATGTTTTCAAAAAGAAGTTAAAATTTCTGCGCCATAAAAAAACGCCCACAAATTTGTGAGCGCATTTTGATTCTCATCAATGAGCTTTACTCTTCATTGGTGCGTGTGACAGTAAGGTTGTCAATCAGTCGTGTTTTCCCCATTTTAGCGGCGACTAAAATGACCCATTTTGTACTTGCTGAGTCCGCTAGGCTTAAGTCTGGATTACGGATTTCGACATAATCTACAACAAATTTTTGTGATTCCAGCGTTTTACGTCCTTCCTTCGCAAGAGCGAGGAAGTCAATTTTTCCATGCTCAGCAGCGGTGAGGATTTGCTGTTGAATATTGCACATCGTTGCATAAATGGCTGGGGCGAGGGTGCGCTCCTCTTCGGATAGGTAACCATTTCGTGAGCTTAGTGCGAGACCGTCTTCGGCACGAACAGTTGGAACACCGACAACGTCGATGTCAAAGCATAGGTCACGCGCAACATGGCGAATGATTGCGAGTTGTTGGTAGTCTTTTTCACCGAACAAAGCGACATTTGGCTGCACGATATTAAACAACTTGGTCACCACGGTTGCGACACCTGTAAAGTGCCCAACACGCGACTTGCCGCAAAGATCGTTTGCTAAATCATTCACTTGGACAGTGGTCTTCTGTGGTTCAGTGCCGTAAATTTCTTCGATGCTTGGCGCAAAGAGGATGTCGCATTTTGCTTCGGCAAGGAGGTTGCTATCAGCTTCAAATGTGCGTGGATAGTTTGCAAAATCTTCGCCTGCACCAAATTGTGTAGGATTGACAAAAATACTCACGACAACCACATCGCACAGTTGATGAGCTTCTTGTACTAGTTTTAAGTGACCGTCATGCAAATTACCCATTGTGGCGACAAAGCCGATGCTTTTACGGCTTGCACGCACGGATGTCAGTGCGGCGTGTAGACCTTGAATGGTGACTTCTGTTCTCATGCAATGGCTCTCGTACAGATTTTGGATGAAAATGATCTAATAAGGTTTTCTTTTTTCTGGTTCATGTTGTTAAGTCGCTTAGCGCGCTAAATCAACATGAAAAGCATGTTTTGGCTCAGGATAACGACGTTGTTGTACAGATTGATGAAAGTCACGGAATGCTTCGACAATATTTCCTTTGCCTTGTAGAAAATCATGCACAAACCGTGCAGGTTTCTCAAAGTTTAAACCGAGCATGTCATGCATAACCAGTACTTGCCCATCACAATCTGTGCCTGCGCCAATTCCGATCACAGGGATATGAAAGCGTGATTGGACTTCTTTTGCTAATTGAGCTGGAACAACTTCAAGGAGCAATAATGCAGCACCTGCATCAACAACGGCTTGGCAATCACTGAGGAGTTGATCAGCGGCATCGCGACTTTTGCCTTGTAGCTTGTATCCCCCGAAAACATTGACGGATTGGGGGGTGAGTCCGAGATGTACACAGCTTGGAATGCCATTTTGTTTCAGAATACGAACGGTTTCTGCAAGCCAAGCACCGCCTTCAAGTTTTACAGCATGCGCACCAGCTTGCATAAGCTTTGTAGCAGCACTGATGGCATCAGGAATGGTTGCGTAAGACATGAATGGCAGATCGGCCATAATAAATGCGTGTTTGTTTGCCCGTGCGACGGCTCGGGTGTGATAAGCAATATCTTCAACAGTGACAGGGAGTGTTGAATCGTGGCCTTGGATGACCATGCCGAGTGAGTCACCGATTAGGATGGAGTCGATTTCTGCAATTTCCATTGCTTTGGCGAAACTTGCGTCATAGCAAGTGAGGCAGGAAAATGGTTTGCCGTCTGTTTTATACTGATTTAAGTGACTCAGGCGAATCATCGTAAGCTCTCCTAAAACGGTTCATTTTCAATGCAGTATTGATCTGCGCCACATGGATCAACAATCTATATCCAAGCAGTCTTAATCTGCCCAATCTAAATCAGCGATGATGCGAATGCCACTTGTGGTGGATGCGGCTGTGCAATCTGCTAGAGATGTCCCATCGATGACCAAATGGGCATCCAATTCTAGCAGAGGTTGGACAACAAAAGTCCGATCAAGAATACCAATATGCGGCAATATCAGCCGTTCATCATGAATTTTTATCATGTCAGATTGTTGGTCTGACGGAGTGCGAGAACTATCATCTTGGATATTGTCTGGCGTGTTGTGATCCATGATAAGGATGTCTAAATCGAGCGTACGCTCGCCCCAACGACGTAATCGTATGCGTCCAGCATTGAGCTCAAGCTGTTGCAGTTGATCGAGTAGTTGATGAGGCTGTAAGTCGGTAAAAAGGAGTGCGGCTGCATTGACATAATCAGGCTGGTCTTGTGGCCCCATCGGACTGCTTGCATACAAACTGGAAACTTTCACAGCTCCAATTGCAAAACGACTCATTGCAGAAACTGCATCGCGAAGAATTTGGCGTGAATCACCAGACTTATTGGATAAATTACTGCCTAAACCAATAAATGCGCGCAACATGACTAAGCCGGAGTCTCTGATTCGTTTGGCTCAGTCTTCGCTACTGCAATTGTAGGCTGTACTTGGATCGGCTTGCTGCGTGGTTGGCGACGACGTGGCGCAATACTGCGGCGATCTGTTTCTTCGGTACTGCGATCGGTACGATTCGGCGTTCTACGTTGTTTGGCGCGTAGATTAGCGTGAATCATTGCAGGGTCATCAGACGGTAGTAACTGAATAGGTTCAATTTCTGTCGTTGAATTTTGATGTGTGGATGGGCTTGCAGTTTGATCAAAAACAGCAGATTGGTGAACTTGTGCCTCTAATGCATCCAGCATTTGTTCATTCATTGCGTTTTTAGCTTTACGCGTACGTTTAGCTTTGGTCGTTGTAAGCGGTGATGGTATTGCGGCTTCAGTTACAGAAGCAGTATGGCTAATCGCAGGAGTCAATGGAGGGATTGGCTCAGCTACTTGATCATTGGCTTTACGTTGTCGTTGTAATCGTTGTTGCAAACGATTGAGGTCGGCGATTGCGCGCTCTCGTTCATCATTACTCAGGGTTTGGTAGTTGTGCCACCATTGACCCATCGTGCCGACAGCTTTGTCACCTGTTTGTTCGCGCATGAGCAAAAAGTCGAATCCAGCACGGAAACGTGGATGTGCTGCAAGTGCAGGAATTTGACGAGGTTTAGGTTGCTCAAGGCGGGGTTGTAATTCCCACACTTCGCGGATAAACATTTCACTAAAACGTGGAATGGCTGTGTGTTTGGCTTGACGACGTAGGACGTCCAGTCCTGCTTGTGTCCAAGCAATCGAGTGGGGTGCGCCTGTTGCCATCAATTCTTTGACTCGGGCAAGGAACGGCTCCCACAACAACACCGCATAAAAGAAAGCAGGATTAATACTCTTGCCAATCGCAATACGATTATCTGTGTTTTCAGCGGCTTTTTTAATCAGTGGTGTTAAATCTGACGACACATCGACAAATAGACGATTCCAGACATGGTATTCAATGAGTAATGGCAGAAGTGGCGCGAGATGTCCGCCAGTAAACATTTTTTGTGTTTCGTCATAAATCCGATGAGGAGACACTTCCAGCAACAGTTGGGTCAGTTCTGGTTTAAGAATCTTGGTAATGTCTGGATCAATTTCAAAATCCAATTTCGCGGCAAAACGCAAGGTACGTAACATGCGTACAGGATCTTCTTCAAAACGAACCGTTGGGTTGCCTTGTAGTTTTAATCTCTTATGTTGAATGTCGTCCGCAGCATGGCAAAAATCCAATACCACACCTTCACGCGGTTGATAGTACATCGCGTTGACCGTGAAATCACGGCGGACGTAATCTTGTTGGATTGTGCCCCAATTATTATCACGGGTAATCATGCCTGAAGCAGTCGTCGATGTTTTGCGTGGTGGTGCGCGGAACGTCGCTACCTCGATCATTTCGCGGCCTGAATAGACATGCGCGAGTTCAAAGCGACGACCGATAATCCGTGAACGTTTACCAAACACGTCACGAATCTGTGCAGGCGTTGCGTTGGTGACGGCATCGAAATCTTTTGGGCGTAAGCCTAGTAGCAAGTCACGAACGCCACCACCGACAATATAAGCCTTAAATCCTGCGCGCATGAGCGTGTCAATGACATCCAAAATTGCAGCAGAAACCATGGTTTCGTTGAGACCTAGACTTTTTGCGGGGAGGGTTTTGTGTGACACGAATGCTCCTTGGCATGAGCGGAATTGCGTAAGACTTGGGCAGATGATACTACATTCCAATGATTTTTAAGGCGATGCCTGCGTTAAAAGTTAAAAAAGAGTGGAGTGCTTGTCTCCTTCCCCTGAGGGGAAAGGTAGGGATGGGGGCGCTTTTAGATTGAAAACAAAACCATCCCCAGCGACACTACGCTATCGCTTCGTCTTGCGCGGGGACAAAGCAGGGCTTTGTTATTTCCCCGCTCATCCCCTTGAAAGGGAAGACTTTAAAGCAAAAAACATGATAAGTTTTATTTTAATAACTACTTGCAAAGTTAGCTGTTTTTCAACCTCCCGTCATGTTCATAAAGCGGACGATTTGCGGGGTGTCGTTGAGATCGAAATGATGCTTTTCTGGTTTCAGTGCTAAAGCATTTTGGATACTTGCGGCAATCTCGGTATCGTTTGCTGAGCTGCGCAATGATGACATGAGATCGATGCTGTGTTCATTGCCGAGACAGAGTAGGAGTCGTCCTTCACTGGTGACGCGCACTCGGTTGCAATCGCCGCAGAAGTTATGACTATGTGGGGAAATAAAGCCAATTCTAGTTTTGGCTTGATTCGGAAAGTTGGATTCGATTTCCCAGTAACGTGAGGGTCCAGTGGTGTGATATTGACTGGGTGCGAGTGGTATTTCGTTGGCAATGATCTGGCGAATTTCGTGACTTGGCATAAAGGTGATTTGCCGTGAGTGCTCATGAATGACACCGAGCGGCATTTCTTCAATAAAACTAATATCCAATCCGCGCGTTTGTGCAAATGCGACAAGGGGAAGAATCTGATCGTCATTGCGACCTTTC
>JAGWUI010000066.1 GCA_028868515.1 Gammaproteobacteria bacterium
CTGACGAAATTACTCAAATAAACTTCGAGAAAATTTTGCAAATTTCAATGAAATATTTTTTCATCAAAACCAGCAAAAATCCACACAAGTTGTTCTTCACTAATTCTTAAAGAGTCTTTCGTAAAATCAACCACAACATCCAAAAGGATAATGTTTTCTTGATCTTACCCGCCGTATCCATCGTCTAGATCACCGCGGTAGGAGGCGTATTCTACAGTAGTTTTACTCAGTGTCAATCAATTTTTTAATCTATTTTTAAGCTCACAACCGCAAACTTAATTTCAACAAAACACCGACTCACACAACCGCAAAAACCACTACAAAAACCACCACAAATTCACTAAGCTATTGTTTAATCTACTTATTTAAAAGCACATCACCGTCGCTGTGGGGTGCATTCTATACTTTTATCTCAACCTGTCAAACTCTTTCTCTCTATTCCCGTTCACTTGCTCGATTTGTGATCGTTTTGACGGAGAATAGAGTCGAAAACACCGCACTAAATGAATAATGCTCTAAAACGATAATAGAAATAGGTGCACTCAAAAGATGATTTACTACTTTCAGGCTATTCAAACTCGGTAACGATTTAAGAGTGCGCTCAAAGAAAAATTGACTCAATAGCATTAATGCTCATTTTTACAGCATGCTCAAGATTACTTTTATCACTAAGGTTTCGCTATGTTGTATTTATGTGATTACTTATTGATCTATATTTCCATTAATTAAACATATCATTAGAATAAAGTCGTTTTTGCTGTTTTTAATAAATTCCAAATTAATCATTAAATTAAGGTTATTACAATGAAGGCATACGGAGCAGAGTTCTTCGGAACATTTTGGTTAGTATTTGGTGGATGCGGTAGTGCTGTTCTAGCCGCAGGCTTTCCTCAGTTTGGTATCGCCTTTGCTGGTGTCGCCCTCGCATTTGGTTTAACTGTACTAACAATGGCTTATGCCGTAGGTCATATTTCAGGTGGTCACTTTAATCCAGCAATATCTATCGGTCTATGTGTAGGTGGACGTTTTCCAGCGAGCCAAGTAATCCCATACATCGTTTCTCAGGTATTGGGTGGTATTGCTGCGGCTACGGTATTATGGGTGATCGCAAGCGGTAAAACTGGTGTTGATGTCACCAACTTATCCCACCATTTTGCTTTAAATGGTTATGGTGAAGGCTCTCCTGATCACTATTCAATGATTTCTGCGCTCATTATTGAAATCGTGTTAACTGCTTTCTTTTTAATTGTAATCATGGGTTCAACTAGCAAACGTGCACCTGCAGGTTTTGCGCCAATTGCCATCGGTTTGGCGTTAACTTTAATCCATCTGATCAGCATTCCCGTAACTAATACTTCTGTCAATCCAGCTCGTAGTACGGCGGTTGCGGTTGTTTCTATGGATCCGCTTGCGTTGCAACAACTCTGGTTATTCTGGGTTGCACCAATTATTGGTGGCGTGCTAGGCGCAAGTATTTATCGTTTTCTTGACAAAAATGATGCCTAAAAACTGTTGATCTGAGTCAAACAACATAAAGGCTGCACCGTCGTGATGCAGCTTTTTTTATGTCCGGGATATTAGTTAGGTCGGCTATATCGCGTGAAATTAGATCTCAACTATGCCATATTTAATGGGTTTTCATTCCTTTAATTAGTCTAATCAATATGCCGAGCACGATTCCGCTAGTTCTTTTCGGAGGGTCTTTTGATCCAATCCATGAAAGTCATTTATGGATGGCTCATACAGTTTTTCAGCAGTTGACTCATCATGGGATTCAACCTGAAATTCGTTTTTTGCCGACAGCTTGTTCCCCTTTTAAAACCACTCAAACGAGCGCAAAACATCGATTGACGATGCTGAAACTCGCATTACGCGATACCCCTTTTTTGATTGATAAAACTGAAATTCATTTACCACCACCCAACTTCACGATTGATACATTAGGCTTGATTCGTGCGCGGATTGGTTTAGAACGCCCGCTAATTTTTGTCATGGGACAGGATAGTTTGGAGAGCTTGCCGCGCTGGAAAGGTGGCTTTGAGTTATTAGACAAAACCCATTTATGGATTTTTCCACGAATGAATAGTGATAAAGCAGAATCTGTTATGTTGGACGATGCGCTGCAAAGCAGACAGGTCTTAAACGTTGAAAATCTCTCAGAATCAGCTAACGGTTTGATTTATTTAGATCATCAAACTCCGCCAAACTTGAGTAGTAGCGAAGTTCGAGAACATGCCAAAAAATCTGATTTTGTGAAACTGCTTAAAAAATCGCTACCACCACGCGTTTTCGAGTATAATCGCAAAACCAAACTTTATGGTGGAACAACCCAGTATGAATCTTGAACCTACAACAGGTCATTCATCTCCTGCGACAAGCAATTTGAAACAAAGCTCCGCGAAAGAACGTACGTTAAACGAATCCGCAGCACCTGAATCAAACACTCCGAGCTCTCTGACTAGCGCACAAGAAGTTGCAGCTTGTTTAGAGGTAGTACGTCTGGCACTTGCTGACGTCAAAGCTCAAAATGTCGTTGAACTCGATGTTCATGGCATTAGTAATGTCTCCGATGTGCTCGTAATCGCCAGTGGTACATCAACTCGTCATGTCAAAGCACTTGCCAGCAACGTTGCTGACGAATGTAAAAAAGCTGGCTTTCGTCCAGTGGGTATCGAAGGTGAGCGCGATGCGGAATGGATTTTGGTCGACTTCGGTTTAGTCGTCGTCCATGTCATGTTGCCAACTGCACGTACTTTCTATGACCTTGAAAGTCTCTGGAAACAAAAAGGCTAATTTGCTGATTGCCTGTTTCTCATTTGATATCTCAATATGAGCCGCTTTGCGGCTTTTATTGTTTTTGGACTCATTTAATATTTAGGTAGCTTCGTATGAAAATCCGTCTTCTCATGATTGGTCAAAAAATGCCTGATTGGGTTCAAGAGGGATTTGATGATTATTACAAGCGTGTTCAACCCTTAATTCCTGTGCAGCTTGTTGAGCTACCAATGGCTCGGCGTGGAAAGTCGGATTCTGTGGCAGACATTCAGAAATATTGCCAAAGCGAAGGACAAAGCATTCTGAATAGTTTACAACCACGCGAAAGACTGATTGCACTTGAAGTTGGTGGACGTAATCTGTCTACTGAAAAACTGGCTACAACGATGCAAAGTTGGATGCTCGATGGATTAGACATTGCGCTTGCAGTGGGTGGGCCTGATGGCTTATCCGATGAAGTTCGACAAAAAGCAGAATGGCACTGGTCACTCTCCCCGCTTACCTTGCCACATCCATTAGTGCGCGTAATTCTCATTGAACAACTTTATCGAGCGATGAGTCTCAACAAAGGTCATCCATATCATAGAGCTTAACAATTAACATAAACAAAATTAGAAATACTAAACAATATTTGAAGTATTCAATCGCTTTACTCTGAAACGATTGAGGCACATCATAGCGGAAACTCCAACGAAGAATTGTCATGACTTTTGCTACGCTTCCCGCACTTTTTATCTCTCACGGCTCGCCCATGATGGCGGTAGATGCTGGAGAGGTTGCCGATGCAATGCATCGACTCTCGACTAATTTGCCTAGACCCAATGCAATCGTGGTGGTTTCGGCACACTGGGAAAGTGACGCTTTAGAAGTCTCGACTGCATCTCGTCCAGAAACATGGCATGACTTCAATGGTTTCCCAGAGGAACTTTATCAAATTCGCTACCCTGCACCAGGCAGCCCTGCGTTGGCTGAACGAATTATTCACATGTTGATTGATGCAGGACTAGACGCGCATGGCAATTCATTGCGTCCACGCGATCACGGAGTTTGGGCGCCATTACTGCATCTTTATCCTGAAGCAGACATTCCTGTAATTCATATTTCAATTCCAAGATCATTTCGCCCGCAACAGCTCTTTGAGCTTGGACATGCGCTATCGAGCTTACGCACACAGCAGATTCTCTTGATTGGTTCAGGCAGTATCACGCATAACCTTCGTGAGCTTTCATTCCGCGATACATATGCTGCACCGCCGAATTGGGCAAGTAGCTTTAAAAGTTGGGTGATTCAAAAGCTGGGAAATAGCGACTACACCGCCGTTCTTAATTGGAAATATGAAGCTCCGAACGCGAAACAGAATCATCCAACAGATGAGCATCTTGAGCCGTTATTTTTTACGATGGGTGCGGGTTCGCGATTTAGTGTTGTGCATTCCAGTTTTACCATGGGTTCGCTGGGCATGGATATTTATCGGTTTGATTAATTCAATCACTCTGGCTTCAATATTGTAAATAACTTATTGAACTGGTGTATTTTTCTGATTGCAGATGGTCATTCGCGATGATTTGAATTGACCATCTGTTTATACAGCCCTTAGCTTTCTCATACTTCTCATGATGCAACCTGCATCATGATCCACTGTACTTACACATTAACTCACTGAAATTTGCTGCTGTGTCGCACAATGAATCGTCCCACCACCATTCGCGATACCATCCGTGGTAATTTGCATAATCACACGATCTGGAAATAGTGTTTTTAGCGTATTGAATGCTGCAAGGTCAGCCGCAGCATCACCATATTGCGCCATCAGCAAGCATCCCTTAGCCAGATAAAAACCAACATAACCTGCCGCAAATCCATTGCTATTAAAGTTGCTACTCCCTGCACTCCAACCATTTCTAGCAGTGACGACAGGTTGCAACACGGTGAAATCAGGCGCATTTAAAGCAACAGCAGTCAGTTTATTGCCCTGTACATCAGTGACATTTTGTAGAATCTGTTGATTTGCGAGTGTTGATGCGTGGTCTGGCGATAGTGGGTCATTATCTAAGGCGTAAACAATTTGACCATTCTCGGCAAAACGTGCAACGAAATCCACATGTCCATCAGTAATGTCTTTAGCTTTAACACCTGGTAGCCAAATGACTTTAGTGATTCCAAGTGTGCGTTTCAATTCAGCCTCAACATCAGCTTTTGTTTTGCCTGGATTACGATTGGGATTAAGAATACAACTTTCCGTGCAGATCGCCGTACCTTTGCCATCAACTTCAACACCACCACCTTCAATGACAAGCCATGTTGAAATTTTGGTTGCATTCGCTTGAGCGATTACGAAGTCAGCAATCGTTTGATCATTGCTAATAGGCTGATCTTGAATACCATTCACTGCTTTTTGTGGATCTTTCGTCCAACCTACTGCACCTGTATTCGCTTGTCCCCAACCATTAAAATTAAAGTTCACACCATACAATGCTTTGCTAGGATCAAAGACAAACACTGCCCCCGTATCACGAATCCATAAATCATCAAGTGGATGCACAATGAATTGAATATTACTGGTCTGAATAGGTGGTAAGGTTTTGCCACCTGTAAACACGCTACCAGCTTCGTAGATGCTGGTTTTCGTACTGACTGGCTCAAGAATGACTTGATTTAAAAACGTCTGAGCTTCAGCTTGGTCAGCAGCGTTGTTAACAATCATGATGACAGGTTCAAACCGAGATAGATTGGCAGCAATCCGCATCAAGTCTTTGCGAGCAATTAAACGATTTGCACCAAAAGAACCCGTTGTACCCCATGCATCAATAGTTGCACCGTATGCCATCCAAGTCAGTTTGTGTGAGCCACCTTCATCAGGCATCAGAGCAGAAAACGCTGATGGGCTTGGTGTAGGTGTAGACGTCCCTCCTGATGTGTTTGTTGCGGCAACAGCATCACTCCCACCACCACATGCAGTTAAAACATTGCCCATTAATAAAAGCGTTGTCCCTGTTGCGGCATTCTTTAAAAAGGAACGACGTGTCTTCATTGCGATAAAACCTTATCTTTAATTCATACAAACAGCTTATAAACATATTTATGCAATAACTGTAAAACATTGTAATATTGCATGCGTTTCACCGTAGACTCCCATTAATTAACATAAAATATTTACCTACATATCAGCATATTACGCACATCAACAAATTATTACCAAATGGCTCGGCGACAGGATCAACGAGGTGATATGAATTGAGTGACACCGCTGATCAATCACATGCAAATAACCATGACCCCATCGGATTATCCAGTTAAAATAGCGAATTGAAAAAAGACTGTAGACTGAATAATTTTCCATGCTTGAACACCAATCGCTCGACAAACAAAAGCTCATTGCACTCATCGACGCTGCACTCCCACAATGGCAATGTGGTCAATGCAATACACCTGGCTGCCTACCTTACGCCGAAGCAATTGCTGATGGTGAAGCAATCAACTTGTGCATTCCGGGTGGTAAGCCAATGGTCAAAGTATTGGCAGAATTAACCCATCGCCCGATTGAACCTGTCGCGCTTGGTCCGTTTCCATTGCAATCTGACGGTCGCCCCCAAGCCATACGTGCTGTGATCCGCGCGGATGAGTGTATTGGCTGTACTAAATGTATTGACGCCTGCCCTGTCGATGCGATTATGGGTACGGGCAAAATGATGCACACCATCTTGACTGACCTATGTACAGGCTGTGAGCTATGTATTCCGCCTTGCCCAGTGGATTGCATTGATATTGTGACGATTGAACCTCTCAAAGCTGAGTTTGATGCGGAATATGAAGTACAACGCGTAAACCAATTCAAACAAGATCAAATCAACTTACGCCAACGTTTTGAAGCCAAACATGCGCGTGAAGTGGCAAAGCAATCCATTAAGCTGTCTGCTTCACGCTTTGCCAATGAACCATCTGTGATTGCAAGCGTTGCAGCGTCTGCACCGACTCCCTCAGTGAATATTGAAAAATTATCCAGCGCATCTTCGCTACAATTGGCGACTTTACGCAGTCAAATTAAAAAGTTAGAAAAACAGCTTTCTGTCATGCCAAATGATGCAAAAAAACTTGCGGATTTAGAAAAACTGACCGCAGAACTCGCTCAACTTAACTCTGGCGATGCCTTATGAAAAAAGCTGACATTGAAACCTTCTTCGCGCGTTTAAAAGAACAACGCCCAGAGCCGCGTACTGAACTTGAGTACACCACGGCATTTGAATTATTGATTGCGGTTTTATTGTCAGCGCAAGCAACGGATGTCGGTGTCAATAAAGCCACCGCAAAACTCTATCCAGTGGCGAATACACCTGCCGCGATTCTTGCTCTCGGCTTAGATGGACTAAAAGAATATATAAAAACCATTGGTTTATATAATTCTAAAGCTGAAAACATCATGAAAACCTGCCAGATATTGATTGATAAACACAATGGCGAAGTTCCTGATACGCGTGAGGA
>JAGWUI010000010.1 GCA_028868515.1 Gammaproteobacteria bacterium
AGCGTTTTTGTGACCATCCAAATTTCAGATCGTGAGCAACCATGTACTATCAGATATTAATTGAAACAACCGAAAAAGTTGATGAATCTGATGCCAACAAACAATACTTTGAACTGGATCGGTCTAGCTTAGACGACATTGAAGCGAATATTGTTTTACCTTATTTGCGTAAAGAAGAATTTGTATTTTCTGGAAAATCACTCAAATTCAAAGAAATCAAAAGAATCCTGATTAAAGAAACCACTAAAACAACTCATGAATTGTCGCTAGAAGAAAGCTCACGCGTACCACATAGCACGATTCGTGTTTCAGCAATCGACATTCTTAACTACAAAGAACACGTTAAGGACATTACCACGACAGTTTTTAATAAAGCTCTATCTGTTGTATTGGCGAAGAAAATCACTCCCCCTGCTCCAATCTCAGTTCAACCAGAAACGCCATCGTCGAGTCATCCAAAAGTATTGCTGGTTCATGGTAGAGATCATTTTGCAAGAGATGCGGTTGTTAAATTCTTGGAAAAACTCGGAATTTCAACGATCCTAATCCACGAGCAGATTCGTGGTGGAAAAAATATCGTCGAAAAAATTGAAGAAAACATGAATATCGGTTTTGCGATTATTCTTTATACGCCGACTGGTTTGGAGCCAAAACCTCGAGCGCATCAAAATATTGCCTTTGAACATGGTTATCTCATCGCGAAATTAGGTCGCCGTAAAGTCTCTGCTCTAGTGAAAGGCAATACCGAAACTCCTAATAATATTCATGGTGTTATATATATTCCAATGGATGCACTTGATTCTTGGCAACTCGCCATAACCCACGAAATGATTCGTGCTGGCTATAACCTTGATATCAGCCAGATTACCTTTCCTACGATTTAAACCACAGATTCATCAAAACTCTGCGTGACACTTACCACAACTCCCCCTCACGCCACTCCGCAGACAAATCATCTGTTGTAGAGATTTCTGGCGTGGTTGTCAGGCGAAAAATCATCACATCATCGTCTGGCGTCGGAATCAAATCACCTTGCTGACGAATATAAAGATCACCCTGCCAAAGCTCCCAGCCTAATCGTTCATAGAACTGCGATTCTGCAGGAGCTAAAGCGGCTAACTGATATGGTGGCGCAAAATCTAATTCTGCATGTATAGCTTCTTGATTTTGAATATAGTTTAGTAAAAATCGAAGCAATTGCGAAGCTAAACCCTGCCCTTGCAATGTTGGCTCTGTCGCCACATATTCAACATAAGCCGTCATCAACGGCGCTGCACAATTCACACTCAAGCTGCGATTGACCCATAGCGCATGAGAAACAATTACGCCCGCGTCACGCCCAACAACATGATAAGCCGCTTTTAAATATTCATAATCACACCAAACATCTTCACCATAGGCGCGCGTACATAAATCCTGAATGGATTGCAAATCAGCTTGTGATAATCGCTGGGCAGGTATAACTTGGAATTGAATAGGTTTTTGCATCGTTTTATCTTTTTATTTTAGAGAACATGAGAAAAGTATCTAGACTCAAAAACAGGATATGACTTACAAGAAAATCGGGGCATTGCTCAGCTCATTATCCTTATGATCATCCAAGATTTTATAAAATTCATTCAATGTCTCACCGATCAATTCCACACCTAATACAACACCATGCTGATGTGCATCATCAGCTAACTTTGCGGTGACTTGTTGGCAGATTGATTGCCAACGAATAGGATCAATTTTGCCGTGAATGCCACGATCGGCGACGATCTCGACACGATGTTCACAGAGGTTGACATAGAGTAATACGCCACAGTTTTCCGCAGTATCCCAAACACCGAGCGACGCAAATAAATCACGCGCGCGCCCAATCGTGCTTTGATATAGCGCGGTATTGAGCGGCAAATGCGCCTCAATCACGACTCGAATCTCACCCACATGACCCGTTTCGGCTGTTGTAACGGCATCTTCAATCGCTTTACGCGCAGTCGCATCAAACTTTCGATTGGTAAACCACGGCATATAAAAACATTGGCGCAACCAACGACCGAAGTCAGCGCGACGTTCTTCGCGTTCAGGATGGCTTTGTATATGAGACTTCAATGCATGATTTACCATGATCCCGATGCGCCTCCGCCGCCAAACGAACCACCGCCACCACTATAACCGCCGCCAAAACCACCACCTCGACCACCGCCACCCATGCCACCAAACATACTGAGAAAAGGGAGGACTCCGACTAACAACAAGACAAACACCACGCCACCTAGCAACAAACTTGCAGCGAGTCCCGCGCCTGTCCATAACCCAATCCCGACTCCAGCAGCAGCTAATCCACCAGAACTCAATACACGACCAAAGATCATTTGCGTGAACTGACCAATCACGACTAAGACGATCAATAAAAGAATGAAGTTTCCAGAGACCGCTCCATCTTGTGATTGTTGCTGACTTTGTTGAGCCTTAAGTTGATCCGCAGCCGCTTTTGCTGTTTCTGGATCTTCCTTCAGAATTGAATCAATCCGATCAATACCTGCACTGAGTCCCGCAGCGTATTGACCTGTTTTAAATTGTGGTGTGATCTGCTCTCGAATAATGCGCGATGCAATGACGTCAGGAATGATGCCTTCCAAACCATAGCCCGTGAGAATTTGTATTTTGCGATCTTGCGTCGCGACGACAATAAGTAACCCATTATCTCGTTGTGCATCACCCAGCTTCCAAGCCGTAAACACACGACCCGCATAATCAAAAATTGGTTCGCCTTGCGTACTCTTGACCAGAACCAATCCAATTTGTGCACGACCTGCATCATGAATTGCCCGGAGTTGGTCACTGAGCTGTTGGTTATCTGCGGCACTCAGCACATTTGCCTGATCAATCACAGGGGCATTGAGTGTGGGTAACGTCAAAAGCTCACCATTACCCGTATCAACTGTAGAAGGTGCAGCAGGATTGACTGTCGCATTCGCCTGATTTGGCGCAGCATTGGTCGGCGGTAATGGCACTGGAATAATCTTCGGCAGCGGAGCAAGCGCTGTTGTTTTGGCAACATTTGCAGCCACGACCGTATCTGCTGCATCATCAGCAAATACAGCGACACTGGTCAAAACACTAACCAAGCTGATGGCGACGCCAAACAAACTTGTCAGAAATGATGCTCTCACCGCAGCCAAAGCATTCATGCCTTATGACCCACCAAAGCTCACCGTTGGTGCTTGTGAAATTTGCGCTTCATTAGCCACGCTAAAATTCGGTTTCACCTGCATTCCTACAGCCTTTGCCGTCAGATTAGATGGGAACTGGCGAACGGTTAAGTTATAAGCCTGAACCGCCTGAATATAACGACCACGAGCAACGGCAATCCGATTTTCTGTCCCTTCAATCGACGCGGATAAATCTAAGAAATTTTGATTCGCTTTCAAGTCTGGATAGTTTTCTGTGACTGCCATCAAACGAGATAATGAACCTTGTAATTGATCTTGCGCATCAGTAAATTTTTTGAACGCGACGGGGTCATTCACCAATTCTGGCGTTGCCTTAATCCCAGCAACAGACGCACGCGCCTCGGTAACCTCTGTCAGAACTTTTTGTTCATGCGTTGCATAACCTTTTACCACATTGACAAGATTGGGCACCAAATCCGCACGACGCTGATATTGATTGAGTACCTCTGACCAACTGGCCTGCACGGCTTGATCCTGCGCTTGCAAAGTGTTGTAGCCGCAACCAGGCAAAGTCGTGACAAGAACCGATGACAAAGCAACTGCGGTAAAAAAACGTCGTGACATAATTCTGCCCCTTCATGATTTATTAATTTCAAGCCTAACAATAACGCATGTTTACAAACAAATGCCGTGTTGAATTGTTAAAAAAACTGGTTTTTCATTCGCATGACTTGAGACAAAACAGAATGTGATAAACCAGATATAGTCTCAATCAAAATCATGCTATCTTTGAGAAAGATCATTCATTAACCACTACATACTATGATTGCTAAAATCTCAAAGACGTTACGCAAAACGCATCCACTACCCCATCAAATCAGCATCGTGTTTGGGCTCACACTCATGGGTTTGTCATTGAGTGATTGTGCAAAAAAAAATAACCCACCAGCAGAAAACATCGTCACGATTGGTTATGTCGGGGCACTGACTGGAGAATTGGCACATTATGGAAAAGATGAAGAAAATGGCGTTCGCCTCGCCATCGATGACTTAAATGCGCAAAAGATCTTGATTGCAGGAAAACTTATTCACTTCAAAATTCAAAGTGAAGATGACCAAGCTGATCCACGCCATGCCACTAACGCCGCACAGCATTTGGTCGATGCAAACGTCAATGCGGTTATCGGACATACCACATCCAGTACAACTTTGCCTGCGTCGATCATCTATAACCGAGCAGGTATTCCCTTGCTTGCGCCTGCCGTCACCAATCCTAAGTACACCCAACAAGGTTTTCCCTACACGTTCCGTTTAATTGCCAATGACATCCAACAAGGTCAGACCTTAGCCAACATTGCTGTGCAGCATTTTGGCGCGAAACAGATTGCGATTATTGATGATCGCAGTGCCTATGGCGTCGGCATGGCGGATGAATTTGAGAAATACCTAAAAACATTGAATGGCAATCTCATTGCACGAGAATCCGCCAGTGATAAAGAAACAGATTTCAATGCCATCCTGACTCGTATCAAGAGTAAATCACCTGATCTTATTTTCTTTGCAGGCAACGATGGACAAGCGGCTGCCATGTTGCAACAAATGCGTAACTTAGGCATAACAGCGCAATATATCGCTGGCGATGGCGTACATACGCCTGAGTTTATTAAACTCGCTGGAAAAGACGCTGAAGGCGTCGTCACGACATTACCTGGTTTACCGTTGGAAAGAATGCGACAAGGTTCATTTTTCAAACAACGATTTGAGCAAAAATACGGACCTGTGCAACTCTATGCACCGTATTATTATGATGCGACACAGATTATTGCCAAAGCCATGCAAATGGCAGGTTCAACAGATCCCAAAATCTATGCACCAGAACTTAAGAAAACCAATTACGCGGGTGTCACGAATCAAATTCAATTTGACCCACAAGGTGATCTGAAAGTTGGCAAGATCACCGTATATCAAGTCAAAAATGGCGAATGGGTGGAACTGCCACCACAAAAATCATCATCACAAACATCCCTCACTTCCGCTGTGAACATCATTAAATAGGTGGCACAATGCTTACTCGCAAATCAACAACCTCAAAATTGATCAAGCTTTCTAAGCTCTCTTTATTTGCCAGTGTCTGTATCAGCCAAGCCACACTCGCGACAACCATCACATCAGAAACCATTTCTCGCCCTGAAGGGCAACGACATTATCTGATTGCCGTACCAGACCAACTCCAACCTTCAACAGGCAAACGTCCTCTCATCATCCTATTACACGGTCACATGGGCTCTGCTGCACAGTTACTCGGACAAAATCGTAGCGCCGCACCTATGTCAGTATGGCTCAACATTGCTGATCGTGAAGGACTCATCATCGCTGCACCTGATGGAGCAAGAGGAAGTGACGGCAAACAAGGCTGGAATGATTGTCGTGCAGACGAAAGTAAAAATACCAAAACAGATGATGTCGGCTTAATCCGCGCCATCATGACTCGAGAAATTAATGAGCATAACGTTGACCCAAACCGCATTTACGTCATGGGAATGTCTAATGGCGCAATGATGACCTTCCGAATTGCCAGCGAACTTGGCGATAAACTGGCTGGCTTTGCCACCGTCAGTGGCTCGATGGCATCCACCAGTGATTGTCCTGCACCAAAAGTTCCTCTCTCTGCACTCATTATTTCAGGCACATCCGATCCTTTAGTACCTTATGACGGTGGCAATGTCCATTTCATGTCAAATAAATCACTGGGTGGTGTCATCAGTGTTGAGCAAAGTGTATCTGTCTGGCGCAAACTAGATGGACTTACCGCAACACCCACCAGCGTGACAACACTTCCACACATCAATCCAAATGACCCGACCTCAGCAATAAAAACGATGTGGGGAAATAATCCCAAAGGCTTACAAGTTGAATTATTACGTATCAACAATGGCGGTCACATGGAACCTAGCCTGACCCAACATCCACGGCGTTTCTATACCATGATTGTCGGGAAGCAAAATGAAGATGTCGAAGCTGCAGAAGAAGCATGGAACTTTTTTAAAGATAAATACGCTGGTTTAAAATAAATCAGCGTATTTCTGAGTTAGATAAGGTTTCTAAAAAAATTATTGATACAATTCAGGATGCTGCGCTTTTAGCTGATCACGAGTTTCCTGAATGCGCCGCACCTTTTCCTCCACGACTTTAATCTGTTCTTGGCTAATTCCTTCTTGTTTAGCACGGTCAATATCAGATTGTAGTGCAGGTATTTCTTTATCCGCTGAAGCAACAAAGGCCTTGTATACTTTGGCATTTTGGTTTGCCTCGTATTGCGCATACCCCTTTGGATCATGAAGTTCCGCTGCAGTCGGCATCTCCCGATCTGGCGTACGATCCAGCGGAGGTGTCCGCGGATCACCATGCTCACGCGTCTCCGCCATGCTCTTTGCCGCATCAACGGGTGGAAATGTCGCTGGGTCAGGCATAGGCAAGATAGGAGAGTCCTGCCCTACGCCTAAATTTGGCGGAGCAGGCTGATCAGCCACAACCTGAGGCGGATGGGACAATGGTCGAATCACTGGAGGATTTACTGGAGGCGATTCTTTTGGCTTTAGCCACACAACCACTCCCACAACCAACAGTAACAGCGAACCTAACACAATCCACAACCATTTCTTCACTGCTGCATCCCCTCCTGAGGAAAATTCATACTCAAGACGAGGTCTGGGCGGATATGAATCTTCGCCTGTTTCCAGACTTGTACTCTAGCATCCAGATATTCTTGCATCACTTTTTGCTTTGCAATCGCCAGAGATGCGACATAATGAACTGACTCACTTGTCACAGGTTGATAACTCGTGTCTTTTTGTTCAACCAGTACAATCTCCCAGTCCACAGCATCAGTTGGTTTACCTGGCATCCGAAAAGGGTTCGATACTTTATCAACGGGTTGAAAAAACAGTAGGCTCTGTAACCAATTTGAACCTGTCTCAGGATGTACAACCCAACCTAAATCACCACCATTTTGACGATCATCTGCAACAGAATATTGTTTAGCAACATCAGCAAATAGTTTTCCTTTTTTGAGTGCCGCAAATGCCTCATTTGCTGTTGCCTCATCCTTTGTACGAATATGTCGAGCCTTCACGCGGTCAACACGGATAAACATCTCTTTATGATTCTGATAAAAATCCTGAATTTCTTCTGGAGTCACTTGATTCGCAATTTTTTTCATATAAGACATATCATCATGTACATCTGCTGCAACTCCGATATGTGCCAAATAACCTTGAATCTCCATGCGATCCACAACGATTTGTTTAAAAGCATTCACTTCAATAGGAGTAAGACCTGAACGATGCTCTAACCAATGAATGGCATATCGACGCTCCATAAGCACCTGAGCCTGTTGGTCCGTGTAATCTTTATCCTTTTGATGGATCTGAAACTTTCCTTGCATATGCTGACTATCATAAACATCAGCCAAAGTAATTGTACCTTGAGTATTGGCATCAAAACGGTATTGACGAAGTACGAGTTGCTCTGCAAATTTACGACCTGCAGGCATTAAATGATAATCTAGCTTCAATTCTGGTTGATCAGAAAGCAATTTTTTCCAATCTTCATCAGTCATTGTATGACTAGCCGTTTGACCATAATTAGGCTTATCTGATCCAGTGCGTTTTTTTGCCTCCACAACCATCTCTGGTCCAAAAGCAGCCACAATATCCGCAGACAAAGCTTGTTGTATTTGTACTTCAGGCGAAAATGCAACTTTACTATCTTTAATTAGATCATCTGATGTAAATCGGCTACGTGCATAGATTGCCAATAAATCATCATCAATGATTCGTTGTAACACCTTATTCGGCGTGACATCTTTATCACCCCTTTTGGCGATCATTGTAAAACGATTCAGTAAACGCTGACTAATTGGCTTATCATCTATTGTTGCAGCCAATCCTGTCGTTTTTAAATCATAACTTACAGTCGCAGCAGCATGGCTCGCCCACATGCACATCAACAACATGACACTCGTTGCACTGCGTTTAGTCAACCCGATAACATGATCATTTAACAGAGAAAATTGCATAAGCCAACCTTTTTTGACATCCTGTACATATTAGAATTTTGACACATATCAGCAAATAAACGATCAGTATGGAATAGCCAAGCTATGCTACCCCATACTGTAGATCTCGCTAAAAAAACGCCACTATTAATTGTGACGTTTTTTTTAATAAATAACCTTATAAATACATCATCGGTTACATTCGATAAAGATCAGACTCTGAATCTTAGAATCGCTCTGCAGCACGATTCAACAACTGAACTACCATAGCAATTGCGTGAGGAATCACAACGTTAGCCACTTTTGTACGATCAGCATCATCTGTACTCGACAGCACAATACCACCTTGAGTATACGCAATTGCTCCACCCTGAGTCAGCAAAGGACGAATATCTGTTGCTGTAGGTGCCAATGGCGTCAAATCACTCAGAGCCGTTGTCACTTTAGCATTATCATTCAATGCTAAAGTATCATAATGATCTTCGACCCAAGTTTCCCAACCCCAATGATTTAAAGAAGACGTTGTCCATACGTGGTGAGGTTGCAACAAATCAGTCGTATGCATCACAAAGCCTAGCGTTTGTACAGATGGAGATGCTAAAAACTGCTGAAACCAATATTGGCCTAAATTATCAATAGGTTCAAAAGGCATTTTGTCAAAATCAGAATACATACTACGCGTTGAATAACCTCCCAAACGATAGTGTGCCTCTGTTAAGTCATAAGAATTATACTTAGAACTATCACCAAACCAGCCTCTTAGATTGCCTGGACCATCATCCAAATAATCACCATACAACCAAGAAGCAGCCATATTGTCGATATCGCCCCACACGGTCAGCTTACTATAGTTATATCCACCAAAATCATTGCCATGAACATCAGGACCTTGTGTCTGATTTTGGAAATGCCAATACGAAGTATATTTTACAATGCCAGAACCTGCCCCCCAAACAGGAGCTAACACGCAGCTACCTGTCGTAGCACCACATATATAAGTATCAGCAAAATCATCCACATCATAGGCGCCTTGACCCAGCACCGTCGCAAACTGATCAATGGTATAACCCGCTTTAGTTGCACCAGCCAACAGCTTAGCGTAGTTAGTTGTAGAAGGGTTGGCCTTCATATAGTTAACCGCATCAATGGCAATACGGCGATGTACATTTTGCGTCCATGCGCTCGCATCCGTTGCCACCAATAAAGCTGTTGCAGTAGCCAACAGCGTACCAATCACCTTTTTCATAAGAACTCCTAGTACTATAGATGAAAGAATGCTTCTTGCATTCTTGGTCAATTAATAATCTAAAATTTACTGAAAGCGAACAATAGCACAGTAATTATTAACGAAAAATACCGTTTATCAGAATTAATGTAATATATAGCTATCGAAGATATAGGACTTGAAAATGAGCAAAAATAAACTAACTCATTAATATTAAAAAATAATTAAAAAAACATTAATCTAAAGAATAGTTTTCTATCCTTGAATTAAAGGTATCGATTAAAGATTCTTCAGATCAAAGCTCCACATTTCCCCCATATTCACAATAAGTCTGAATACGCTAGAGAAGACTATTCTTTAGAGGATTGGATAAAGCGAAAATCTAAATTCACCATGTTCAACAATACGATGATGAATTTTGAAAAAGATTGTGTTCGTTGATCAAGCTGAACCTGATCAACTTCTACCGTACGAGAAATCGTAAAATCTAGGGGAGTTATCACACAATTTGTCGAAATCTAGTTTCTATAACTTTTAACCAGCAATACAATCTATTTTTATTTCCATCTTAGATAAGCAATTTGTGCTTTAACTTGCTTATATCCTTAAGATTCCATTTTTTAAAAAATAGCTATAAATAGATTCAGGATTGGCAAACTCAAATCCACATTTATTTAAATGTATAAAACTTATGTCCAATATAGCTAGTAATTGCAGGTACAATCACACCAATCAAATGAGCAATGGCCTCTGGATGCTCCGTCATCCCAATGAATGGAAAAATCCATCGCACAAGAACAACACTAATCAGAAGTGTTTGTAATACCGCAAGGATATTCACTAACACAAACTTGATCACTTGTGGCGCAAGACTCTGTGACTGTCGATTAAATACATGCTGACGCATCAATACAAAAGCAACAACCATCCCCACCAGATAAGCCAAAACAATAGCTTGTTCATAGCTCACCCATAAATTGAAAATAAAACGTGAGCCATAATTGGCGGCGGCGGCGATACCACCAGCCAATAAGAACTTCAAAACATTCGGCTTATCAACGGAGAGCGTTTTCATGACACGCCTACCGCCATATTTGCCATATTTCGCCCAAATCCAATACTTTCAGAAATACCACGATCTTCAGGGTAATAATAAGAGGTATCAGCGACCCATAAGCCTTTGATTGGCAATGCAACCGGTGGGAGTTTATTTAAATATTCTGGCTCACAAATAGGTTGTGCATAACGATAACGACTGGCTCGAATATCAATAAAGTCATTATCTGTCAGTTCCGGGTTAATTTTCTTTAAATAAGTACGCACTTTGTCCAAAAACACGCTATCAGGCTCACTAAACTTAACATGCTCTCCTGGCATATAAAAAGGAACATAAACGACATGTTGATCTAGTGGACGCAGATTGCTGTATTCTACCAACCCAGGAATATCCATCTCTGGATCATTCGTATTAAGCCAAAAATTCTCAGTGACAGCCTTTTTCAACTTTGCAATCACACAAACGACCGCAATGTTTTTCTTGGCATTAAATGCGGATAATAATTGCTCAGGAAGATCTGGCATAATACGAGCCACATATGGCAACGGAATCGTGCTCACCACCTTATCAAAAGCTTCGAACTGTCCAGCACATTCAACACCTTGAACTGCACTATTCTCAATAACAACCTTCGTGACAGGAGATTTCAGACGTATTACACCACCTTTCGCCTCGATAGCAGATTTCATACTTTGCAAAAGTGTTTCAGAGCCGCCTTCCAAATACCCTAACTTCTCACGAAACAAACTATAGCGGGAACGACCAATCCGACGAATACGACTCCAAATCCAAGCAGCTGAAAGATTACCTACATAATCATAAAATTTATAATCAAAGAGTCGACGCCAAAGCACCTCATATGCCTCATCACCAACCCAACCTTTAATCCATGCTGAAGCCTCAACCGCATCTAAAGGTTTCCAATCATCTCGCTTAGTCGATAGAAAAGCATGCAATCCATAACGAAATTTAGCTTTCAAGCTCAATCCTTTGAACTGTAGCAAAGCTATTGGATTTCCCCAAGCCTGTAAACGATTCTGATACCAATAACCCATCTTGGTTTCGACCCAGTGCATTTTTTCTGCGATACCTAATTCATCTAGCACTTGCAAAAAAGCATGGTCAGAAATGCAGTGAAAATGATAGTAACGCTCAATCGATAAGCCACTGAAATCGAATGCGGCAGTCATCCCGCCGACACGATCATCCGCCTCAAAAACCACTGGTTGATGACCATCTAAGACCAACTGGTAAGCCACAGCAAGTCCCATCGGACCTGCACCAAGCACTGCGATACGTTGTCCCACCTTAGAACTCCAAAACGATTTTGCTATATACGGGATCAGTAAAAGTTTCTTCAATAGCTACTGCAAACGGCGTGTATTTAACACCAAAAATACCAGGCCAATCAATTACCTCAAACTCATCTTTAGCAATCAATGCCGAGAGCTGCTGCGTTGTAAAAGGTGGATTCTTATCAAACCATGCCCAAACAGTCAGCAAGCTGTAAAATAAACTATAAGGAATTTTGACGATCTTAGCTTTTGCGTGTGTCGTAGCTTTGATTTGACGAATAATATCAATATAGTCAATATATTCATGTCCAGAAATATTATAAGTTCCTTCGGTAATACGATTTTCAATACAACTAATAATCACATTACAAAAATCACCTACATATAACGGTTGACGCATATAACGACCATGCCCTGGAATTGGGAAAACAGGCACTTTATTCATAAACCGTGACAACCAACCTAGATGTTTACGATCAAACCAGCCAAACATCAATGTCGGTCGAAGAATTGGACAAGGAATCCCACTCTCAATCACAAGCTTTTCTTGAGCTTTTTTACTTTCCGTATAGAAATCTTCGGCAACAGATTCAACCACAGATGAGCTGATATGAATTAAATAAGGAATCTGATTAGCCTTAATTTCATCTAAAATATATTGGGTTGCACTAACATTATTACGAACAAAGTCCTCGTTCTCATTTCCACCGATCTGAGCCTGAAGCATAACGACAACATCAGCCCCAACAAAATATTGGCGCCATTCACCTTGCACCGCCAAATCTGCATATTCCACCGTAATATCAGGATGTACTTGCCTCAAGACAGCAAGATTGGCTTTATGTTTATCCAACACCACAATATTACGATAGCCTTTCGCCTTAAGCCGCGCGACTAGATTCTGACCGACGAGTCCTGCACCGCCAGGAAGGATTATTTTTTCTTGCATTGGAAAATTACTCATAAGTCAAAGATAAATATTTAATGCGCTAAATCTGTCGTAATAGGTACTTGAAACTGAGAACATTGTCGAAGGTGACCATGATCACCTTCGGCAATTCCTAAAATAAAAGATTTTGCGAGTTTAGAGGAATCTATAAGAGCTTCATAGCCAACATCAGCCATCTGTGGATGCTTTAAATATATTTTCACATCATCACGAGATGTATGAGTTGCCTCAACATACTGCGTAGGCTGATGAACACTTTTAAACGTTATAAATAACTTCTCAGGCACTTGGCTATGATCATTAGATAACGTCAACCATCCCTTAACTGATAAAAATTTCAGATCATTGATCTTAATCGCCGCTGGAGGTAAGCCATTAATAGTATCAATGACCCCATGACAAGCATCAGGGCTTGTAAGACTATAATGAGGCTGTACTGCACTAATCTTATTAATCAATGGGGCAAATTTTGGATCAGGCAAGGATGAGTTATGATAGGACTCAAGTACAAGAGAAAACTCTCTGTTCCACAATAATCTATGACCATAAGCTGGGGTAATAGAAATACTTTTAACCATATTATCGCCAAGAAAAGCACCATTTCCTGATGATAATAATAAGAAATCATGTGTATCCTTAACCAACGGGGAAATAAAGAAACCTGAGCGCATCATATTTGATAACACTCGATAGCTTATATGCTGCCCATTTCTTAATTCCAAATTCATCGTAAGCTGAGGTGGCTTATACAAAAGTTGAGCAATCTGACCCAATAACGTCAGTTTCAAATCGATTTTTGCAAACACAGGTAACTCTGAACCATTAATCAAAATTATCTCATCAGTTCTAAACTTTTGTTCTTTAAGCACATGGAATTGGCTAGATGACTTTATCAATGCATTCTTTTGCAAATAAATCGTTTCTTGCTTCATTTCTACAGGATGATAATTATCGAAAATAGCAGCCCAACTTAATCCATCTTCAAGAGATGGAAGTCGATTGTCGATAGGCTGAATTTTAAATAAAAGATTATCTGGCGCATGATCACCTCTAAGATGAGACTCATTCATCTGTGCGAGGAGCGGTGTATAAGCCGAATAACTTTGAAAAACAGGACGGGGATTCCATGTATTATGAGAAGCCAAGAGTTCCGCTTGATCATATGAGTAAATATCAGTTGTACCACTCAAAGCAGGAATCTTTGACTTTTCAGCCAAGACATCAATCGCTTTATTATATTTATTTACAAGAAAATCAGGGTGTTTAATTCGTTGATCTAAACCTAAATATGCATTCACATACACATTTTTAATTGAATACCACATCTCACCTACAGATAGGTGACGGTGATCTGAAAGAATCGTAAATGATGCAAACAAGCAAAACGTAAAAGGTATAAATGCTTTTTTTATCTTAATCTCTAAAGAAATGATTGGAATTATAATTAATAATGCTATAGCCGAAATATCGGCATGACCATCATGTCGAACAAATCCAGCTTTAAATGAAATATATAAGAAAACACTCACACACAAAAAAATAAATATTTTTGAGTATAAATCCAAACTCGCTCTAAAAATAAATAAGGATATAATAAAATAAGATGCCATAAATAAATAGATTTCATTTAGTACACCTTCTAATGACATTGCTTCCGTATAGCCAGAGATGATTGGAAAAATGTGTTTGAAATATAATGCCAAATTAGACAAAGACTGTCCTGCAATCCCTGAGAGTATGCACATACTCAAGATAGGCATACAAACCGAGAGAATAGCTAAAGAATATTTTTTTAATATTATGATATAAATTACGGTAATAATTATTATGGCAAAGCATAAAATAAAAAAACTCCCCTTAACAAGAGGAATCATACCCAATACGGACAGAACAATAATTAACTTAAAGATCTCAAAAATTGATAACCTTTCCAATTTCAACAAATTTTTTATATACAAGCTTACAATTAATGGATAAACAAAGAAAATACTATCTGCAGATAGTATAAAAAGCCGTCATAAAAAATATGACTAAAAAAATCCATAATAGATTACTTTTTCTAAGCAAACCAGAAAATATTATTGTATAACCAATAGTTAGAAACAAACCTCCAAATATCATTAAATTATCGAGATTCGGATGATACATTCTCGTATAGATAGATGCATATGGTCCAAAAGTAAAGATAGCATCTTGTCCAATTTTAAGTTTTTGTACGACTGCCTGATTAATTGCAAACTTCCAAGAAGGATCAAGCCCACTAATTGGCATATCGGGGTTTAGCGGCACTAATATAACACTTAAAAGAATAAGTAAAATAGCAACCCAAAGCCACTGCATTCTATAAAATCTAAAAATATTTGCGTTCTTATCCACAGAAAAAATCACTATATTCTCACTATTGTTTTATAAATAGCATCTACAAAATCAACTATTCATACTAATCTTATAAAAGGTTAATACCACTATGGAAATTTCCGCTTACAACGAAATGCACTACACGTCATAGCTAATATAAGAAACATCAAACCAGCATACAAAAATATTTTATAATTCATCAATAAATTTGTAATAAATGCATCTAAGTTGCCGTCTTTTTTTAGTTCGGGCGAAGCGATATTACTTGGCAATATTGAGCGGATACTAGGTTTGCTTAGAAGCATCGCTAAACGATCAGGATTAGGATAAGGGATACTCAGATCAGGTTTATTTTTTAAAAAGTTTATATTACCTGTTGCAACATAATTTTGGGTATTTATTTGTTGCTCCAAACCTTTCTGATATAAACCCTTAGCATATCTAAGAGATGTATGTGATCCTTCCACCAATGGTATTAAAATCACTAAGACCCAAAATACCCCACCGAGCATTTTAAAATTGAAACGACTATCGCGTAATCTGGGGGGATTTAAGACTAGTAACAAGCAAATAAAATTGATTAGAATCAAAATTGCATACAAATCCATATATCTCGATGACAAAGGCGCCTCATATCGCCCGTATGCAATACTGATCGACTGAATAGCCGCCCAAATTAGTAAACCAACAATAAACCATCTTGGATCTGAAGCATGAGGTCGATGTCGATACATATTGCTCAGAAATATAATGGCAGGAGCATTCACAAGCAAGAATAAAATACTATATTTATTAAACGGCCAGCTTAAAATAGCAAACAGTGCATGAATAATTGGCAACGGAGGATGCATTTTAGGACTAACAGGAGTAAAGAGAACACCTAAAACAAATGCAACAATCAGAACAAATATTGCCAAAATTTGTTTCTTACTATGCCTTAGATCCGATACACAATAAAGAATAAGACTTACACCGACAGATGCCGCAATTGAAAAAATACCAGATGCAAAAGAAAAATATGCTACCCCACTTGATGCCAACCCAACCCACCATAACACTGAAAAAGGAGGTTTTGTGACCATCAACCATAATGCAACAATACTAAAAAATAAAACAAAATAAAATTGAGCCTGAAATCCTTCTAAGGTATTTTCAAATGCATAAGGCATTGAAAATAAAATTAGAGAAAAAATTAGAATAGGAAATAAATACTTCTGTCCAACAACTTTAAGCATCAATATGATGATCAATATGAGTACTATAATATGAAGTACCGCATTCACAACCATTTGTAATATGGGACTCCAGACCCCATTAACTTTCAGCTCTGCGAGCGATAATAATCGTGTTGTGAAGATACGATGTTCATTATGTGCCGAAAATAAATCTTGAAGATGCAGAGTGCCCTCCAAAAATGGTGCATAAAGTTTTGCAGCTTCCGCATCCCATTGATCCCAAAACGGGGTGGGATTACCATAACTACAAATAAGCCAAAGCTTTGCACTAAATAATAAAGTCGCAAAGGCTATCAAACTTAAGAGTTTAATAAAGCGCTCAGATGTAAATAAGCTATTGTCAGAGCACGTTTTATTAAAAGGCATGAATTCAACCTTGAATATGAAACCAATATTCTTTGAAAAATACACAAAAATGTGTATTTACTCTATAAACTTAATCGTTTAAACACCACTGTCGGAATTGATCGAATAATTAACATAATCAATGCCCAAAATCGCGGGGTATAAATCACATCCTTACGATGATTTATGCCTTTTTGGATAAGTTCTGCAACAACCTCAGGCGTCGCAGTTAATTTCTCAGGCAAATTCAGATCTGCAGTCATCGGTGTCGCAACAAAACCAGGTTTAATTAACAATACATGCACACCTTTTTTAAACAATCGAGCTCGTAACCCCGAAGTAAAGGACTCAAGTGCTGCTTTCGCCGAACCATAAAGATAGTTACTGCCACGACCTCTATCGCCTGCTACTGAGCCAATCACAGCAATCACACCATGACCTTGTTTTTCAAATTTGTTTGCCAATACAGTTAGACATGCGATTACACTTTCAGCATTTGTGCGGAATTCTGTGATCGCATAATTCACGTCGGTTTCAGTTTTTGCCTGATCGGGCAATGTTCCATGTGCAATCAAAGCCACATCCAGCACCCCAAATGTCTTTTCGACCTGATTCACCATACTCTGGATCTGCGGCGTATCATTAGCGTCCATCACAAAATATTGAACATCAAGTGCACCTCTAGCTTTTAAATCAGAGGCGATTACCGTAAGTTTTTCACTATTTCGTGCAACTAAAAATAGACTGGCCCCTTGCTGAGCATAGCGACGTGCGACAGCTTCTGCGATGCCTGAAGTTGCGCCAATAATTAAAACTTTTTGAGATGAGATTGGATTCATTGTGTCACTCGTTGCCAGAACTGTGAGAGAAGTTTGGGATCGCGCAGGGCTTCTATCTGCTCCCATTGCGGATAAGCTTGTTGAAAATGTACTGCACTCATATGTGCATCTTTAGCAGGATATAAGCGCCCACCGACCTCATGAACCAAAGAATCCAACCTACTAAAAAGTTGAATATTTTTTTGCTCAATTTGAGGAAAATCTAAAGCCAGAGACACACCATGTAAAGGAAACGACAACAAACCAGGAGAAGTCATCTGTCCACATTGCTTTAGGACAGCAAGAAAAGAACCTGTACCACTCTTTGCAATTTCTTGCATGATTGCAGCAATAGTGTCACGTCCTGCACTCTGCGGGATTACGCACTGATACTGTTGAAAACCTGCGCGCCCATACATACGGTTCCACTGTTGAATACCATCCAATGGATAAAAAAATGGATCATAACTTACGCGACTGTTGATTATTTTTTGTTGTTGGCGATGATAATACAACGTATTAAACATCCGTAAGCTCAATGAATTAACTAACGAGAAAGGTGGATCAAATGGCATTTTAAGTTTTTTAGATGATGCCAATAGCAGCTCATTCTGTGCTGATGTGGCACTGCGTTTTGCATGATTACCTGCGATGAAATGCCCCCGTCCAGCTTCAGATCCTGTTGCTAGACAATCCACCCATGCGACTGTATATTCATGCGTTTGGTCATGCGACTCAGAAAGATCAAAGAACTCAGCCAACCCACCAAAACGAATACTTGTTTGATCAATATCACTCGTTTCTACAGCACGAAGTTGAAATTCAACCGCAACGATAATACCGCTTAGCCCCAAGCCACCTATCGTTGCTGCAAATAAATCTGGTCGTGTTTGCCTAGAACACTCAACAATCCCTTCATCGCTTCGATAAACAAATAAACGGCGTACATGTTGACCAAAAGTTCCCATAACATGATGGTTTTTGCCATGCACATCATTAGCGACAGCGCCGCCAACCGTGACAAATTTTGTACCTGGAGTCACGGGCAAAAACCAGCCTCTAGGTAATGCCATTTCAATAATTGCAGCGAAAGAGAGACCTGCTTGCACCAAAATAATACCAGTCTGCCAATCGACCGCTAAAACCCGATCCATGCCTTGCGTCATCACCACATGGTTTGACACCGCCAAGCACGAATCCCCATAGCTACGACCTAAGCCATAAGCAAGGGTGTTTTGAGCTGTTTCAATAATATTTTGCAAAGTTTGCGGAACTTCCATCTCCCAGAAAACAGCATGCGATTGCTGAGGTCGATAGGGATAACGTCCCCATGAAAGCAGATCAGCCATAAATTGCTGCCACATAAAATACCAATAGAAAAGCAGCGACTGTCAGCAAACTCACTTTATCCTTGAGCGCAAAAATAATAGGATCATCATTCATTTGTCCACGGTGAGCAAGCAACCAAACTCGGCTGATCCAAAATAAAAGTATCGGACATGTGGCCCATAACCACTTCTGAGAATGGTAAAGCAATCCTGTTGAAGGCTCATTAATATAAAGTGCGAGAACCAAGACGGAAAGGTAACCAGATGCTCCACCCAATGAAGCCAGCATCTCAAAATCAGCGGGATAATAACCACGACCTGAAGCTTTGTGGAGCAAACCCTTATTACGAGAGTGAAATAACTCTGTATAGCGCTTAACAAATGCCAAACTTAAAAAAATGAAAAGGCAAAAAGTCAAAACCCAAAATGTTGTTCCTAAAGCCATTGCGGCACCGCCTGCTACCACACGGACGCTATAAAGAATAGCCAAAGCAACCACATCAATCATCACTATTCGCTTCAACCAGAATGAATAAGCCAATGTCAGTACATAGTAACCAAATAGGTAAAACGTAAATTTAATTGGCACAAACTTAATTGCCAGCACAAATGAAGTGATTAATAGACAAGGAATCCAAATCACTGCTTGAGAAATTGAGAATGTTCCTGCTGCCAAAGGGCGATTCTGTTTGGTTGGATGCTGTCGATCATCCTGAATATCCAACAAATCGTTCAATAAGTAAACGCTAGAAGCGCATAACCCAAAACAAAAAAAAGCTAGGATTCCGCTCTTCAATAAAGGAACAGAAAAAAACTGATGTGTTGCAATCAAGGGCACAAAAATCAGCATATTCTTAGCCCATTGATGCAAACGCAGCGCTTTGCGCAGTGTATACAGATACGTTGGTCGATCAACAAATGACTGGCCAAGCTTAGTCGGATACTGATTACAGAGTTTTTGAGCTGCAGCTGTTACACCAAACTCTGGATTGGCAATATATGCTGTTGAAGCAGATTGCCACACGGAGAGATCTACCTTCGAATCCGATATAGCTATATCCCTGTTCCCCATAATGTTCAACAAGAAGTTTTCGCTTATTCTCAGATGACAGATTAATTTGTTCTGTTCCAAAGACTGTCTGAAATATACCAAGATGATCGGCAATACGTTGAACAATCCTAAGATCAGATGCACTCGCCAAAACTAGCGTTGCGCCTTGCTGAGATTTAGTTTGTAGCCAGCTTAGCAACACCCGATTATAAGGTAGCGATTCAACATTAGGCGTCACCTGATCAGCCAAACTTTTCTTTAGAAAAACTTTTCCCTTAAGACACCAAATCATAATGAGAAAAATATTTAATGGAGATTTCCGAAGAAATAAAAAAATGCTCTCCCAAAGTATATCTGAACGAATTAATGTTCCATCTAGATCAACAGCAATAATTTCTGCTTTTTTTAGATTATTTGCACTGGTTTCCAATGTAGTCTGATTTACGCTATCCATACTACCCCTAATGACAAGAATTATGAATTATTAAACAATGACATAAAAATCAAACTAAGCTCTATTGAATTCTACTAGTTGACTAGATTTGTGCTATCACGCCCATTTAACAAAAATACGTTCAATAACTGTTTTGCTTGATAGGACCTTAACAGACCAATAGCCCACCCATCGATGAGCTATTAATCTCACTCTAAACATTAAACTTTCAAATAATCCAAAATACCTTCCGCAGCTTGACGACCTTCCCAAATTGCAGTCACCACGAGGTCAGAACCACGCACCATATCACCACCCGCAAAAATCTTCGGATTGCTGGTTTGGAATGGGAATGCTTGATGTTCAGCAGCGGTTACACGACCTGAACCGTCCATTTTCACCGCTTGATCAGCGAGCCATGCTGCTGGACTTGGACGGAAACCAAATGCCAAGATCACAGCATCTGCTGGCAGAATTTCTTCCGAATCAGGAATTGGTTCTGGACTACGGCGACCACGACTATCCGCTTCACCAAGCTGAGTCGTTACAACTTTGACGCCTGTTACGCCATGCGCATCACCAATAATTTCAATTGGTTGACGATTAAACAAGAACTCAACGCCTTCTTCTTTCGCATTTCTCACTTCACGGCGTGAACCAGGCATATTGTCTTCATCACGACGATACGCACAAGTGACATGTGCTGCACCTTGACGAATCGCAGTACGGTTACAATCCATTGCAGTGTCACCACCACCTAGAATCACAACGCGTTTGTTTTCCATACTAATGTAATCAAATGGCGATTTTTCCCAGCCTTGGCAACGATTCACGTTAGCAATTAAGTAATCCAGCGCGTCATAAACGCCGTTCAACTCTTCACCGACAAAGCCACCTTTCATGTAGGTGTATGTGCCCATCCCCATGAATACGGCATCATAATCCGCCAACAACTCATCAATGGTTACATCCACACCGATTTCAGTGTTGAGACGGAACTCAATGCCCATGCCTTCAAAAATGGTGCGACGACGAATCATCACATCTTTTTCCATTTTGAATTCAGGGATACCGAAAGTGAGCAAACCGCCAATTTCTGGATTTTTATCAAACACAACTGGCTTCACACCTGCACGAACCAATACATCAGCACAACCTAGACCCGCAGGACCTGCACCAATGATCGCGACTTTTTTATCTGTCCAAACGACTTTGGACATATCTGGGCGCCAGCCCATCGCGAACGCGGTATCCGTAATGTATTTTTCAGTATTACCAATCGTTACTGCACCAAAACCATCATTCAGGGTACATGCGCCTTCACACAAGCGATCTTGTGGGCAAACACGACCGCAAACTTCTGGCAAAGTATTAGTTTGATGAGATAATTCAGCAGCTTGGAACAACTGTCCTTCGCTAATGAGCTTAAGCCAATTCGGAATATAGTTATGGACTGGGCATTTCCATTCACAATATGGATTACCACAATCCAAGCAACGATGTGCCTGATTTGCGACTTCAACCTTCTCAAAAGGCTGGTAAATTTCAACAAACGCTGTCGTGCGTGTGTCTAGATCTTTTTTCTCTGGATCTTGGCGTGCAACATCGAGAAACTGAAAATCATTACTTAGGCGTTCAGCCATGTGTCATCCCCAATGGGTCGGCACGAGTCATCGTGCGTACCTATTTCAACGTTTAGTCGTCAATAGCGCGAATTAAATTCGATACACTAATCGTAAGAACTGACTGCTTACCTAATATGATCAACAGCCAGTTTAATCACTCTAATTTACAGATAGCTTCCCAGTATCGGCATGCTTGCCGATTTACTGTGGGTCTGCCTTCGTCGTTTTCAACAAACTTGCAAGGCTAGCGGCCTTCGGTTTGACCAGCCAGAATTTACGGCTATATTCATCAAACTCTTCAACCAACTTCTGACCCCATGCGCTACCTGTCGCAGCAACATACTCTTCCAACACCTCAACTAAATGCTGACGATGTTCTTCGGTTGACTCTGTGCTAATGCGGTTCAAGTCAATCAACTCATGGTTGCAACGATCAAAGAAGTCACCTTCTAAATCGAGAACATAAGCAAAACCGCCTGTCATACCCGCACCGAAGTTCAAACCAGTACGACCCAAGACAGTGACCAAACCACCTGTCATATATTCACAGCAATGGTCGCCTGCACCTTCAATCACTGCATGGCAGCCTGAGTTACGAACCGCAAAACGTTCACCTGCTGTACCAGCTGCAAACAGTTTACCGCCAGTAGCACCATACAAGCAGGTATTACCAATAATCGCGGTATCTTGCGATTTAAATGGCGAACCTTTCGGTGGGTAAATTGCTATTTGACCACCAGCCATACCTTTACCAACGTAATCGTTAGCATCGCCCTCGAGATCAATATGCAAACCACCCGCATTCCAAACACCGAGTGACTGACCTGCAGTACCATGCAGTTTTAATGTGACAGGCTGATTACTCATGCCTAAGTCACCATGCTGCTTCGCAATTTCACCAGACAAACGTGCACCGATTGAACGGTTGCAGTTAATGATGTCATAGCTAAATGTACCGCCAGCTTTTGCAGTAATCGCAGGCAACATGTCTGCAACCATCTTCTCTGCTAACTCACCACGATCAAATGGTTCATTACGCGCAGAGGTACAGTACTGATCATTGCCTTCAGCAGAAGGATGTGTAGTCAAAATTGGTGTCAGATCCAAATGATGTTGTTTATCAGTCTGACCTTCCAAACGTGTCAACAGATCTGTACGACCGATCAAATCTTTTAGGCTCTTCACACCAAGCGCAGCCATCCATACGCGTGTTTCTTTCGCGATGAAATGGAAGAAATTGATCAACATTTCTGGCTCGCCAATGAAATGTTCTTTACGCAGGTGATCTTGCTGGGTCGCAACACCTGTCGCACAGTTATTCAGATGGCAAATACGCAAGTATTTACAGCCAAGCGCGATCATTGGTGTCGAACCGAAACCAAATGATTCTGCACCGAGAATTGCTGCTTTCACCACATCTAAACCTGTTTTCAAACCACCGTCGGTTTGAACGCGTACTTTACCGCGCAAATCATTCACACGTAAGGCTTGATGTGCTTCAGACAAACCAAGTTCCCACGGCGAACCTGCATAGTGAATTGAAGATAATGGCGATGCCGCTGTACCACCGTCATAACCTGAAATCGTAATCAAATCCGCATAGGCTTTCGCAACACCTGCTGCGATCATACCTACACCCGGTCCTGATACCAATTTCACCGAAACCAACGCTTTTGGATTGACCTGTTTCAAGTCAAAAATCAATTGCGACAAGTCTTCGATTGAATAAATATCATGATGTGGCGGCGGTGAAATTAAGGTTACGCCCGGCACCGAGTAACGTAAACGCGCGATCAACGCATTCACTTTACCACCTGGTAACTGACCGCCTTCACCTGGTTTTGCACCCTGCGCCACTTTAATCTGCAACACTTCGGCAGAAGACAAGTATGCTGGTGTCACACCAAAGCGACCTGACGCAACTTGCTTAATTTTCGAGTTACGAATCGTACCGTAACGCGCTGGATCTTCGCCGCCCTCACCTGAGTTTGAACGACCACCAATGGTGTTCATCGCAATCGCAATCGCTTCATGCGCTTCAGGTGACAACGCACCAAGCGACATCCCTGCAGAGTCGAAACGTGGCAAAATCGCTTCAATTGGCTCAACATCATCAATAGAAATGCTGTTGGCGGTATTTAGACCCAGCAAATCACGCAAGGTTGCCGTTGGACGCTTGTTAACCAAATCTGCATATTGCTGATAATCGTCATAATTGCCTGAACGCACCGCAGTGTGCAGCGTGTTAATCACGTCTGGGTTAAAGGCATGATATTCTTTATTAAAGACAAATTTGAGCAAGCCACCTTGTTCAATTGGCTTACGAGTTTGCCATGCCAAGACCGCAAGTTTCTTTTGATCATTTTCAAGATCAACAAAACGCGCGCCTTCAATACGACTCGACACACCTTTAAAGCACAGATCGACCACTGCACGAGACAAACCAATCGCTTCAAACAATTGACCTGCACGATAAGAAGCAACTGTTGAAATTCCCATTTTCGACAGGATTTTCAGCAGGCCTTTATCAATACCCTTACGGAAATTGTTTTGTGCATATAGCGGATCGCCCAGCAGATCACCCTTAGCAATCAGCTCATTGATCACGTCATAGGCAAGGTATGGATATACTGCACTCGCACCAAAACCAATCAATACTGCGAAATGATGTGGATCACGCGCCAAGCCAGTTTCAACAATAATATTTGCATCTGAACGCAAGCGCTCTTCAGACAAATAGTGATGAACTGCGCCAGTGACCATTAAAGCATTCGCAGGCAAGAAACCTTCACGAATATTGCGATCTGACAAATTAATCAGTGTCGCACCGCCACGAACTGCTTCTGCAGCCTCACGACAAATACGATGAATTGCAGCTTCTAAACCTTCGCTTTCTGGATAATTCAGATCAATCGTCTGCATCTGATATTCAGCACGAGGCAAAGTACGTAACTGATGCATTTTGCTTGCTGACAACACAGGGCTCGAAATAATGATTCGATCAGCATGTTCTGGCGATTGTTCAAAGACGTTCTGTTCACGACCCAGAGATGTTTCCAATGACATCACGATGGATTCGCGCAACGGATCAATCGGCGGGTTGGTAACTTGCGCGAACTGCTGACGGAAATAATCCGCGACATGACGCACTTGGCGCGATAAAACCGCCATCGGCGTATCATCACCCATCGAACCCACAGCTTCTTGACCACTTTCAGCCAATGGGCGAATGATCTGGTCACGCTCCTCAAAGCTCACCAAGAACATTTTTTGTGCTGATTTTAGCGCATCGCCTTTTAAGCCAAACTCTTGTAGACTTTCTTCTAAATCATCATCAGTTTTGACATGCAAAGCATGCTCACGCAGCCATTTTTTGTACGGATGCGTTGATTTTAGGCGGTTGTCGATATCAACCGTTTGCAGAAGTTCACCTGTCGCAGTATCTGCAACCAGAATCTGACCTGGACCCACGCGACCTTTCGATACAACATCTTCAGGTTTGTAATCCCATACGCCAATTTCAGATGCGAGTGTGATGTAACCATTTTTGGTGATGACCCAACGTGCTGGACGTAAGCCATTACGATCAAGCATACAAATCGCATGGCGACCATCTTGAATCACCAAACCTGCAGGACCATCCCATGCTTCCATATGTTTTGAGTTGAACTCATAGAATGCGCGCAAGTCGGCATCCATTGTTTCAACATTTTGCCATGCTGGAGGCACAAGCATACGTAGCGCGCGGAACAAGTCCATTCCACCGCCAACCAAAATCTCGAGCATATTATCGAGACTTGACGAATCAGAACCAGTACGATTAATCAGTGGTTTGATATCTAGCAAACCAGGCAATAATGGGTTTGCAAATTTTGGCGTACGCGCAACTGACCAGTTACGGTTGCCCATAATGGTATTGATTTCACCATTGTGCGCCAAATAACGGAAAGGTTGAGCCAATGCCCAACGCGGCGCAGTATTTGTTGAAAAGCGTTGGTGGAACACAACGATATGAGTCGTGATGCGCTCGTCGCCCAAATCCAGATAAAACGATGCAATATCTTCTGGCATCATCAAGCCTTTATAGCTAATGACGGTACTTGCAAGCGTAGTGACGTAAAATAATGGATCATGCGTGAGCTGACTCTCAGCACGACGGCGCGCCAAAAACAACTTACGATTAAATTCTGCCTCAGCCATCCCTTCTGGCGCAGAAACAATAATCTGGCTAATTGTAGGTAATGAACGCAGTGCTATCTCACCCAGAATCTCAACATTTAGCGGTACAGCGCGCCAAGTTGCGACTGTTAAACCTTCTTTAGTAACTTCAGCGTCTAAGATGTCGCGTGAATGTTGTGCAAGCGTTGCATCAGTATTTAAAAAGATTGTACCCACTGCAAACAATTCAGGCAGCGTTACACCTAATTTTTGTGCTTCTGCTCTAAAGAAATCTTTAGGCATCGCCAAAAGTAAACCACAACCGTCGCCTGTCTTACCATCTGCTGCGATACCACCACGATGCGTCATACAGCTCAAGCTGTGAATCGCAGTTTTCAACAAATGATGGCTCGCCTGACCCTGCATGTGAGAAATCAGACCAAAGCCACAGTTATCCCGAAAATCTTCAGGTTGATAAAGACCCTTCATCGCAACATCTGTCACAGAATCAGATAAAGAGAGGGCTTCCGAAGAAAGTGGAGCGAGCGGCGACATATGCATGGCGTACCCTTATATAAAAACAATAATAAAAACAAAGCAATGGGCGAACAATGACCATAACGCAATGAAAGAACACGCCAAGGCGCAACCCAATTTAAGCCCAAGCTAACACGACGCTTAACATGAGGACAGACAAAACGGTGTAATAGTGTAAAGAAAAACTGCGCTGTACTCAAATGCAATCCGAGATTTATTGGCTACAACAAAAAACCTAAGACAATATTTTTTCAACAGACAGAGTCATCAATCTTATTTTGAAAGTGCTTTTATATTTTTTATAGCCAATCAAAACAGATATTTGAACAAACCCTACAGGACGTAATTGTACTAAAAAAGTACAAAAAAAGAAAGCGCCATGACTGGCGCTCAACTCAAATCTAAAAATTTAACTTTCACACTTAAACTCCAAGCATTCCACACCCTCAATCAAGATAATCAAGTAGTATCAGTTAAATGGATCTTGAATTGGCGCTGGAGATGAAGCTTTCGTTCCAGTAGTCTGACTTGGAGCAGGCTCTGAGGGTGGCGCATCAGGCTGACCACTAAAACCATCTACACCCGCAGGCATTGATGATGTTCCCGCTGGTGCAGCAGTTGAAACAGACTGCGCAGAAAGCTGTGCTAATTTATCTTCAATCGCGTCTGACGGTGGCGGAATAGCAACAGGTCGTAATTTGATTTGACGCTGTATATTTGCAGAATCATTAACGCCAGTATCATCATTCAAACTAACAAACGGCTTATAAGTCGAAAAACGTTCAGGGAACGCTTTAACACTCCCTGGCAATCCAAAATCCATGGTCTGCATCGCACCCATTGCGGTTTGAACTGTCGTAAATGCGCCATAGGTTAGAATATAACTCTCATCCTTTTCACCCTTACGATAGTGAAAATATTGAAACCTCGCTCGATCATTACGCTTCGCAAGAAAGTCTGTCACAACACTTTCTTGCGACACATTCATCACCTGTAAAGTCCATTCACTTTCATGAGCACCAATAAACGCAGCAGTTTGAAATTCTGGACTATGTGTAGACTCTTGCTTATCCGCAACCTTACTTAAATCCAAAACAGGAACAATATCGATCAAACTACCTAAGCTTGCAGGAAATCGATCGACCATCACCACCTTAGGAGTTGCAGTATCTGAGTCATCAGTGAACGAATTTTCCTTCGTTACACGCGCAGCCAACTGTAGCCATATCCACAAAATAGCACTAACGAGCAGTATGAAAATCCCGCCAATTAACCAGATTTTTGGATAAAAGCGATCTCTCCACGATAATGGACTTGATCTCATACAACCTCCAAACCAGGCTCTTTATTTTGCAAAGTTTGTAGCAACAACTGAAAGTCGAACTCTTTCGTAATGATTGCCTGCCCCATTTTTTTCAATAAAACGAGTCTTAACTGACCATCAAGTACTTTTTTATCTTGCCCCATTAGACTCAGGAATGCATCAGACCCAATATTTGGAACAACCACAGGTAATTTTGCAGCAAACAACAATCGACGTATCCGTGCTACATCCTCATTCAGAATCCAACCTAGTCTTGCTGATAGATCTGCCGCCATCAGCATCCCAGTTGCCACAGCTTCGCCATGCAGCCACTCACCATACCCCATAAACGATTCAATCGCATGCCCAAAAGTGTGACCGAGATTAAGTAAGGCCCGGTCACCCTGTTCATGCTCATCAGCCGCAACAATGCGAGCCTTGTGCTGACAAGAACGAAATACCGCTTCAGCGAGCAATTGGGAATCACGCTTCATTAAGCCATCAACATTGGACTCTAACCACCCCAAAAACTCTACATCACCAATAAGTGCATACTTAATCACTTCAGCCAAACCTGCTGACAATTCGCGATCAGGTAATGTAGATAACAGCGACATATCAGCCAAAACCAATTTTGGCTGCTTAAAAGCACCGATCATATTTTTACCTAACGGGTGATTAACACCCGTCTTGCCACCAACACTGGAATCTACTTGAGATAATAAGGTAGTTGGTACTTGTATAAAATCAACACCGCGCTGAAAACTTGCCGCTGCAAAACCAGCCATATCACCAACCACACCACCACCCAAGGCTAAAACAGTACAATCCCGATTAAAGCGGTGCTGCATTAGCGCATCAAAAACTAATTTCAAACTGTCTAAGGTCTTATAAGCCTCACCGTCTGGCAAAATACATGAAGCAACGGTTTTACCAGCACTATTTAAAGCCTGAACATAACGTTCCAAGTACAAAGGTGCAACAACATCATTACTCACAATCATGACCTGACGACTAGATACATGAGGTAACAAATACTCTATTAGAGAAAGCTCACTTCCAATAAAAATTGGATAACTGCGCTCATTCAAAGCAACATTTAAAGTCCGCACTGCATTAGAGATTGATACTGCTTCGGGTTGAATCATTGGCTGTGTCATATAAGATAATTTTTTAGGAGTAGAAGTAAAAAAAAACACCACTTGGGTGTTTATTTTATCTGGTTTGCTTGCATAATATGAATGATTTTTTGTGCGAGTTCTCGAGCAGAACCATCCAAAGTCATCACGACATGATGGGCAACAGATCGATATAAAGGGTCTCGTATTGCTAATAACTCTTTTAACCTAGCTTCTGGATTGCTCGTTTGCAATAACGGACGGTTACGATCACGCGAAGTTCTTGCCACCTGCATTGCTACAGGTGTATACAAGTAAATCACTGTCCCACGATTTCGTAAATGAGTACAATTCTGCTCTTGAGTAACTGCTCCACCACCTGTTGCTAAAACAATATTGTGCATAGCAGTCAGTTCAGCAAGTACAGCCTCTTCGCGGAGTCTAAATCCTGCTTCACCTTCTTTCTCGAAGATCCACGGAATTGTCGCACCAGTTCGACGCTCAATTTCGTGATCACTATCGATAAAAGACCTACCCAGTAGATCCGCCAAATGACGACCTACTGTAGTTTTGCCAGCACCCATAGGACCAACTAAAAACACATTACCTTCAAGCAATCTATTTTCAATCAACTCATCAGATGTTCCTAACGCTAAATCAGGCATAAGTAACATCCACATTCACCAGCAGTAAATATCATATTACTGCTGAGCAACTTGAGGCGCCTTTCTCTCCTTCGTTGAGTCATTCAACACCCGAGGAGTCACAAAAATTAAGAGTTCCTGCTTCGTATTAGAGTCAATGCTATGTCTAAATAAACGACCTAAATATGGTAGATCACCCAAGAAAGGTACTTTTGTTGTACTACTTGAGATATTGTTTTGGAAAATTCCACCAAGAACCAAAGTCTGACCATCATTTACAAGAACGCTGGTCTGAATCCGATTCGTATTAATCGTTAACTGACCATTTGGTGCCGCAGTACCAGGACTATCCGCATTCACCAATAAATCCATTTGCACACGACCATCAGGTGTAATACTTGGCGTTACTTCCAAACTTAACTCTGCATTCACAAATGCTACAGAAGTTGCGCCACTTGAAGTCGATTGCTGATAAGGAATTTGTTGTCCTGCAGCCACACGAGCTTTTTGTTTATCTAAAGTTAATACTTTTGGCGTCGCAATAACCTCACCTTTTCCATCACCTTGCAAAGCAGACAACGTCAAATCCAACTGAATATCTGACATACTCATAATACCCAGAGCAATACTACTCGCGCCTGTACCTGTTGCAGCCAAATCGACACTCAGGTTATCTGGTCGAGTAATCGAATATGATGTTGCAGCTTGACCATTAATCGTTGTGTCTGATGGGTTTCTTAAATCAAATAATGTTGTTTCATGACCTCCAACCAATAAATTTGGTTTACTTGCAATACCATGAGACAATATACCCCACTGCACACCCAATTCCTTACTAAATGTATCTGTTGCTTGTACGATCCGAGCTTCAATCATAACTTGTTTCACTGGCACATCTAAACGAGCAACCAAATCTCGTACCCGATCTATAGACACCGCAGTATCTTGTACAATCAAAGTATTCGTGCGTGCATCAATTGAAACAGTTCCACGAGGAGAAAGAAGACTACCTTGGTTCGCATCAGGATTAATAGAGGTGGTTGTTCCACCATTACCGCCATTGCGGCCAGAAGTAATCAAAGTCAATACATCTGCAGCCTTTGCATAACTTAATTGAATATATTGTGTACTTAATGGTGCCAATTGTTCAACTTGCTGATTATTTCTAATCTCTAATTTCTCACGAGCCGCAATTTCTTCAGCTGGCGCAATCATAATGACATTACCAATCTGACGCTTATCTAAACCTTTAGACTTCATAATAATATCTAAGGCCTGATCCCAAGGAACATTTTGGAGTCGGATCGTAATTTTACCAGTAACACTATCGCTCGCAACCAAGTTTAGACCTGTAAAATCAGCAATCAACTGAAGTACGGAGCGAACTTCAATATCCTGAAAATTCAACGAAAGCTTTTGTCCCTTATAGTCTGGTGCTTTATTCACTTGAGTAGGTCGAGAGAGAACCACAGGTTTCACGCTAATGGTCAGTTTATTATCTGCTTGATATGAAAGATAATCAAAATCACCTTGTGGTTGAATGACTAAGATACCGTTATTGCCTTCATTATATGCATCTATTGTTTTCACAGGTGTAGAGAAATCGTTCACATCTAAACGACGACGTAAACTTTCAGGCAATTTAGTTCCCAAAAAGCGGACTATGATTTTGCTACCTTGTTGCTGTACATCGACAGGAGAATTTGGGTTATTTAATGTCACAAGAACATTACCCTCTCCAGCACTACCACGACGAAAATCAACACCCAAAATTGTGTTTGGGGTTTGATGGCTACCGGCTATCGTTGAAGTTTCCGAAACAGCATTAATCACATTTGCATTACTCATCGAAGCACCAACGCTAGAGCCTCCGACTTTCAACACTAGAATATTACCCTCAACTCGAGTTGAATAACCTGAAGCCTGATTAAGATTGATTACCAATCGAGTTCTTTCAGAGTTATCAACAACAGCTAAACTACGAGCATTACCAGACCCAAGATCCTGATAGCGACTTGCCAAACTACTTTTAGCATGAGGCAAATCAACAACCAAACGTGCTGGCTTATCAAGCTGATACGCTTGCGGACTTGGAGGGGTTCCATCGAATGTTAAACGCAATTCGGTTTCATTATTCGCTAATGGAACACTACTAACTCCTGTTAATGTGACCTGATCCGCCGCATAAGCTGGCACCACGATCGCACACACACCAATCAAAGCCAATTGTATTGATAAGCTACTAATTCTAGGTGCAATAGATTGATTCAACAACGCCCCCGTCGTAGCAATAGCGCCACGGGATACTTTATTAGACTTTCTGACTTCCATGTGATTCACCCCTAGATCCAAACAGCTCGATAGCATTCGACTCATCATATTGCTATTGTTCATCTTTGTTATCCTCAAAATTTATTATGCGCCCGTATCAGCCATGATCAGACTACGCGGTCTCTCTACAAAGCCATCCTTACCATCGGGGACAACTTCAACCACATTAATTTGCGTTGGGGTAATACCTACAATGCGTCCATAATTCTTTCCAATATAATTTCCGACCTGAACGCGCATTACACCACCATTAGGATCCTCAATAAGAGCAAATAAAGGTCCCTTCAAATCATGCAAAGTTCCACGCATATGCAAACTTTCTATTGGAAACTGCTCCAAGAACTGTGGAGGCCGACTTAAATCAGGCATCACATGTTTACCAGCCATTACCTTCAACTCTTCAGCCAGACTTGATGGTAAAAATGGGCTCCGCAATCCTTGCGCAGCATACGTGAATGTTGGAACTGGCAAGAACACAGGGGCAGGAGGAATAGGTAACGTAGGCTCATCATGTATCTTTTTCATTTCCGCCACAGCATTATCAACGCGCGAACTACAACCACCTAAAAGACAACTACCTATTAACGTAAAACCCACTGCAACTTTAAGGCAACTTGAATACTGCACTCGATTAGAGTAATGCTCTTTATTTGGCAAAAACATTTGCTTCAAACTCATGATGCACTCCCTTTCGATGTAGCAGTACCTTTTGATTTACTCTTATTTTTGTCAGCACCATCATTATAACGGTAAGTTTTAGCACTAACAGTCAAACTAAGCACAGGAACTTCTGACTTAGATTTACCATTTGCAATCGGCTCAATTGTAAAATCATCAACAGTAACAATACGAGGTAATGCAGCCAAAGCACTCGTAAACGCTCCAAACGCATGATAATCGCCGCGACCTTTAATCTGGAGAGGCAACTCCACAAAAAAATCTTTTGTAGCCTCTTTATTAACATCAATTTTATCAAACTGCAAACCACTTCCCACACCCGTATAGTTAATATCCTCAACCAACCCAGGTATTTCTGTCACTTTTGGCAACTGCTGCAACAATTGTCCAAAAGTCGACTCCATTTGCTCAATTTGTTTTTGATATTGCTGTAAATTTCTCAACTTAGAATCTTTATCACGATAATCATTTAACAAACTCTGTTCCTGCGCTTCCGCAGATGCAATTTGCTCACGAACAGGAGCCACCAGAAAAAAATATGCCAAAACAAGAACTACCGCAAAAACAAATACATAAATTGTCATCTTAACTGGAATAGGCCAATTCCCCATATTCTGAGGATCAAGCGATTTAAAACTATTATTAAAATCTTCCAATGAAAATTTTACTTTACTTTTAGAGACGATATTTTCTGTACTCATGACGCTCCTCCTGTTTTATTTTTCACCGAAGAAGACTGTCCTTTCTTAGCTTGAGAGCCCTCTGATTCAGGAACCTCTAAATCAACAGAAATTACAAAATCCCCATAACTATCTTCTGGTCGAGGTGCAACACCCCCAGAACCAGTTGACGTATTAGCAGGAACTCCCTGAAAAGAATTCATGAACGCGTTACGGAACCACGGAGATGCCTCCAAATTTCTAAGAAATTCAGAAACATCATTAGGACTTTGAGCACGACCATTAATCGTAAACTTATCACCCGCACGAACAAATTTAGTCAGATAGACATTTGCAGGAACCAATCGAGGAAGTTCATCAAAAATCCTCACAACGACAGGACGTTGTCCTTGCAAGTCTTGAATAACCTTCATTCTCGAAATAATTTCATCTCGTCTTGCCTGCAAACCATCTAAACTTTTCAACTGAGCATCCAAACGAGCATTCTCAGTTGTAATCTGCTGATTAGCCTGCTGTTGCCCACTCAACACATGATCAAAGACCATCCATGTCAGACCTGCCAAAACAGCAGCCAACAAAAACACAGCAATATTAATCGTTATAAATTCTTTTTTTCGCTCTTCTCTCTGCGCCTCGCGCCAAGGAAGTAAATTTATTTGTGCCATTTTAATCAAAACTCCTGAGTGCAAGTCCACAGGCTATAATGAGCGCTGGCGCATCATTCTCAATCGCATTCGTATCAATCTGCGGCGCAAAACCCATATGCGTAAATGGATTAGCCACAGTAACACGATTACCCAATTTATCTTGAATCAAACGAGCAAGACCTGGAATACTAGCACTACCACCCGCTAGCAGAATATGATCCACATCGTTATATTGACTAGATGAAAAGAAGAACTGCAGCGAACGAGTAACCTGCTGTGCAACAGACTCCATAAAAGGAATCAAAACTTCAGGTTCATAATCATCAGGCAAATTCCCTTCTTTTTTAGAACGCCCCGCCTCTTCGAAAGACAGACCATAGCGACGCTGAATATCCTCCGTCAACTGTTTACCACCAAAGAGTTGTTCACGGGTATAAATTATTTGATCTTGACGCAACACATTTAAAGTCGTCATGGTATGGCCAATGTCAACAATCGCAACAATGTCTGGTTCATCCGGCAAAGCATCAACCATCAACCCAAATGCACGCTCTATCGCATAAGACTCGATATCAACAACCTTTGCTGTTAAATTTCCAATCTCAAGTACATCCACACGCTGTTCAATATTTTCTGAACGCGAGGCAGCCAAAAGAACACTCACCCTTCCAGGAACGACAGTTGATGGACCCAACACTTCAAAATCAAGATTTACTTCAGACAAAGGATATGGAATATACTGGTCAGCATCTAAACGAATCTGCATTTCACGCTCATCGTCGCTCATATCAGGTTCCATATCAATGAGCTTAGTAATAACTGCCGAACCAGCAACAGCAACAGCCGCATGCGACGAATGTGGTTTCGCACGAGCTACTACTCGAGCAACAACCTCTCCGACTGCTTCAACGTCAGTAATATTTTTTTCAACGACAGCGTTCGCGGGCAAGGCCTCCGAAGCATAGCTTTCAACATAATATCGACCATCTCGGATACTGAGTTCCAACAACTTGACCGATGTTGTGCTGATGTCCAGCCCCACAAGACTGGCGTTTTGTTTACGTCTAAAGGAAAGCACGTTTAATTCCCTTTTATTGTTTTGTCCAAATTTGAAATGCTGCGATCAGCAATTCACCTAACAACCTAAAAGCAACACCAATAACTTATATTACAAACTCATAATCTAAAAAACACGACCTAATGTCTAATCCTAAACATTCCTGCGTCTAATTTACCTTACAAATACAAGCCTGCACAATAATAAAAGGTTCACCACATCTAGTTACAAATTCACCATGACTAGTGATACCACGCCTTTTATAGCAATACAAGATCTTTACAGAAATAATTCCTATTAAGAGTTAAATAAAAGCAATAAGATGCCAACCAAGTCCGTTGTAGGTATACTACGTCGCAACGAAGAGACTGGTATTAAAACGCACTTGTCATGAAAAAGCTATCTTGCATGGGACGAATTCACCCACTTTTTGCACTCTTACTTGTGCTCATCATGTCGCTTCCTATTGGTTTTTATGGATTATATCTATTTATTGCGCCAAGTCTTCCTGATATTGCTGAGCTAAAAACAGCACCAGCCGCTATACCTCTACAAGTTTACTCCAAAGATAATAAACTCATCGGCGAGTTTGGTGAAAAAATTTCACATCCCGTGACTTATGCTGAAATTCCTCCTTTAATGGTTGATTCATTCTTGGCTGCCGAAGACTCCTCATTCTTTACCCATAATGGAGTAAGTTTAAAAGGCTTAGGACGAGCTGTGACTGAAGCACTTCAAAGCGGGAGTTCTCAAACTGGTGGTTCGACCATCACAATGCAAGTTGCAAAAAACTACTATCTCACTCCAGAGCGGACTTTAAAACGCAAACTAACTGAAATATTTTTAGCAAGAAAAATCGAGCAAAATCTCAATAAACAAGAAATTTTTACTCTGTATGTCAATAAAATCTTTCTAGGGCAACATGCTTACGGGATTGCTGCGGCTGCAAAAGTATATTACCAAAAACCTCTCAAAGATCTGACCATTGCAGAAATGGCAATGATCGCTGGTTTGCCAAAAGCACCAACAAAATACAACCCTGTGAACGATCCAGAACGAGCAATAGAACGCCGTAACTGGATTATTGGTCGAATGCTGCAATTAGGTTTTATTACCAAAGATCAATATAAACAGAACATCAATGCCCCTTTAGGACTACACTACAGCTATAGTACAAAACGTTTAGATGTAGATATGCCGTACGTATCAGAAATGGTACGCAGTGCCATGGTTGAAGAGTTCGGTGAAGACGTATTGAATTCTGGTTATCGCGTCTACACAACGATCTCCTCTGATCGCCAACAAATGGCTGTTGATGCTGTACACAAAGGTTTAGAAGCATATGATCATCGACATGGTTGGCGCGGTGCAGAATCAACCACAAAGCCTTTGGCAAATTTCTATGTCATTAACAACTTATGGCCAGCTCAAGTTACAAAAGTCTCTGATCACAGCTTTGAGGCAACATTCGCAAATGGTTTAACTACTACCGTGCCTTGGAGTGGCATGTCATGGGCAAGGCGCTACCATTCAACTGATTATGTCGGCCCACCACCAAAAAACGCTGCAGAAATTGTTAACGTCAACGATATTATTCGCTTACGCCCCGACTTAACGGAAGATAAAGTCCAGGAAATTATTTCTTCCCAGGATACTACCCTCACATCAAAGCATGAGGGGAATGAAAATACACAACCAGCTGCTAAAACCAACCGCTCAAAAGCTGCTTGGAATCGTATTAATTGGACACTCGATCAAATACCCGCGGCTGAAGCACAATTGGTTTCTCTCGATCCCAATGATGGCGCAATTCAGGCAGTTGTAGGAGGCTACGATTTTTCTAGAAGTAATTTTAATCGCAGCATGCAAGGCTGGAGACAACCTGGATCAAATATAAAACCTTTTATTTATTCACTCGCATTAGAACGAGGCTTTACACCTTTAAGTGTTGTCAGTGACTCACCTATCCAGATTGGAAAATGGCGTCCACAAGATTCTGATGGTAAATTCATGGGACCCATTACACTCCGTCGAGCACTCTATTTATCCCGAAATATGGTTTCTATTCGATTACTCCAAGCTGTAGGAGTTAATCGGGCAATTGAACACCTCAATCATTTCGGACTCATGAAAGACAAACTGCCTAAAGATCTCGCGCTTGCACTCGGTGCTGCACAAGTCTTGCCGATTCAATTAGCAACTGGATATGCAGCTTTTGCAAACGGAGGCTATCGGATTCAGCCTTACTTTATACAACGTATTGAAAACTATAAAGGTGATGTTTTATTTACAGCTAACCCTGTTCGTGTATGTCATGAATGTGATACCCAAACCGATGCAAACCAGACAGAAAATAGTACAGATACGAACGTCACTCAAATAACAACCAATCCTGATGGCAGCATTAATGCAACACCAGCAACACCAGCAACACCAGCAACACCAGCAACACCAGCAACAGATTACCCCAAGGCTCAACGTATTTTAACGCCTAAAACAGCATCTGATATGGCAAGTATTTTACGTGACGTAATTGCACACGGTACAGGCTATGCTGCGATGCAATTAGGCCGTCATGACTTAGGTGGTAAGACTGGAACAACAAACGATGCTAAAGATGCTTGGTTCTCTGGTTTTAATCCTAATCTAGTTGCTGTTGCATGGGTTGGCTTTGATCAACCCAGAACTTTGGGACGTAAAGAGTTTGGTGGTGTAGCTGCTCTCCCAATTTGGAGTGAATATATGGCACATGCTTTGGCCAATACACCGGATCAAATCATACAGCCAATTGGCACGAAACCAACACAATCACCACATCAACCAAAAGCAAAATCCATCGAATCCGATGCGACTACATCTACGACAACGCCTACACCCGCAACAACATCCTCATCCACAACAACACCTGCGCCCGCAGCTAAAGCGCCACCACAAAACGCTTTAGACAGCACTCCTGTGCCTGCGCACAAAACAAAACCCTCAATCAAACCGAAGACACAAGCAAGTACACCCATTAGCCCCAGCACCCCGCTTGAGTCTCCATTTTAAGAAAAAGAGCGCAAACTATATGCGCTCTTTTTCATTAAAAATCAAACATCAAACTCTACTCACAATAAAGTATTGCACTCTAAGCTAATTAAATTAAGACGAATAGCATTACCTTATTTAGTTTAAGACCCTAATTATTTATTGATGATCTAATTCATTTAACTTTTCGTTTTAATTTGAATCACCGAATAGATATCAACTTATTTTTCAGAGCGGGACACTAGCAATAAAAAAGGAGGCTTAAGCCTCCTTTTTTATCTCAAAACAAGCTATCGCTAGAACTTACTCTTCATTTAGAGCTTGGCTAAACGCCTGATCTACTTCAGAGAAGTCTGTCGCAATCGTTGACAATTCTGCTTCAGCATCAATTGCATCTTGTTGACGACGCGCTAAGTGATAAGCCAAACCAGTACCCGCTGGAATCAAACGCCCAACCACAACGTTTTCTTTCAGACCGCGTAATTGGTCTTCCTTGCCTGTTACTGCTGCTTCAGTCAATACGCGTGTCGTTTCTTGGAACGATGCCGCAGAGATGAATGAATCTGTAGACAAGGATGCTTTAGTAATACCCATGAGGATACGTTCAAAACGTGCAGGGAACTTACCTTGGGCAAGTAATGCTTCATTTTCTTCAGTTACGCGAGCATATTCCGCTTGCTCGCCTTTAATGAATGAAGAATCACCACCTTCAATAATATCCACTTTACGTAGCATCTGACGAATAATCACTTCGATATGCTTATCGTTGATCTTAACGCCTTGTAAGCGATAAACATCCTGCACTTCATTGACAATGTAAGTTGCCAATTGCTCTTCGCCTTTTAGACGCAGAATATCATGTGGATTTTGCGGGCCATCACTGATGACTTCGCCTTTTTCTACATGCTCGCCTTCAAACACGTTGATTTGACGCCATTTAGGAATCAACTCTTCATGCACTTCGCTACCATCTTCTGGAGTGATGAGCAGACGATTCTTACCTTTGGTTTCTTTACCAAACGTAATCACACCGCTGACTTCTGCCAGAATTGCAAACTCTTTCGGCTTACGCGCTTCAAACAAGTCAGCTACACGCGGTAGACCACCGGTAATATCGCGTGTACGTGAAGACTCTTGTGGTACACGACCAATCACATCACCGACACCAATCACATCACCATCACGTACTGTCAGAACAGTTTGTGAAGGCAAGAAATACTGGATCTGTTGATCAGTACCTTCAACCATAAGCGGCTTGTCATTTGCATCATAGAGCGCGACCGAAGGACGTAACTCTTTGCCTGATGCTGGACGATCCTTTGCTTGCAGGATTTCGATAGACGACATCCCTGTTGCATCTTCAGTTTTAGTCGCAGCAGTCAAACCTTCGGTAATTTGAACAAACTTCACTTTACCTGCAACTTCGGTGATCAGCGGATGTGTATGCGGATCCCAGTTCACAATGATTTGACCTGCTTCTACTGCCTGACCATCCTGTACGCTGATTGACGCACCGTATGGCAAGCGATAGCGCTCACGTTCACGACCGATATCATCCGCAACACCAATTTCCGCAGAACGTGATACAGCAACCAAGTGACCTTTATGGTGCTGTACAGTTTTGATGTTATGGAAACGAATTGTACCTTTGTTACGAACTTGAATACTGCTGACCGCAGATGCTCGGCTCGCCGCACCACCCACGTGGAACGTACGCATAGTGAGCTGAGTACCAGGCTCACCAATTGACTGAGCAGCCATAACACCAACAGACTCACCCGCATTGACCAAATGACCACGAGCAAGATCACGACCATAACATTTTGCACAAACGCCGAAACGAGTACGGCAACTGATGACAGAACGAGTTTTGACTTCGTCGACACCCGCAATCTCTAAACGCTCAACCCATTTTTCATCCAGCAAAGTACCAGCTGGTGCAAGTACCGCATCACTTCCAGGGGTTAACAGATCAACCGCAACGACACGACCGAGTACACGATCACGCAATGGTTCGATCACATCACCACCTTGAATTAACGGCGTAATATACAAACCATCATCAGTACCACAATCTGGCTCAGTAATGACCAAATCTTGTGCAACGTCAACCAAACGACGAGTCAAATAACCAGAGTTCGCAGTTTTCAACGCCGTATCCGCCAAACCTTTACGCGCACCGTGTGTCGAAATAAAGTACTGGAGAACGGTCAAACCTTCACGGAAGTTCGCCTTAATTGGCGTTTCGATGATTTCACCCGATGGTTTCGCCATCAGACCGCGCATACCCGCCAACTGACGAATCTGAGCTGCCGATCCGCGCGCACCAGAATCCGACATGATGTAAATCGAGTTGAAAGATTTTTGACGCTCTTCCTCACCCTTTTTATTGATCACGGCTTCTGTCGAAAGGTTGTCCATCATCGCCTTCGCGACTTGTTCGTTGGTACGCGACCAGATATCGACAACCTTGTTATAACGTTCACCCGCAGTCACAAAACCTTGTTCAAATTGATTTTCAATTTCACGAACTTCGGTATCCGCTTTGCTGATAATTTCTTCTTTGTTTGGTGGAATCAACATGTCTTCCATACCAACAGATACGCCTGAGTGAGTTGCTTGCGCAAATCCAAGGTACATCAACTGATCGGCAAACAAGACAGTCGCTTTCAGACCCAACGTACGGTAAACCGAGTTAATCAGTTTAGAGACGTTTTTCTTCGTCATAACTTGGTTGACTTGGTCAAAGGTCATGCCTTTAGGCAGAATCTTCCACAGCAAGCAGCGACCTGGTGTGGTATCAACCAAGAACGTTGTGGTGATTTCTTCACCATCAGCACCAAACACGGTTTGATTAACACGTACTTTGATACGGCTATGTACGGTCACATGTTTAGTTGCCAACGCACGATCAACTTCTTGCGTATCCGCAAACACCATGCCTTCGCCTGGTGCATTGATTGTGTCACGGCTAATGTAATACAGACCCAAAACAACGTCTTGTGACGGTACGATGATTGGCTCACCGTTCGCTGGAGACAAGATATTGTTGGTTGACATCATGAGCGCGCGCGCTTCAAGCTGGGCTTCAAGCGTCAATGGGACGTGAACCGCCATTTGGTCACCGTCGAAGTCGGCGTTGAACGCAGTACAAACGAGCGGATGTAACTGAATCGCTTTACCTTCAATTAAAGTCGGTTCAAACGCTTGCAGACCCAAACGGTGAAGTGTTGGCGCGCGGTTCAACATGACTGGATGTTCACGAATCACATGTGCGAGAACGTCCCAGACTTCTGGGGTTTCACGCTCAACCATTTTCTTCGCAGCTTTAATGGTTGTTGCCATGCCTGAAGATTGCAGTTTCGAAAAAATGAATGGCTTGAATAATTCAAGTGCCATTTTCTTCGGCAAACCACACTGATGCAGACGCAAGGTTGGACCAACCACGATCACCGAACGACCAGAATAGTCAACACGCTTACCAAGCAAGTTCTGACGGAAACGACCTTGTTTACCTTTGATCATGTCTGCCAAAGATTTCAATGGACGCTTGTTGCTGCCAGTAATTGCACGACCACGACGACCGTTATCGAGCAATGCATCAACCGCTTCTTGCAACATACGTTTTTCGTTACGTACGATAATGTCTGGTGCTGACAGTTCAAGCAAACGCTTCAAACGGTTGTTACGGTTAATGACGCGACGATACAAATCGTTCAAGTCAGAAGTCGCAAAACGACCGCCTTCGAGTGGAACCAATGGACGCAAATCTGGTGGCAAGACTGGCAGAATGGTCATAACCATCCATTCAGGCTTGTTGTTTGAATCACGGAAGGCTTCCATCAGCTTCAAGCGTTTAGAAGATTTTTTCAGCTTAGTTTCTGAAGTTGTATTTGGAATTTCTTCACGCAAACGCACAATTTCATTTTCTAAATCGATATCGCGCAACAGATCCTGAATCGCTTCAGCACCCATTTTTGCTGTGAATTCATCACCGTGTTCTTCTAACGCATTGAAATATTCTTCATCGCCAAGCAATTGGAATTTTTCAAACGGTGTCATGCCTGGATCAGTCACAACATAGCTTTCAAAATAGAGAACACGTTCGATATCACGCAAAGTCATATCGAGCAACAAACCAATACGGCTTGGGAGTGATTTCAAGAACCAGATATGCGCAACTGGTGATGCGAGGTCGATATGACCCATGCGCTCACGACGAACTTTTGCAGTCGTTACTTCAACGCCACATTTTTCGCAAATCACGCCTTTGTATTTCATGCGCTTGTATTTACCGCACAAGCATTCGTAATCTTTGATTGGTCCAAAGATTTTTGCGCAGAACAAACCATCACGTTCTGGTTTAAACGTACGATAGTTAATGGTTTCTGGCTTTTTCACTTCACCGTGTGACCATGACTTAATCATTTCTGGGGAAGCAAGACCAATGCGAATACGGTCAAAGTGCGCTGACACTTCGTCCGAACCCGGTTTTTTACGCATAATATCGAGTAAATCTTTCAAGTCATTTCTCCATGGTCCGAGGTATGTTCACTCGGAAGGGGTCGCTTTTGTCAAATGCGCTTAGTTTGTCAGTCATCACAACAACACAAACTTTGCGAAAAATTCACGTTTTTTCATTCAAATCATTGATTTTAATGTTCGTAGATCGACAACAAAACATCGATCTACGACCTCAAAACGCTTACTCTTCGTCTTTCAACTCAATATTAATACCCAGAGAACGAATCTCTTTGGTCAATACATTAAAGGACTCAGGCATACCTGGATCCATGTAGTGGTTGCCATCAACGATGTTTTTGTAGATACGCGTACGTCCTTCCACATCGTCCGACTTAACCGTAAGCATTTCTTGCAGAGTATAAGTCGCACCGTATGCTTCCAATGCCCAGACTTCCATTTCACCGAAGCGCTGACCACCGAATTGTGCTTTACCACCAAGTGGTTGCTGTGTAACCAATGAGTAAGAGCCTGTAGAACGCGCATGCATCTTGTCATCAACCAAGTGGTTGAGTTTAAGCATATACATGTAGCCTACAGTCACAGGACGATCAAATTTGTCACCTGTACGGCCATCCCACAATGGTTGCTTACCGGTTTCTGACAAGTCAGCCAACGTCAACAACTGCTTGATTTGGTTTTCTTCAGCACCGTCAAATACTGGCGTTGCAATAGGAACACCGCCACGAAGATTTTTAGCCAATGCCAGAACTTCATCATCAGACAAACTTGCTAACTCTTCTTGCTCGCCACCCACTTGGTTATAGATTTGATCCATAAATTTGCGCAGTTCAGCAACTTTGCGCTGTTCTTGCATCATACGATCAATCTTCTGGCCTAAGCCTTTAGCGGCCCAGCCCATATGCGTTTCGAGAATCTGCCCCACGTTCATACGTGACGGAACGCCAAGAGGATTCAGAACGATATCGACAGGTTCACCATTGACATCATATGGCATATCTTCGACAGGCATAATGACCGAAACCACACCCTTGTTACCATGACGACCCGCCATCTTGTCACCAGGTTGAATGCGGCGTTTCACAGCCAGATACACTTTAACCACTTTCAACACGCCATGAGCCAGCTCATCGCCTTGGTTGATTTTGCGTTTTTTCTCAACAAACTTCGCTTCGATCTCGACATCTTTCTCTTTCAAGTACTCTTGAATCTGAGTTAAACGTGCTGCAATCTCATCATCAGCTGGCTGAATTTCAAGCAACTGCGCCATATCTAGGCTAGCGATTATTTCAGCATCTAACGTGACACCACGTTTAACACCGCCACCACCATTCACCTTTTGACCGTTCAACAAACGCTCAATACGATTACGCGCTGCTTCTTCAAACGTACGATATTCTTCTTTCAAGTCTTTGCGATATGCATCGAGTTCAGCTTTATCAATCGCAATTGCACGTTCGTCTTTTTCAAGTCCATCACGGGTAAAGACTTGAACGTCAATAACCGTTCCTTTAGTGCCCGATGGAACACGAAGAGAAGAATCTTTAACGTCAGCAGCTTTCTCACCAAAGATTGCGCGGAGTAGTTTTTCTTCTGGCGTCAGTTGTGTTTCACCTTTTGGTGTCACTTTACCGACCAGAATATCGCCTGCACTTACTTCGGCACCGATATAAACGATACCTGACGCATCAAGTTTAGACAGTGCTGCTTCGCCAACGTTTGGAATATCACCAGTGATTTCTTCAGTACCCAATTTGGTATCACGTGCTACACATGACAACTCTTGGATATGAATCGAAGTAAAACGATCTTCTTGTACAACACGCTCTGATAACAAAATCGAGTCTTCGAAGTTGTAACCATTCCATGGCATAAACGCCACGCGCATATTTTGACCCAGTGCAAGTTCACCAAGATCGGTTGATGGACCATCCGCAAGAATATCGCCACGTGCAACAACATCACCACGATTCACAATTGCATTCTGGTTAATACAGGTATTTTGGTTAGAACGGGTATATTTGATCAAATTGTAGATATCAACACCCGCTTCACCGGCATGCATTTCTGATTCATGAACACGAACCACAATACGGCTTGCATCCACATAATCAATCACACCACCGCGATTTGCGACGACACATACACCAGAGTCACGCGCAACGTGACGCTCCATACCTGTACCTACAAGAGGTTTGTCTGAACGCAATGTCGGAACCGCCTGACGTTGCATGTTAGAACCCATCAACGCACGGTTCGCGTCATCATGCTCAAGGAACGGAATCAAGGATGCTGCAACAGAAACCACCTGACGTGGTGATACGTCCATATGAGTCACTTTTTCTGGGCTCATACGCACAAATTCACCATGATAACGAACAGAAACCATCTCGTCTGTCAGCTCACCTTTCTTGTTGATTGGTGAATCTGCTTGCGCAATCACAGTATCGGTTTCTTCAATCGCTGACAGGTATTCGATTTCGTCAGTCACAACACCATCCACAACACGGCGATAAGGTGTCTCCAAGAAACCAAACTCATTGGCTTTTGCATAAACAGCCAAGCTGTTGATCAAACCAATGTTTGGACCCTCAGGCGTTTCAATTGGACAAACACGACCGTAGTGCGTTTGATGAACGTCGCGAACTTCAAAGCCTGCACGCTCACGGGTCAAACCACCTGGTCCAAGTGCAGAAACACGACGTTTGTGCGTAATTTCTGACAATGGATTATTTTGGTCCATGAACTGTGACAATTGGCTTGAACCGAAGAACTCTTTGATCGCTGCAGCAACTGGTTTTGCATTGATCAGATCTTGTGGTGACAAACCTTCAGTCTCAGCTTGGTTCAAACGCTCTTTAACCGCACGTTCAACACGAACCAGACCGACACGGAATTGGTTTTCTGTCATTTCACCAACTGAACGTACACGACGGTTACCCAAGTGATCGATGTCGTCAACTTCGCCTTTACCATTACGGATATCGACTAACATTTTCAAGACATCAACGACGTCTTCATTTGACAAGATGCCTTCGATTTCGCGAGTCGCTTGATCTGTACCCACTTCGTAAGGACGACCCAAACGGCGATTAAACTTCATGCGACCAACAGGTGACAAGTCATAACGCTCTGAACTGAAGAACAGATTGTTAAACAGATTTTCTGCTGCGTCTTTTGTTGGTGGCTCACCTGGACGCATAACCTTATAGATCTCAACCAACGCTTCTTCACGATTGCGTGTGGTATCAGCACGTAAAGTATCTGCAACGAATGAACCACGATCGATATCATTAGTGAACAGCATGCTGAATTCAACAACACCAGCTTCAACCAATTTCACCAACACTTCATGCACAAGTACAGTGTTCGCTTCAATGATTAGATCGCCAGCTTTGTTGTAGATGTTGTGCGCCAAAATACGACCGTACAAGTATTCATCAGGAACTGGCAGTTTAGTTAAACCAGCTTCTTCCATTTGACGAACATGGCGAGCATTGATGCGCTTACCTTGTTCAACAATAACTTTATTGCCTTTGCCAACGATATCAAACTGCGCCATTTCACCGCGCAGACGCTCAGGAATCAAATCGATTTGATAGCTACCATCCGCCAAGTACACAGGTACTTTCTCGTAGTACATATCAAGAATTTGTTCGGTCGTGTAGTTCAACGCACGCAACATAATGGTTGCAAGCAACTTACGACGACGATCAATACGTACGAACACGAGATCTTTCGCATCGAATTCAAAATCTAACCATGAACCACGGTAAGGGATGATACGTGCGGAATAGAGCACTTTACCTGAACTGTGGGTTTTACCCTTGTCATGATCAAAGAATACGCCTGGTGAACGATGCAACTGGCTGACGATCACACGCTCAGTACCATTGATCACAAAAGTACCGTTGTCAGTCATGAGTGGCATTTCACCCATGTAGACTTCTTGCTCACGCACGTCTTTGATTGACTTGGTTTCACGATCGTAAATGATCAAACGAATTTTGACGCGCATTGGCGCTGCATAAGTTGAACCACGCAAGATACATTCGCGCACATCAAACTCAGGTTTACCCAAGTGATATTCAACAAATTCAAGCGCAGCGTTACCAGAATAACTCACTATTGGAAATACTGAACGGAATGCAGCTTGCAAACCGAAGTCTTCACGTTGTTTCGCAGTTTTACCATCTTGTAAAAACGCGCGATAAGAATCAACTTGAATGGACAGCAGGTAAGGTACGTCCATCATATTGGGCAATTTGCCGAAGTTCTTGCGAATCCGTTTCTTTTCGGTATAGGAGTATGCCATTGGAAGTCCTCAAAAAAGTGGGTGCAAGATGCTTTTGCAACGATCACTCGACGCGATAGCGAAACAAAAGCATTAATCTAAAATCATCAATAAAACCAGCTATTTAAAAATCATACAAATAGCCATCAAACCAATGAACGACATCCATCCTGCTGTTAAATCAAGTTGCAACAGAACTTTCATTCATGTACCGCAAAAGCATTTCTTACAAAGACGACAAAGCCACAAACCAACTCAGTATTCATAAAATATTTTTTGAATACTCAATCAGTTCGTGGAAGAACGCTTAAATATGCACTTTTAATCAAACAAACCTGATAACAATGCAGAGTTAAGAATTCTTTTATCGCACCCGACACTCTTTCTACTCTTTTGGACACCTCATCAATAAATCGATCATTGAAAACTATCCTTAAAAGAGCTGACTATTGATCAATAGGCACGCTGCATGTTGTAAATAAGACCACTTATTTCGAAGAAATGATCAAAAACAGATCAAGATCCATAAAAACAAGAGCCGCATAGTATAATAAAAAACGGCGCACAAACGCAAGCATTTGTCCACCGTTTTTTTGAACTAAATTAAGAATCCTAATTAAATTAACTTTCTTAATTTAGCGTTTGAAGCAAATCAAACTTGTCAAATCTCTCTAAGATTACGCAGCAACTTGAAAACAAGCTGCCACATTAGTCTTATTTGATTTCAACAGTTGCGCCTGACTCTTCAACTTTCTTCTTCAATGCTTCAGCGTCGTCTTTGCTTACGCCTTCTTTCAGCACTTGTGGTGCACCTTCAACCAAGTCTTTCGCTTCTTTCAAGCCCAAACCTGTTACTTCGCGAACGATTTTAATAACCGCAACTTTGTTTGCGCCGAAGCCAGTCAGAACTACGTTGAATTCTGTTTGTTCTTCAGCTGCAGCTGCGCCAGCGCCAGCAGCAGGACCAGCAACTGCAACAGCTGCTGCAGATACGTTGAATTTCTCTTCAAATGCAGAAATCAGGTCAACCAATTCAACTACAGATAATTCTGCAACCGCGTTCAGGATGTCGTCTTTTGACAGTGCCATGAGTAAAACTCCAAAATTTGTGTAAGTGGGTGAGGCAAGTTGCGATTAAGCAGCTTGTTCTTCCTGCTTGTCTTTGAGTGCTGTAAGTAAACGAGCAAACTTCGAAACAGGCGCTTGCAGAACCGACGCCAACATCGTAAGAGCAGTGTGCAGATTCGGCAGATTTGCCAATACGTCGATTTGATCAGCACTGTAAAGCTTGCCGTCAAATGCAGCCGATTTAATGACCAGCTTGGCATTATCTTTCGCAAAATCTTTAAACAAACGAGCAGCAGCGCCCATATCGTCTTCTGATGTTGACAAAGCAATGATCGATGGACCAGTCAGAGTGTCGTTCAAAACAGCAAACGGCGTTCCTTCCAGTGCACGACGTGCGAGAGTGTTACGAATAACACGCACATACACACCTTGCTGACGGGCTTTAGTACGCAAACTTGTCATTTGCGCAACAGTCAAGCCACGGTAATCGGCGACCACAGCAGAGAATGCACCAGACGCAGCTTCAGATACTGCGGCGACGATCTCTTTTTTGTCCTCTAGTCTTAGAGTCACTGTAACCTCCTTCGTGTATAGATGGACACAATTATCCATCACCATATTTTGCATACCAATTATTTTGCTCACGCAAAACAATCAATCTACACGCGGAAAGTCTAAACCCTAAGATTTACACCACCGCGTCTACGTAGGACATATTAAGAAAACCATCAGCATCAGATTTTCGCCTACGGTCTTTGACGCTGATCAGAATAATCCAACCACTTCAAAGCCCACTCAACAGACCTTTGTTATGCATCAAAGCAAACCAAAAGCCATCAAGATTTCTTACTTACTGAATCGCCACTTTGACAATTCAGTAAAATTCTTAAATTCAATTATGCAGAAACAGATGACACATCAATCGTTAAGCCAGGACCCATAGTCGATGACAAAGTGATTTTCTTGATGTAAACACCTTTAGAAGTTGCAGGTTTTGCGCGCTTCAAATCAGCAACCAAGGCCTCAACGTTTGAACGGATTGCAGATGGTTCAAAACCAACTTGACCAACCGCCGCGTGAATGATACCTGCTTTATCAACGCGATAACGTGCTTGACCAGACTTCGCATTTTTAACCGCTGTACCCACATCAGGAGTTACTGTGCCAACTTTTGGGTTAGGCATCAAACCACGTGGACCCAAGATCGTACCCAATTTACCAACAACGCGCATTGCGTCTGGTGCAGCAATCACGACATCAAAATCAAGATTACCCGCCTGAATGCTCTCAGCGAGATCATCCATACCTACAACATCTGCACCTTCCGCTTTAGCAGCTTCAGCTTGTGCGCCTTGTGCGAACACAGCAACACGTACAGTTTTACCAGTACCCGCTGGCAACACAGTTGCACCACGAACGATTTGGTCAGATTTACGTGGATCAACACCAAGATTGATCGCAACATCCATAGACTCTTTGAATTTTGCTGCTGGCAAGCTATTCAATACAGCAACAGCAGAATCCAAATCGTAAACTTTGTTTGCTTCTACTTTTTCAGCAATCGCTTTTTGACGTTTAGTTAATGTCGCCATCTTAGACTACTCCTTCCACGTTCAAGCCCATTGAGCGAGCAGAACCTGCGATTGTACGCACCGCAGCATCTAAATCAGCAGCAGTCAAATTAGCCTCTTTTGCTTTTGCAATTTCTTCTAATTGCGCACGGGTAATCGTACCAACTTTTTGTGTGTTAGGACGTGATGAACCACTTGTCAAACCCATTGTCTTTTTCAAGAAATAAGTTGCTGGTGGTGACGCCATAACGAATGTGAATGATTTATCAGAATACACAGTGATTGTGACTGGAATTGGCATACCAACTTCCATTTTCTGAGTCGCAGCGTTGAATTCTTTACAGAACGCCATGATGTTCACACCACGTTGACCGAGTGCAGGTCCGATTGGTGGAGATGGATTTGCTTTACCAGCCGCAACTTGCAGCTTGATATATCCGTCGATTTTCTTAGCCATGATAGCTCCTAATATGGGTAATAGCGCCTAGCGGCTCCCCTTGGCTTAACTACAAATCTTGTTCGCTTTATCTTTATGACCACACAAAAGGCAGCCTACAAAAACAAAACCACCCAAGTTTCAAAAAACAAGGGTGGCGAATTATACATGAAAAACCGACCAATTCTATAGTTAAAAAACTAAAAATTAGCCAATTTTAAATTTCATTAATCAGTTTTTTCAACTTGCTTAAATTCAAGCTCAACTTGAGTTGGGCGATTGAATACATTGATAGTCAAAGTCACCTTAGACTTATCATAATCAACCTTCTCGATCACACCCTTAAAGTCCACAAATGGACCATCTATAACCAATAACTCTTCGCCCGGCTCAAACATCGTCTTCGGCTTCGGCGCAGTCTCGCCTTGCTGTTGAATACGACTTAAAATTTTATCAGCTTCTTTTTGAGTGATTGGAGCCGGCTTCTCTGGCGTACCACCAATAAACCCAAGCACCTTCGGTGTTTCTTTAACAGTATGCCAAGTTGCCTCAGTCATTTCCATTTCAACCAGCACATAACCTGGAAAAAACTTACGCTCACTCTTACGCTTTTTACCATCCTTCATTTCTACAACTTCTTCGGTAGGCACCAACACCTCACCAAAGCTATCTTGCAAGTCACTGCGAGCAATACGATCCTTCAGCGAACGCATCACTTGCTTTTCATAACCTGAATAGGCGTGAACAATATACCAGCGCTTCATAACTTTTATCCGTTGATTTTGATGAGATAAACTCTCAAAAGTTAATTATTCATTATCCAATGAACAACTGAATTGCCCAACCAAAAAACAAATCCATCAACCACAGAATGATTGCCATTACCACAACAACAGCCAACACCACCCAAGTTGTCTGCAAGGTATCCTGCTTAGTAGGCCATGTAATACGGCGCAACTCAATCCGAGAATCCTTAAGTAATACAACAAATGCTTTACCTTGTGAAGTGATATACAACAAGATCAAAGCCAATACAACTGAACCAGCAATCGCAGCTACACGCACCCAAACATTAGAAGCCGGAGCCCAATAAGCTGGCAAATATTGAGGAATTAACGTCGAGCCAATCAACAACAATAACGCCAACAACCAAAACAAAGGATCAATAATAGAACGCGCAGGAGACACATCTGTCGGCGTTATATTGGCATGACTATTGATCGTATGACCCAGAGACGGCTTATCTGACGTAGTTTGCTTATGCGGATCAGTATTCATATATTGAACAGCTCATTGGTTAAACCAAAGAAATACAAGGAAGCAAGTTTGGACTTAAAAACTGAGAGACTACAGGTATTTTTTTAAAAATTGTTTCACTTCACGGAACTATTTTAAAACCGCATCAAAAACCACATTTAAAAAAACACTTTACACAAATATGGCGGGCCAGGAGAGACTCGAACTCCCAACACCCGGTTTTGGAGACCGGTGCTCTACCAATTGAACTACTGGCCCGAAATTACAAGTTTACGCCCAATGACTACGAACGCAAACTTTATCTCATTAAGGGCGCTCAGTGAGCACCCCCTACAAAGAATTAAGCTAAAACTTTAGCAACAACGCCCGCACCAACAGTACGACCACCTTCACGGATCGCGAAGCGTAGACCTGGATCCATCGCGATTGGGTGGATCAATTCTACTGTCATTTGGATGTTGTCACCTGGCATAACCATTTCAACACCATCTGGCAAGCTGATTGCACCAGTTACGTCCGTTGTACGGAAGTAGAACTGTGGGCGATAGCCTTTCAAGAATGGAGTGTGACGACCACCTTCATCTTTTGACAGAACATAAACTTCTGCTTCAAATTTGGTATGTGGCTTGATTGAACCTGGTTTTGCCAATACTTGACCACGTTGTACGTCTTCACGTTTTGTACCACGTAACAAGATACCGCAGTTCTCACCTGCACGACCTTCGTCGAGCAATTTACGGAACATTTCAACACCAGTACAGGTGGTTTTTACGGTGTCTTTGATACCAACGATTTCAATTTCTTCGCCGACTTTGATGATACCTGATTCAACACGACCAGTTACAACAGTACCGCGACCAGAGATTGAGAATACGTCTTCGATTGGCAACAAGAATGATTTGTCGATTGCGCGTTCTGGTTCTGGGATGTAAGTATCGAGAGTTTCAACCAGTTTTAGAACTGCAGAAACACCGTATTTACCATCACCACCGTTCAACGCTTCAAGTGCTGAACCACGGATGATTGGTGTGTCGTCGCCTGGGAAGTCATATTTAGACAACAGGTCACGCACTTCCATTTCAACGAGTTCTAACAACTCTTCGTCATCAACCATGTCGCATTTGTTCAAGAACACAACGATATATGGAACACCAACTTGGCGTGACAACAGGATGTGTTCACGAGTTTGTGGCATTGGGCCGTCAGTTGCTGAACATACGAGGATCGCGCCGTCCATCTGTGCAGCACCAGTGATCATGTTTTTAACATAGTCAGCGTGGCCTGGGCAGTCAACGTGTGCGTAGTGACGTGTTGGGCTATCGTATTCAACGTGTGCAGTATTAATAGTAATACCACGTGCTTTTTCTTCTGGTGCAGAGTCAATTTCGTTCAGATTTTTAACTTCGCCACCGTATGCTTTTGCACAGTTCAAGCTGATTGCAGCTGTCAGTGTAGTTTTACCATGGTCAACGTGACCGATGGTGCCGACGTTAACGTGCGGCTTATTACGTTCAAACTTGGCCTTTGCCATGAGAGTCTCCCTCGTTCACGTCGGATTTCATTCACCCGGCTTACTAGACATTTCTTGCAAATCAGCACCATTGCCAACTGCAAACACAACATTACAAAATCAAATCACTTAACACCAAAACAACAAGCAGGCACCCAGGCCTGCCAGTCTACACAATTTCTTCAGTTTCACATCACAAATAATGGAGCTCTTATCCAGATTTGAACTGGAGACCTCTCCCTTACCAAGGGAGTGCTCTACCACTGAGCTATAAGAGCACAACTTGCTTTATAGGAGAGCAGATCAAGCTCAACAACAAAAACCATTGCTATTTGTAATTTGGAGCGGGAGACGAGGGTCGAACTCGCGACATTCAGCTTGGAAGGCTGACGCTCTACCAACTGAGCTACTCCCGCACAACTGGTTACCACAAACTCGAATATGGTGGTGAGGGAAGGATTCGAACCTTCGAAGCTTTCGCGTCAGAGTTACAGTCTGATCCCTTTGACCGCTCGGGAACCTCACCGACACTTGATTCACATTCCCAAGAACATCAACCAAACAACCTCAACACTATCGCATACTTTCCAATTTAATATGGTGCCGGCACCAAGAATCGAACTCGGGACCTACTGATTACAAGTCAGTTGCTCTACCAGCTGAGCTATACCGGCTAAAGTTTACATCGATAACTGCATCGAAGCGGGGTGCATTGTAGCAGAGGATTTTACTCTGACAAGCCCCTTTTGCCAAAAAAACTAAAAAAGCAAACCGTTTGCTGATAATTCAACCGCTTTGATCACTGCGCGAGCTTTTATAAGTGTTTCATTCCACTCACTTGCTGGTACAGAGTCCGCAACAACGCCCGCACCCGCCTGAACATGAACCTGTTGATCAGTAATGACTGCAGTACGAATTGCAATTGCGGTATCCATTTCACCATGCCATCCAAGATAGCCTACCGCACCACCAAAGACACCACGCTTGACAGGCTCCAACTCATCAATGATTTCCATTGCGCGAATTTTTGGTGCACCAGATAACGTTCCCGCTGGGAATGTTGCCTTAAACACATCCAAAGCATCAAGCTCAGGTCGAACAACACCCTCAACATTCGAGACAATATGCATGACATGCGAATACTTTTCGATTGTCATGCGTTCAGTCACTTTCACCTGACCAATTTGGCTGACACGCCCCGCATCATTACGACCGAGATCGATCAACATCAAATGCTCTGCAATTTCCTTTCCGTCCGCCAACAAATCAGCCTCTAACGCAGCTTCTTCTTCTGGCGTTTTTCCACGAGGACGTGTACCCGCCAGCGGACGTACCGTCACAATACCATTTTCTAAGCGCGTCAAAATTTCAGGTGAAGACCCCACCAAATGAAATGGTTTTGCCTGACCCTTATCATCACCAATCGTTATACCATCAACCAAAAACATATATGGTGAAGGATTTAAATGACGTAACGCGCGATAAACCGATAATGCATCCCCATCAAACGGACTACTCATCCGCTGACTTGGAACAACCTGCATCACATCGCCAGCCTTGATATATTCCTGAATACGTTGAACATCAGACATAAATTTCTGATCACCCGTGTGCGACGTAAATACAGGTGCAGTATGCGGCTTAGCAATCAGATTTGCTGGTTCGGCAAGCTGTCGTTCAAGCGCATCCAAACGCTCAATTGCACGCTGGTATGCATCAGGCTCTTGACTATCAGCATGAGTGATCAGCGACAACGTATCGCGTAAACTATCAAACACGATGACAGTATCTGAAACCATCAACCAAATATCTGGCAAATTAATCGGATCAGCTTCAGGAGTATTTTTCAGCTTATGCTCAATATAACGCACCGAGTCATAAGCAAAATAACCCACTAGACCACCTGTAAAACTTGGTAGCGCAGGCGTTTCCGATACAGGCGGCGTTTTAAAGTTCTTTTGAAATTCACGTATAAAAGCAAAAGGATCCGCACAATCAACCACTTCAACCGTCGCATTTGGATGCTGAAGTCGCATTTCACCCTGACGATATTGCAATACCGTTCCAGAACCCAAGCCAATAATCGAGTAACGACCCCAGCGCTCACCACCCTGAACTGACTCAAATAAATAACGCGCACCATCAGAACCATGAGCACGCAGGCGGGCAAACACAGATACAGGCGTATCAGTGTCAGCAAGACGTTGGCGAAATACAGGGATATGGCGATAGCCAGCAGCAACCAGCCGTTCAAATTCAGGAAGGTTCATCATGATTTTTACTCATCTCAAAACAGGAAATCGGAAAACGCTCAGCACAAATAGCGCAAAAAATAAGCCTCACCACTCGGTGAAACATGCCATTAGCGACGCCAGCGCAACCCGCCTGCAAGATAAGTCATGATGTTCTCAATAACGAAAGAAAATAGGGAAAACGGCACTGAAAAACATCAGAACCGTTAACTAATTTATAATAATTCAACCAATGAATCAAGCACCAGATCAGGCTCACAGTAGGCAATAGGCTCACCATGGTTATAACCATAACGCACTGCAATACAAGGCACTGAAGCCGCATGAGCAGCCTCAATATCATTGCGAGAATCACCAATCATTACCGCTTGGTTCGCTTGAACACCAAAATGCGCCAATGCATGTAAAATCGGTGCAGGATGAGGTTTGCGATGCTCTAAGCTATCACCACCCAGAATTAATGAAAAATCACCAAGTAAGTTTAAAGCTTTCAGTAATTTCAATGTTGAAGCATAAGGCTTATTGGTAATACAGGCGACGTGGAGTTTATTTTTATGACACCAATCTAAGAACTCTCGCACACCCGCATAAACTGTGCTGTCCACACAGACTTCATCTTGATAATGTTTTAAAAACGAAGTGAGCAACTCATCGTGTCGCTCTTGCGCAATGCCCCGACACTCTCGAACACACTGAATTAAACGACTTGCACCACGCCCAACCCACAGACGCACCTGCGCGTTAGTGACAGGATCAACGCCAATATCATAAAGTGCAAAATTTACCGCACGCATGATATCTGCCGCCGAATCAACCAAAGTTCCATCTAAATCAAAAAATACAGCTTGGATATGCTCAAAATGAGCAAGTGATACACCTTTGTTTGCGCTGATAGCTTGTGACATTGGATACTCCCTTTTTTATAGAAGATCTCACTTCACAACATCTGCGTCAAGCCACTAAAGTTGTGGCTTGTGCAAATGACGTTGCATTCAGTTGCTTAATTGTTGCCGCTGGATGATCGTGCGACAGGTGTTTCATCTGTCGCAGGTTTCTGTGCCGCAACTTTATGCTTATTCAGATTAGATTTCATTGCAGCAGTGAGTTCAGGATTCACACCAACTGCAGCTTGGGTATAAATCTGATTCACATCGAGCGGTAAACGACTAAATCCACCTTTAGGATCAAGCTCTAACTGTAAAACACGAATCTGATCATATCGATCCTGACTCAAGCTATCTGCATTAGCGCCATCACGCAAAATAGTAGGCTGTAAGAAAATCAACAAATTATCTTTATTATAAGCGTTTGCTTTAGAACGAAATAAACCACCTAACCATGGAATACTGCCCAATCCAGGAATCGCATTGACAGACTGGGTATTATCATCCTGCATCATACCGCCCAACACGATGGTTTGACCGTTATCCGCAAGAACCGTTGTTTTCACTGCGCGCTTGCTGGTGACCACGTCTGAGGTTGATGCCGTCAGGCTGCTGGTTGGAACGATCGCAGAAACCTCCTGCTCAATCTCTAAACGCAACGTCCCGCCTTCACCAATATGTGGCGTCACCTTCAAAGTCACCCCAACGTCTTTACGTTCAACCGTTGTAAATGGTGTCGTCGTTCCGCCTACTGCGGCAGTTGTTGCCGTTGTTCCCGTAATAAATGGAACATTCTGCCCTACAATCATTTCGGCTTTCACATTATCTAATGCCATCACCGAAGGCACGGAAATCAGATTAGCGCCACTTGTCGTATTCAAAGCATTGATCACAGCGCCATAGAATGAGGTTTGACCAGCACTATTGGTTGTGCTCTTACCCAACCCTAACAAAGCGCCATCTGGGGCTTTAATCGAGGTATAACTTTTTGCTGCGACAGCACCTGCAATTGTTGCAATACTCGCACCCGCATTACTAAAGTTAATCAACCCCACACCACTTGATGCATTACCCAATGCCCACTGCACACCAAGCTGTTCAACATTACTTCCAGAAACCTCAACAATTGCAGCCTGAATCAAAACTTGCGCACGACGCACATCCAATTGCTCAATCGTACTACCAATCTCGCGCATCATGGTTGGATCGGCTTTTACAACCACTGCGTTGAGTTCTTCATTGGCAATAATACTGACACCATTTGCAGAGAAAACCGTCGGCATACTAGTGCTATTCGTTGAGTTACTACTAGAACTTGAGCTCGATGCGTTATTTGAAGCAGAATCGCTTGGCATACTTGCCGAAGGGGTGCTGCTCGCTGAGTAACCGTTCGACTTAGAACTACCACTTCCACTTCCTGAAATTAATCCTTGCAACATCGTTGCCATGGATTTTGCGCTCGCATTTTTGAGATGGAATACATGCATTCCTCCCAAAATATCACGCGGCGGAACGTCAAGTTGGTTAACGAGCGCTTTAATGCGTTGACGCGCCCGATCATCACCTTTCACAAGCAATCGATTATTTCGGCTATCCGCGATAATCCGCAACCGCGAACCACGTACATCCTTAGTGACTGACGTGGCAGTTAACGCATCAATTTGAGTAATGAGATCATCGACATTGGTCTCTTTAAGTGAAATGACTTCCAACTTATCATCTGCACCACCATCTAAAGAACGCACTAATCCCGCCAACTGATCAATGCTACCAGCGCGATCCGACACGATCAGCGCATTAGTACCCGGTACTGCCGCCAAGTGAGCAAACTGTGACATCAGTGGGCGGATAGCAGGTACTAGATCGTTTGGATTGGTATTGTCGAGCCAGATTACCCGTGTCACAACGCCGTCACCACGCGCCTTATTCCGAAAGTCAAAAGGGACACCTGACTGCTTGGCATTGACATCCGGAACCAACTTAATCGTGTTACCAGATGGAATCGCAACCACACCATTGACATTCAATACGCCTTGAAACAAGTCATAAACCTGATCACGGTTTAGGGCTTTGTTCGAAATGACCGTCACATTCCCTTTTACTCGCGGATCAACCGCGAAATTTTTTCCTGTAATATCCGCAACTTCAGACACAAATGCGTTGATATCCGCATTCATCAAATTAATTTTCCAAGTCTGCGCAAATGCAGGAAGCGCCAACATCGTAAGTAACGGCAGCGCAACCCAACGTGTAGAACGACGGGTTGTATTAAACTTTGGCATCATATCCTGCAAATCCATTGGCATTGATCGAGATTGTGGTCTGGCTTGTGGCATCGTTGACTTCGTCATTTTAATCTTCTGAAACTCAGTAATATCTTAGACAACAAACTTAAAAGTTCTGTTGTATGGTTAAGGTTTGGTCGCCGCGTTGGATTTGAACTTGTGCACTATGACTTTGCTGCACTTGTTGCAACAATTGTGCATCATTTGCAGGATTACCAACTGGTTGCCCATTAATCGAAATAACTCGATCTCCTGTACGCAAACCCATCTGATTACGCACATTTGCAGGAACATTGCCAGTTACCTCATAACCGTGCCCGCCCCGCCCTGCCATTGCCAAACCCATCTGGTTCAAATAAGCATTTGGATTTGTTTTCATCTGGCGAATTGCATCATCTAGAGCTGCTTGCGCCTGCTGGTTCGGATTTTGTGGCTGAAAAGCGGGGTTAGGGGTAATCAGTGCATTTGCAGATGAAGCATTACCATCACCAAACTTAAGCGTTTGCATCGTACCATCATCGCGTTGTAGCGAGACTTGATTCCAATCCACACTCGCAAGTTGATAATTTGTTCCTTCAATTCTTTGTCCAACTCGGTAACGCGTAGACGCATTTTTGACATTAATCACTGCTGCCGAAAGACTATCTGGCTGTGCAACAAACACACCTTCAAGTTGCATCGGTACATCAGGCTGTGAATTACCACTCGCTGAACCATGTTCAGCAAACAATCTAAATCCAATAATGTTAGGCACATTGTTTGGCACAGCACCACCCAACATCACTGTACGCGCTTGTGGCGCTGTGGGTGGATTCACAAACAACCAGAACATACTGGCAAGCTGCCAACACAACCAAATCACACCCACAAACAATAGCCACGGTGCAACAAAATCTAAAGAGGACCACGAAAAAGTCGAAGCGCGCATTTTTTTCAAACGACTAGCCATTTACATCGCCCCCAAACTACTGAGAGGCTGACGCACAGCGATGACTGCCGTATCCAATCCTGCTTGCCCATGATAGCCAGCCACGTTTAAAAGTAGTCGCTGAGTCAATTGCACATCTAACATCATATCTTTTTGTGTTGCATTTTGACCTGAGAGATAAAAATCACCCATACGTTCTTTTTGTCCATTGGTCAGTGCGAAATGCAATCGATCACGATCTAAAGATAGTCCACCTAACAAAGGAGGTAAGGTTGCACGCTCAACACGACCTTCATAAGGATAACCGAGCAAACCACCACCCCAGCTCAACTGACCATCGACTGAAGAAAAAGCGCCGCTGGTATATTGGTCAATTGAAAGATTTTTCACAATAATCGGACTGCTTGGCCACTGCCACGGAATGAGTGCCTGTAAAGTTTCTGGTTGGATATTGCCATTCAGTGAATCGAGATGCCAATGATTAGGGCTGCGCGTAATAATCGCTTGCAGCTGAGTATCGCCAGTTTTCAAAGTAACATTGGCACTGACTCTAAAAAACAACAACATCCAAGGGCGGGTTTGCCATGAGATCACACCTTGTGCATCTTTATAATGCCAATCACCTTGACCATGCCACAAATTACCACTCACATTATCAAGATACGGATTATTAGGCATCACACGCGCAATAACCCACGCCGCAGGTAACTGCAACATGATAAATGACAGCAGCATTACTGATGCGAAAGCCCACCAATATCCACTCGGTCTGTTTTTTTTATTCAACGGCACAACTCGGCTCACAAACCACTCATCCAAAATAAAATCATCCTGACCGCCGATTATGCGCAATTATCATGACAAACAGAATCCCTAAATCATATTCTTCTATCAATCATTCTCGTCATTACACCAAATTACAACATCAAAAAAGACTTTTATTCACAAATGCATAAAAAAACACCCGAGAAATTCGAGTGTTTTATTCGCAACAAGTCATATCTTTGGATATTGATTTACAGCAATCAGATGAGAAAATCTTCTTTTTTAGCACCTGTTGCCATTTTAGCAGCCAACCAACGTGGAGGCTTACCACGCCCAGTCCATGTTTCACTGGTATTATCTGGATTACGATAACGTGCTTCTACAGGTTTACGTGGCGCAGAGTGACCACGACCTGCGCGTGCTCGCCCTGCTGCAATCAGCTCATCCAAAGTCATATTTAATTCACGTGCAATTTTTTCAATTTGGGCATAACCCTCTTTAATTGCATCTACATATTTAGTTTCTACTAAACTTTCTGCTTCACTAATCACACGCTTCAGTTCTGCAACCGAAAGATGACTTAAATCGGTACTCATAATGTTATTCCATCAATAATGTAAATATATGACTCATAAAAATTTAAACAACGACTATTGCTGTACTTCAATTTTTATACATCAACTTCGATAATATTTCTATTAAAAAACTTATGCGTTCAATATTATTTATTCTGACGCTTTAAAATACTACATCTATTTTGATCAATTTTCTTGTAGTTTATCTAAATAAATACACTAAGTACCTCATCCCAATAATATATAGGATTGATCAAAAAACCATTTTTCTAGAATTGATATAGTAAAGCCCTTAATCTATAAGGGCTTTACTAAAAGCAGAGACATTACAACTCTAAACATTCAAACGCTTCAGAATATCGCTTTTATTGCTACTCACCATTTGTCTGAATTGGCAGTTGTGATTTATCTCGGTTTAGATCTTTAGAAACCTGTTCTTTAGAAACTAGGTCTTTAGAAATCAGATTTGCAAGTAATACATTCACCAAAGACTGCCCATTACCCTGACCTTCAGCTCCGCCACCCGCCACCATAATTTGCGGAACGAGTGGAATTTTAGCCTCAGCGAGAGCACGCCCAACTTCGATCAAGGCATAATTCGACTGCCCAACCGCATTGGTTTTCTTTTGAATAACCTCAGCTTCCGCAGTACCGACAGCCAAGGTGTTTTCTGCTTTTGCTCGACCAACTACAGATAATACATTCGCATCGGCTTCCGCATTGACGACTTTTGAACGCGCATCCCCTTCCGCATTGAGCACTTTGGCGTTTTTGTCACCCTCGGCTTTTTTCACCATCGAACTGGCGTTAAATTGAGAGATCTCAACTTCTCGCTCTGCCGCAACCACACGAGACTGTGAATCAGCAATCGCTTGCGCCTGCTCATATTCTTTACGTGCCACTTGCGCCAGCTCTTGAGTCTTAAAGGTGACCTGTTCCTGTTCAGCAATTTTGCGATCTGTTAGGGTCTTCATCAACGACTCAGGCGGCACAATGTCACCAATTAACGTGTCCACAGCCACGACGTTGTATTCTTTTAAGGCATCGCCAATACAAGCTTTTGCATCAGATTGGCGTTGAGTTCGTCCTTTCAAGAAATCAATTACATCAGAACCTTGAGCGGTATTACGGAAGTAATTGCCAATGGTCGGCTCTAAAACTTGGGTGACTAAATTACCTACACTGCCAAAACGTGCAATCACTTTCGGTGAATCAGCACGTGGAATATGAATAATCTGAGAAACGTCTAAATTGAAGGTAAAACCATCCGAACTACGCACAGTAATTGTCGATAAATTTTTATCTAAATTATGAGCTTCGGATTTTCCTGTCGCCCAGTTCAACACGACGTTAGCGGTCGGGACGCATTCAACTTTATGCGTATACGGATTAATCGGATATTTACCCGGATCAAGTGGCTCAACCCAAACGCCCTTCTGACCACGCTTGACCAAGTTACCATGTTTGAAATCTTCGCCTGTAACATCCGCACCTTCATCACCGACATAGGCGATCACCACACCCGCATTTGCGATGGGAACTTCAGTCATTTTGACCACTTCAACAGTGGCAAACATAGGATTAATAAAATAACGACCCGCAAGAATCACTTGCTCTTGCAAGCCTTTAAAACCGCCCGCTGTAATAAATGCCTGACCATCTTGGAACAAGTTATGCTGCGTCACTTCCTTGCCCGCAATCTCACCTGTCGGTAAAGCAGCACCTTCTTTGGTGGTGACAATCCCGACCATATTGTCTGGAATATCAACAGAATCGACCGTTTTTACAGAAAAAAGACGTGGATTGATCCGATATTGACCATTAGGAATGATCGAAATTTGTGGACCGCGTTCACCACCAGCAAGCAAAAACTTATGAGCGTCTTGGAACATATTACAACTGACATGTTTCGCTAAGACTCGTCCTACTGGAATCGGAATACCACCATGCGCTTCGACAATCCCAATCTGATTTTTATTAATCACGGTCATCGGAACCGTGGTGACCGAAAACAGCAGTGAGTTAATACGGAATGAACCCTCAGGAATCACCATGGCTTGTGGACCACGTTGTCCACCATTGGTTAGAAATGCGCGCGCATCTTGGAACATATCGCAATCGACATGCAATCCGATGATATGGCCATCCATCAAAGGTCCACCATCACGAGACTCAACAATCCCAATATAACCTGCTTGAATTTTGGTTAAAGGTTCATTCTGAACGCTGTATTGCCAAGGCCAATACCCATAATGAATCCCTGACGCCAATGCATCGACCTGATCACCGGCTTCACCGTTCAGCGCAATAATTTTTCCAGGTGGAAGATCTTTATGAGTACCCCAAAGTACGAATTTCTTAGTCACCAAACCAATCATATTGTCTGGAACAATGATCACACCACAGATCCAAAGAATCTTTCTCCAGCAGATTAATGCAAACAAGATCGGAATAATCCACAAATATGAAATGTAAGGAGAAATCGAAGTGTATAGCGCTGAATCCATAAATTTTCTCCTATTATTTATTGAATTTTTTACCCTAAAAAGGATATAGCAACACGCCAATCTTAACAATCATCGCTTTATGAAAAATGACAGGCTGATGTTTTTAACCAAAAAAACCGTGGATCCAATTAGAGCAAAGGTTTCTGCAAGCGAACTATCGCTTACTCCCGTCTTAAATTTGCTTAATCGAGGGAGGAAGTCACTCCTAAATATAATGCTGAAACACTGTTTATTGATCGTTTTACATACAACAAAATGGTAAAATAGATGCTTCAAAAATAGGGGGGAAATATTTAGTGCGCATTAGCATTCAATACATACCTATTGGAGAGATGTTATGAAGACAAATTGGAGTAAAGTATTAATAATGCTGGCTATATCTGGATTTTATGCAGATGTCGCCATAGCAGCCACGATCAAGGATGATGGCACAACAGTCGATGCATCCCACAAATCTGACAACCAATCTGACTACCATCCAACCGGCCGGGGCTGGGGAGAACTGGATACCAGTCACCGTCCCGCAGGGCTCCTTCGTTCACAAAGAGGCAATCTGACTTATCAAGGTGGACCAGTCATGGCTGGCCCTAAAAACGTTTACTATATCTGGTACGGAACTTGGGATATTGCCTCAAAGAATGTCCTGACCAATCTGGGAACCACTATCGGGGGCTCACCTTACTTCAACATCAACAGCACCTATTATGATAAAACTGGCGCTCATGTCCAAAACTCCGTCACTTATGCAGGTACAGCAACCGACAACAGCTCACTCGGAACTAGTCTATCCGATGCGAACATCCAGACCATCGTGACAAACCAGATCAATTCTGGCGCACTACCATTAGATCCTAACGGCATATATTTCGTATTGACTGATAAAAATACGAAAGAAACATCAGGTTTCTGCACGAAGTACTGTGGTTGGCATACCCATGCCATGATCAATAATACCGATATTAAATATGCATTTATCGGTGATGGAGAAACACAATGTGCCTACGGTTGTGGGGTTAATACCCCTAGCCCAAACAACACTCCTGGCGCTGACGCTATGGCCAGCATCATTGCCCATGAGTTGGAAGAAGCCACGACCGACCCTGATTTAAACGCGTGGTACGCGTTGTCTAACGGTTATGAAAACGGCGACAAATGTGCTTGGAATTTTGGAGCAACCCGCACTGCATCTAACGGTTCCAGCTACAACCAGACCTTTGGTGCTCTGAATTATCTGATTCAACAAAACTGGTCTCTACTGCCTATCCAAGGTTGTATGCAACATTATCCCTAGCGAATAAGCCGAATAAATAAGCCTAATCTTCACATGTCCGTTGTAGGCAGTGCCTACGACGGCATACGATCCAGAATTCATATCGGAGTTGTCCGTAGTGAAAAGATATTTCTTGTCTTCAGCCTTATTTTTAAATCCAATGTTTTTAAGTACAGTTCGGTTTATATATCGGATTGGCTTAGGTCTTTTATGTAACCTTCCCCTCTTAACTCATGCCGAAACTTCTGAAGAAAGCCGCATCAAAGCGGCAATCGAGCCACGTATGGGTAGCAATATCAAAATCGATGCTGTGAGCAAGACTCCCTATGCTGGACTTTATGAGATTCAAACTAATGGCGAGATTTTTTATACTGATGAACAGGCTAAATATATCTTTGTGGGCAAAATCATTGATGCACAAACTTACAAAGATTTAACTCGATCAAGGGTTGATCAACTTGAGGCAATCCATTTTGCTGATCTACCTTTAAACGATGCGATTAAAATTATCAAAGGCAATGGCAAGCGCGTGATGGCAACATTTGAAGACCCCAACTGTCCTTATTGCAAAAAAATGCATCAGACCTTACAGCATATCGACAATGTCACAATCTACACCTTCCTGTTACCGATCCTCTCGGATGACTCGATGGTAAAATCAAAAAATATTTGGTGCGCTGCTGATCGCGGTAAAGTATGGCAGGACTGGATGGATCATGATGTCCCTGCACCCCCAGCTCCAGATTGCAAAACACCCCTTGAGCGTAATTTGGCTTTAGGCAAAAAACTCCGAATGGCTGGAACGCCAACGATCTACTTTTCGGATGGTACGCGCACAGGCAGTGAATTTGACCAACATGCGCTAGAACAGAAACTGTCATCATTAAAGTAATGATCAAGAAAGTAAGACCAAGTTACAACACCAACTATTCTTGACATTATTTTTGTTGTTCCATAAAAAAAGCTCATATTTCTATGAGCTTTTTACATTCTTTCTTACATTATTTAAAACGGTTATACCTACCTGATACATACTTTATTAATACTATACAACCACTTGAACAACGTTTGTATATTATTATGTTAGTTTTAGCTTAATTTAAACAAAATACTTAACATTTATGGATATGTATCTTCAACGTATGGATTAATCTTGTAATGCATCATTATTTCATCAATTTCTTGTTCCGATAATTTCGGCAAACAAGCCAAAGCTGATTGATTTAAAGATAAACTTTCCCAGTCCCATTTCTCTTTATATTTTTCTATAAGCTCAATCGACCAAGGTATAGCTTCATTCCTACATAATTCCTCCCAATGCCAAAGTACCTTATCATATAAATAATCGTCAACTGCACTAGTTTCAATCAATCTCGCATTCTCGTTTTCTTCAAGCACGTTAATAGAATCAATCAGCTCAATAGACCACGACAAGGCTTTATTCTGAGATAATTTTCCCCAATCCCATCTATCATAATATTTTTCGATAAATTCTACAGACCACGGCAAGGCTTTATTTCCAGATAACTCTTCCCAGTCCCATTTATCCAGATACATTTCAATGAGCTCTTTAGACCAAGGCAGGGTTTCATTCCAAGCTAAAGCCCCCCAACACCATTTATCCAGATACTTTTCAATAAGCTCTATAGACCAAGGCAAAACTTTACTCTTAGATAGATAACCACTACGTGCCGAACCATGATTTTTTTTATAGTAAAACTTGTCTGATTTGTTAGATAAAAGACCCCAACACCACTTATCCTTATATTTCTCAATAAACTCTATAGACCATGGTAAAGCTTCATTCCTAGATAGCTCTTCCCAATCCCATTTTTCTTGATATTTTTCAACGAACTCTATAGACCATGGTAAGGATTCATTCAGTGATAAAAATGACCAATCCCACTTACCCTGATATTTTTCAATAAGCTCTATTGACCACGGAAAGGCTTTATTCCTAGATAAAATACTCCACCAGTCCACTTCGCAATAGGGATCGCTATCGCACAACATATTATTATATTTTTCAATTAGATATATTGACCATGGCAAGGTGTTATTTTTAAATATCTCCCCCCAACTCCATTGATCTTGAAATCGCTCAATAAACTCAAATGACCACGGCAAAGCTTCATTATTCGATAAACAAGTATCACTAAAATCACTCACATAATCATTCTGCCAACTTGTATCGCCACGCTCCCACCACGAAGGACTCCAACTCCACCTATCCTGATATTTCTCAACAAGCTCTATAGACCATGGCAAAGCTTTGTTGCTAGATAAATCATCCCAATGCCATTTATCCTTATATTTCTCAATAAGCTCTATGGACCATGGCAAAGCTTTGTTGCTAGATAAAGCTACCCAATCCCATTTATCCTGATATTTTTCAATCAGCTCTATGGACCATGGTAGAGTTTTGTTCCTAGATAGTTCTTTCCAATTCCATTTATCTTGATATTTTTCAATAAACTTTATGGACCATGGTAGGTTTGTATTCTCAGAAATTAATGATAAGCAGCTTACTGGTTCATCTTTTTCAAAATCATACTCTCCAAATCTGGACTGAAATTTATCGATTAACACCTCATACATACACACGCTATAAAAAAGAAAAGGTTTTACTTTATAAAATCTGATACTTTTTAACAGCTCAACAAATCGTCGCTGCTCTATATTTTGAGTTAACTGTGAAATGATCGACAGTTGCATGCTTGCAGCAGTAATCTGCACAGGTAAATGATTCCCGGCAATCACTAAAGATTTGTTTTCATCATCCTGCATTATGCTGCTCCATCTTTAAGTTGCTGCTGTAGCTGTTGTATTTGTGTACTTAATTTAGCAAGTTCCGCATCCAAATGTTGGTTCTGCCTTATAAAATAACCGTGCCACTCTTCTTCATCTTTCCCTGCGGATTGCATCAATCGTACAGCTTCACTATGCTGCAACAACTGTAATTCCGATATTAATTGAGCCATTCTATATTTAATTTCTGCAATCGCTGATGTGAGTACCTCAACCTTACTCAAGGTCGTTGCACGAGTTTGGCTAAAGTCACCGGTGCTAATTCGCTCATAAATCTGATTGATTTGTTTAAGATCATTATTTTTATAGGCATCTTGCAAGGCAATAAAGACCTCATGAGCAAATTCTTTTTTATCTTCAGGGACTTTATCTGGATGGCAGAGATTACAAGCTTTTCGATATAAGGACTTGAGTTCCTTTTCCTGTTCTTTATCCAGTTCTGGAACAGGAGCCTCATGCTGTAATTGCTCATGCTGCTTAGAGTATTGACGATAAGTATTCTCTGCTGCATCGGCTTCTTCTATAGCAACCCTAACTTCCTCTTCAGCATCATCAGTTTGAAAAAGCTCTTGTTCTAAATTTTTCTTCTTAAGTTCAGTAACTAAATTCGCAAATGAAACACGAGTCTTGAGTAGCTCTTGGATAGCATCTCCTAACATTTCATCATAGCGTCGATTAAAAACTATCAAACAACGTTCAATTTCAGTTTTTTCATTGCTTAAAGATTCAAGCCTTAATTCCAATACTTGTAATTGAAATTGCAAGCGTGGAATTTCTTGCGCTTCTACAGAAACCAATGCAGTAAATTTGCTTAAAAAATGATTTATTTGTTCAAGTGCATTTTGATACAGTCCCTGATTTAAGGAATCAATAATTGACCCAAGTTTAAGTTGTTCTGAAAATGGAGAAAGTTTTTTAATCTGTAAGCTAATGTCTTCATGCTCATCTAATAAGATGAGGTTACGAATCATCTCTAATCTGCGTTTGATCGAATCGGTATTGATAGAGCTTGATGGTATATCCCCATCAACTCTGGCAGTTAGTTCCTGAAAAACGTCAAGATATTGCAAAGCGAATTTTTCAGAATCATACAGAATCGTGATATTTTCGTCATTACTGCGAGCTTTTTTACTCCAGTTATAAGACCCCGTAATCACCGTTTTATTATCTATTACACAGAATTTATGATGCATTGTTGGTGTGTCATAACCACTCGCTGGCACAAAAGTGACACTTCCACCTAAGTTTTTTAACCGATTAAAATTAAGCCGACCAACACCTTGATTAATTTCATCTTCAATTAAAACAATAGATACTTGAACGCCCTGTTGAGCCTTTTTGCACAATACATCAAAAATATCGCTGTCTGTAAACCATGCGACAGCAGCAACAATCCGAGAATCTGCGGTTTCTAATTGTTTAATAATAACTTTATGAATATTTGCAAAGTAGGCTTTGACTTCCATATCAACTCTTATCGTAGTGAAATGCGTACTAGTTTAATCCGAATTTCGGATAATAAATTTAAAACAACCTGAATCTCTGTTAACCCAAACTATATTTCGGACACTGGCGAATCTAGGTCCAACGTATTTAAGTAAAACTAACATAGGGAAAGTCAATCAAAATCAGCCGTTTGACCGCGATCAATTGTTGGTAAAGCCTTATTCAGATCATGATTGTTGAGACGTTTGTTATGGGCGTTATATTGCCAAACAGCAAATTGCTCTAAGAGTTTGTTGTTCTCACGTTTTAAACGCTCATTTTCGCGCTCTAGCCTCGAAATACGCTCAATTGCAATCTTCATGGAGGGTAGTGGCGCTATCTCTGCCATTTCGCCGCTAAGCCGCTTCTTACACGCATCAAACGCATCTTTAACTCTAGTAATCTTCATGAGAGTTTGACGAACAGGATGTGTTCCTATAACAGGCGCACATGCTTCGCATAGCACATCCCAAGTTAATTTGTCTTGCCAGCCATCAAGCAACTTAACGATGTGTTCAATATCTCGATCTGTCAAATGTTTAGCCAAGACCCCCTCCCAATAAATTACGCATATCTTCGAGCATAGAGCGATCAGTCGACTCCACCTTTGTAGCTCCCAGCTTCGCTTCTACCGCTCGACGCAGTGGACTAAACTCATTGGCGTTACGCAGTTTAACAATCGCGCCATCTTGTATTTCAGGGTTTTCAAGAATTGCAATCAAATCCTTAAGTCGCATTTCCGTTAAATGGTGGATTTGATACCAACGATCAGCTCCTGCCGTGCCTTTGCTAATTTCCGCTTCCGCCTGAGATGTCAACCGCTGAACATCGGCGTAACGATCTTTGAGGCGAGTTATTCTTCGATCACCCTTCACACAGACCTGTTCTGTACAATTCAAACAATCCCTAAATCGCTGACACGGAGACATCGTAAAATCATGCACGCAAAAACCGTATTCAGTCACATGGGCAGTTGGAATCGTAAGCGCATTAAACTCTTGCCTAGTCATTGGCAGTTTTGCAGCAATCTGGTTCGCCACCTCTTCAAGAGAACGATCAAGTGATAATGCAGGATCGTGTGTTCGCAGCATATCTACTAACTCATACTCAGTCATATGATCGTATGTACGGTTCTGCTTCATATCGGCACGACCAGACCACCTTGCTATTGCTGACTGACTTAGGCCGCCTCGCTGACCCATTGTATTAAGCAAATGGCGAAACTGGTGAGAAGTCATTTTGAGAGCATTGGCGCTTTCAGTATTGTTATTAAACCGATCAAATAAACTAGGTCGGGCGTACTCGCCATCTTGGAAAGTTTCAAGATCATCGTTGACTGTATTGTTTGTCGGTTGCCATACCATCACAGGACTGGCAGGCATATCTGGCCGAAGTTGTTTAGCCTGAAGACAAAAAAGTGCATCGGAATACCGTAGACCGCGTGCTTTATCGAACCACGGAAAATCTTTCGGCAAATCATTCCTAACCCACTTATTCAAAGAGCTTAATGTATTTCCACCCTCCTGATCAGATAGCTTAAATCGACGCAATTCTCTCCGACATTGTCTTTCAGTTGACACTGTAATGCCCAGTGCAAGTGATGCATCAACAACTGATAACGGTTGATCTTCAGACACATCTGGACAATTTTTATGGCGATAAAATAGCTCTGGATTTGCTTCATGCCATTTTGCAATTGCCCGTGCCTCATTGGTCAATAATTTGACACGCTTAATAGCCTCCTGAGCAATCGACTCCATACTTTCAGGAATCCATTTAATCATGGGGCTACCACCTTTCCCCGGCTGGAATCTCCAACCATAAACTTTCTTACCATTGCGTTGAGTTTCCCAGACTTCACAATCAAAGGGGAGACTCAGAACCTCAGAAACACGCGATGGTGCACACAGAAGCATTGCGCATACAGACGAAGTGAAAATATCTCTTGGTTTGGTTGGGTTATATGCAAATATCTCTGCAAGATTATCTAAAGCTTCCTCGTTGGGTAGCTTCTTTTCTCTGATTTCTTTTGCTTTTTTTCCAGTCCGAATTGTATCTGTTGGACGCTGATTAGGATTTTTCCAATCCAACCAACTATGTGTCAACCTCTTTTCAGAAACAAACAAGGCCAATTCAGCTAATTCACGACCTGCATGATAAGCACTGCCTGCCGCATATCGCTCTCGCGCAAGGGTAGCAGCCTCATCAAGTACAGCCATATTTAGATCAAGAATATCGGCACGACCATGAGAAGACTCCAATGCGCGCTCTAAACATTTAAGTGCAGTCATTTCCCCCTTTGCAGTCGTGGGGTTATGACCTTGCCGATATCGAAAATACGCTTTAGCAAACTCAATAAAAGGCGGCTTCATTACGTTTTCCACGGCCAGAATACGTGACTTATGTTCTAAATTTCCAAAGCTAACGCCAGCAGATGGCCAATTATTTGCGTCCCAGTCAAGGTTGGCATCAAATACGGTTAATTCAAACCTACACCTTTGAATGAAATCGTTTAAATTCTCAGCAACCTCAGCACTTTTCTTAGGAACAAACTGGATAATCTCAGCCATGTGTAATCCCCTTGTTCATCTGTGCGCGACGTCCTTCGCATATCTGAACAACTTGAGTAACCGCCATAATCGTACGATCATTTGTCGATGCTATAGCTAGGTCATTGGTTATCTCGCGAATCCTTTCCCTTTCAAGAAGTAGACTATCTAATAGCTCTTGATGTGGTGCATCCAACCATGGCTGGAAATTACGGCAGGTATAACAAGACACGGGAGCAAGAGCGCCGCAAAACCCATGCTGTCCGCAAGTTCCTACATTACCCTGACCCGACCTCACCCGACTCGATAAATCATCACCACGAACAGCATCACTTTCGCGTACAACAATCATCCCTGCAAACGCTTGAGCTAGCGGAGCTAATTGCCTCGCCATGGCTTGATTGATCGCATTGACGTGTTCTGGGACATTTTCTGTATAAACACGAACATTCTGGGTATCGGTATGATCCAATAACTCGGCAATAATCATCTCACCGCACCCTTCTCGTGCAGCACGCGTTGCAAGAGTCCGTCTTAATCGAGTAGGAAAGACGTGTAAATCCTCTCCAGTCCTTTCCGAATGAACGGACAGTAAGGTCACGATTTTATCTAGCTTTTTACTAATTTGGATTGTAGTCCGATGAAATTCCTCTGATTTCATAATTGTAAGAATATCTTCTCGGCTTATCTTAGTATCCATTAAGTTCTTGAGTACGTTCCATCTAGGGAATATCGGCAATTCATCAACGCAGTCTTGGAGACTAGTCCCGACACAAGCAAAGAACTCTATGCGATTTTTTTCAACCATTGCCTTTAATGCAACTCCAAGTTCAGGCGCTAAAGCAAAAGCTTTAAATGAAGTTCGCCAACGGTTTCCTCGCTGCTTTCTTCGAGGAACATTCAAAACGAAAGTTCTAAGACCGTCCTCAGATGTGGCCTCAATGATATCTTTCACTTTCAAATCGGCCACTTGCGCGGGTCTTCGTCCAGTCGCCATGAGGAGTTCTGCCAATACAAAATCCTGAAGATCTATGCCATCTGTTTCAAACGCATCAATCAATGCTTGATGTAAAGACTCAAACTCAAGATCCGAAAGAGGCCCCTGCTCTGGACAGAGAGTTTGTACTGCTCGTCCCTTTGTATTTGCGTGCAGAGTCCAACCCTTCAATAAATCTGCTATTTCACCCTCAATTCCTGAAATTTTGAATTTAATCCATGTCTTAAAAAAACCTCGCAGTGCACCTAAATACCATTCATTTTCTCGATTAAGTGTGGAGCGATAATTTATAATATCTATTGAAGTAATCCCTGTAATCAAACCTTGGCTACTGTAAGTAAATCTAGCAAACTCTCTAAATCTATCACTGACATTATTGGCATGACCTCCCGATAGTGTAACTACATAATACTTAAGCACACTTAGATAACTATCGTGCAGGTTTGGATGCAGAAACTCATCAAGCCATGACAAATAAATCACATTATCTTTTGATATTCGCCATATTCTGGATTGGGGATCAAAAATATAGCCCTCATTTGAAGTTACCATGCGGTCCGAATCAAAAAGCCCTAAGTTTGAGTCTTTAGAATCTTCCAGATGATTTGTGCCCCGTGAAATATCGAGTAATGATTTAGACATTTATGCCTTTCCACATTTTATTTTGCATCTCCAATGACACTTCCATGGCTTTATTCTCCGTAAACCTTTTCGTATATGTTGCAGCCGTCCCAGAACCTTCTTTCCATCCCATTAGATAAGATCGTATTTTTTCTTCGGTTGCCATTCTATACTCTTCAGACCCTTGGGTATTTTTTTGATCCATCAACTCTGAAAAAAGATCATTTGCAGTATGCCGCAAGAGATGCGGTGTCAGACTATCAATCTGATTAGACATTGCTGATCCAATCGCAGTAAAAACTTTAGCTAACCCCTTAATCGACAAGGGCTGCCCCTCGAAGGGACCCGCCTGATGCGTGATCAATAAAAAATCATGTTTCTTAGCACCTTTAATCTTATTCCGATCTTGCATGATGTAATCTGCCACCAAATCAGATAGAGAAGTTGACAAGGCGAGTCGTCTGTCTACGGTCTTAACAACTGGCTGATTTGGACGCGGATCATTCGGATTATCAGGCCGTCTCGCCACTAATAACTCATGACGTTGAAAATCAAAATCAGAAATACGAAGTGCCAACAACTCGCCGCCGCGTAAACCCAAATGATAAAGTAAAAGAACAATAATCTGATTTCGTCTGCGCAATCGGACAGTGAATGGATTTTTATCTGAAAGCTGGTCAATCAATTCAAGAAGACCTGCTCGCTGTTCCTTTGTAAGCCCCTTTTTAGTAGATACCGAGCTTCTTGACTTTAGTGGTCTTCGCATGCGGATACCTTCAACCATTCGATCAATCAGTAATTTGGCATCCCTATCGACTTGTTCAAACTGACGCTCAATAAGATGTATTGCGAGCCACTCCAGATAGTTTGCAACATAGGAAGTGCGGATATATTGGGTAGGGTGACTGACACGGGGATTAGCAGCAAGGAGTGTTGCTCGTGATCCCTCTAATCTTCTGGTTACTCGTACAACATTATTTTTTTGTAATTCCAAGTCTGAACTTTTCGTCTGTAGGTAAGTACACAGCGATTCAACTTCTTGCTGACTAAGAAATCGTTTATTGAGGAAACGAGCCTCCAAGTCAACGTCATTCAACTGGGCCCAAGCCATCAAAACACGAATCGACGACAAGACCGATAAAATGGTATTTGAAGCCATGCTCACATTACGAAATCGAACTGTTGTAAATAGTGTGGGATACCAGAGTGGGATACCCTGATCATCTATAAGAAACGGATAGCGCTCCCCATTAGAGAATGTTGCAATGCGCACCTTTGTTTTCTTGGTAGCTAACATTCTCTATGTCCATAAAATTAACAGCGTAAAATGGTAGCAAATAATACCAATTAACACAATCAAAAACTAACAGCAACTAGATGAAAATAACCCCATAAACCTATTAGGGATATGGGGTTATGTATAATACTTAACAGAAGTATATATGGTGGTTTTTAAAACGGTAGGTCATCATCTAAATCATTTGCTGAATAACTACTTTGTGCTGGCGCTGGGCTACTCGCTTGTGAACGTGCAGGCGCTTGGCTGGCTTGATAAGGCTCATAATCACCTTGGCTTTGACCGCCGCCTTGACCTTTGCTATCAAGCATCTGCATGGAATCACCACGGACTTCGGTGCTATAACGTTCTACACCTTCTTTGTCCGTCCACTTACGGGTGCGCAGGCTGCCTTCGATATAAACTTTACTGCCTTTCTTGAGGTATTGCTGGGCAATTTCGCCCAAACGGTTATTCAGAACGATACGATGCCATTCTGTTTCTTCTCGTGGTTCGCCAGTATTTTTATCTTTCCAGCTTTCACTGGTCGCAATGGAAAACTGTGTGACTGAACCACCATTTGGAAATGATTTTGTTTCAGGATCACGACCCAAAGTACCAACTAGAATTACTTTATTTACACCACGCATAGCGACTTTCCTCATTCGATAACTTAATTTTAAGTCCGAAGACTTTAAACCAGTTATCTACAAAAAGCACTCTCTAAATTTGAAAAGATTGTCCCAAAAGTGTTGATAATTGTGCGCGTGTTGGCACATCCATTTTTGTTTTATCAATTTTCAAATAAGCGACACGTTGTTCAAGCAAAACCACAACATCTTCAACACCATCAATATCTAATAAATTGACCACCCAATCATTCACGGTATGTGGCTGATCAGAATGATCTGGCAAACGGACTGCTAGACTTGATAAATATGGCGGCGAGATCAACTTTGCAGCAACGATCAACCAAACAATCGCGACACCCGCCAAAACCGCCCAACTCACTTGAGAATTGACATGGGTTAATAACTGCCCACCTAACACTCCGCCGAAAAACGCACCCAGAAACTGACTGGAGGCATTGACACCCATTGCCGTTGCTTTTGCAGCGACTGGTGCTCGCTTCGCCAGCCATGAAGGCAATAAAGCTTCAAGCGTATTAAAGGCAATAAAAAATAAACCTATACCGACGAGTAAACCGATTCGATTTTGGTCAAATATCGTGAGTACAATTAATGACAGCGCAATCAACACCACGCCACTCACAAAAATACGGCGCATTCTGCGTTTAGCTTCCGCGACGATAATCGCAGGAATGGCAAGAATAAAACCAGCTAATAATAATGGTAAATAGACCCAACCATGTGCATGGACAGGAATATGGGCATACTCGACTAATTGACTCGGAATTAATACAAAAGCCGCAGTCATTAATAAATGCAAACTGAAAATCGAAAAATGCAGACGGTTTAAATCAGGAATATTTAAAATGGACTGTAATTGTTTTTTAATGCCAAGTGGATTCTGAGTTAATGCACGAATGGGGGTTGGCACAATCAGTAACAACCCGATTGCCAATACCCCAGCAATCGAAGTTAACCAAAATAGACCTGATAAACCGACTTTATGAGTCAATATCGGCCCTAAACTAAAGGCTACAATAAAAGATAACGCAATGCTCATGCCCATGGCTGCCATTGCTTTTCCGCGATGTTCTTCTCGTGTCACATCAGCAAGCAATGCCATGACAACAGCCGATACAGCACCACCCCCAGCAATAGCACGTCCTAAAATCACACCCCAAATCGAGGTTGACATTGCAGCAACTGCACCGCCAATTGCAAAAATCAATAACCCAATGACGATGAGTGGTTTTCGTGCAGTTCGATCCGCCAAAACACTGACTGGAATTTGTAAGAGCGCCTGCGATAAGCCATAAATACCAATCGCTAATCCAATGAGCGCAGGCGTTGCTCCTGTATACGCGCGTCCATAAATTGCAAAGACAGGCACAATCATAAACAAGCCCAACATGCGCAAGGCAAAAATACTACCCAGCGCAAATGTCGCACGTAACTCAGAGGAATTCATACAGTCCCAAAATCCAAAATAAAAGCATGAAAAATAGATGGCGCATTATACGCTGAATCGAATGCCTACAATCAGCTCTCTTTTTAGAAGATGATTCTGTGTAATGATTCCTCACATTGCCCTTGTTTTATGACAAGGTTGCTTCATCTATAATTGGTGTTAAAGTCAAAAGCAAAATCCCTCCCAACCTCCCTTTGCAAAGGGAGGAGCTTTTATTCCCTCCTTAGAAAAAGGAGGGTTAGGGTGGATTTGCTTTTTAGCAAACCCATGCGTTCCGCCACCACAAGTAAAGCGATGAGTAATCAATAATGAGTCAAAGTTATATCCGTATTCGTGGCGCACGCACACATAATCTAAAAAATATTTCTCTGGACATTCCGCGCGACAAATTTGTCGTGATTACAGGGCTTTCGGGTTCTGGGAAGTCGTCATTGGCATTCGACACACTATATGCCGAAGGTCAACGCCGCTATGTCGAAAGTCTTTCGGCATATGCGCGTCAGTTCCTGTCGCAAATGGATAAACCTGAAGTCGATAGTATCGAAGGGCTGTCGCCTGCGATTGCGATTGAACAGAAATCAACAAGCCATAATCCACGCTCAACGGTCGGTACGATCACTGAAATCTACGATTATTTACGCTTGTTGTACGCGCGTGTTGGCACGCCGTATTGCCCTGAACATGACCTACCGATGGTCGCGCAAACCGTCAGTCAAATGGTTGACAGCGTCAAAGCCCTGCCAGAAGGCACTGCGCTGATGCTGATGGCGCCTGTCGTCCGTGATCGCAAAGGCGAACATGCGCTGCTGTTTGAACAACTACGTGCGCAGGGTTTTGTTCGTGCGCGTGTCGATGGCGTATTGGTTGATCTGGATGACGTCACTGATTTAGACAAAAAGAAAAAACACACCATTGAGGTCGTCATTGATCGCTTCAAAGTGCGTGACGATTTAGGCAACCGTTTGGCGGAGTCCTTTGAAACCACCTTACGTTTAGGCGATGGATTGGCATTACTGAGTTGGATGGATAGCAATGAAGATGGTAACAAGCATCCAGATCAGACCTTTTCATCACGTCATAGTTGCCCAACCTGTGATCGTGCGGTTGGCGATTTAGAACCACGTTTATTCTCGTTTAACAATCCTGTGGGTGCGTGTACGGTGTGTGATGGTTTGGGACATCGCAGTCATTTCACGGCTGAGAAACTCATTCACAATCATGAATTATCTCTGAATCAAGGCGCAATTCGTGGCTGGGATAAGCAGCGTCCGTATTATTTTAGAATGCTCACCACCGTCGCCGAACATTATCAGATAGATATGGATTCGTCATGGCAAGCACTGAATGACGCGCAGCAAAGCATCATCTTGCAGGGTTCAGGACGCGACAAAATTGATTTCCATTACACTGATGAGCGCGGTCGTAGCCAGAAACGCACGATGGTTTTTGAAGGTGTACTTCCTTATTTAGAGCGCCGTTATAAAGAAACCGAAAGTAATCTGGTTCGCGACGAATTGGCACAATATTTATCGAATGCGCCATGTGATGTGTGCAATGGTTCACGCCTAAATGAAATCGCTCGCCATGTCAAAGTCGCTGATGTTGCACTGCCTGAAATCGTACAAAAGTCGATTGGCGCAGCAGCTCAGTATTATCAAGACTTACAGCTTTCAGGCGCGAAAGGCGAAATCGCCGACAAGATTTTTAAAGAAATTCGCGAGCGCTTACAATTCCTAGTTAGCGTGGGTTTGAATTATTTAACATTGGCGCGTTCTGCGGATACCTTGTCTGGTGGTGAAGCCCAGCGGATTCGCCTCGCCTCGCAAATTGGCGCAGGACTGATGGGCGTCATGTATGTGCTGGATGAGCCGTCGATTGGTTTGCATCAACGCGATAATGAACGTCTGCTCGGCACACTGGTTCGTCTCCGTGATCTGGGGAATACCGTCCTCGTCGTTGAACACGACGAAGATGCCATTCGGGCTGCGGATCATGTGATTGATATTGGGCCAGGTGCAGGTGTGCATGGTGGAGAGATTATTGCCGAAGGCACGATGGCAGATATTATTGCCCAACCTGACTCATTAACAGGTCAATACCTCTCAGGAAGCAAGAAAATTGAAGTACCGAAAAAGCGTCATCAACCTAATCCTGAAAAACAACTCACGCTTACGGGCGCAGTTGGACATAACCTGCAAAATGTCACGCTGAAACTACCGATTGGTCTAATGACCTGCGTGACGGGCGTTTCAGGTTCAGGAAAATCGACACTTATCAACCGCACACTGTTGCCACTTGCCTCAACACAATTAAATGGCGCAACGACACTGACTGCGGAAAAACACGAGTCGATGGATGGGTTGCAATATCTTGATAAAGTTGTGGATATTGATCAAAGCCCGATTGGACGCACACCGCGCAGTAATCCAGCGACCTATACAGGTCTGTTTACACCAATTCGTGAGTTGCTTGCACAGACTCCAGAAGCTAAAGCGCGTGGTTATACGCCCGGACGTTTCTCGTTTAATGTCAAAGGCGGTCGCTGTGAAGCCTGTGAAGGCGATGGCGTCCTGAAAGTGGCAATGCACTTCTTGCCTGATATGTATGTGCCGTGTGATGTCTGTCATACCAAACGCTATAACCGCGAAACGCTCGAAGTGTCTTATAAAGGCAAAAATATCAGCGATATCCTCGACATGACCGTCGAAGATGCGCATGAATTCTTTTCTGCCATTCCTGTGATCGCACGTAAGCTAGAAACGTTGATTCAGGTTGGTCTCGGGTATATTCGCTTAGGTCAAGCTGCAACCACATTATCTGGTGGTGAAGCGCAGCGCGTGAAACTAGCGAAAGAATTGGCAAAACGCGATACAGGTCAAACGTTGTACATACTGGATGAGCCAACGACTGGTTTGCATTTCCATGATATTGCCAAGCTGCTCGAAATCCTCCATCACCTGCGCGATAAGGGCAATACGATTGTCGTGATTGAACATAATCTCGATGTGGTGAAAACGGCGGACTGGATTGTCGATTTAGGCCCTGAAGGCGGTTCAGGTGGCGGTCAGATTGTTGCTGAAGGGACGCCTGAAGATGTCGTAAAAGTCAAAGGATCATTCACAGGGCAGTTTTTGAAGCCGTTGTTGAAAGGTTAGACTGGAAATATAAAGCATAGGAATAGCATGAAGACACTTGCCTTTATCCATCGCAATGACACGCGCTTTGCTGTGGGTGACTTTTCGCCTGTGTTGTCGGTTTTTTCGCATTATGAACTGGGGAATACCATTTCTCCATTTCTGCTTTTAGATCATATTGGGCCTGGACATCTAGCTCCCCTATCAACAAAAAAAGGTGTGGATGAACACCCGCATCGTGGTTTTGAAACGGTCACTATTGTGTACAAGGGTGAAGTTGAACACAAAGATTCAAAAGGTGGTGGAGGCATCATTCGGGGCGGTGACGTGCAATGGATGACGGCTGCTGCGGGCATTACCCATCGAGAATTTTTCAGTGAGGAGTTTCGCAAGCAAGGCGGTGATTTTGAAATGATCCAACTCTGGGTCAATCTTCCAGCTCGCGATAAGTTAAGTGCACCGCATTATCAGAGTCTAACCAGTGAGCAAATTCCTGTCGTTGAATTGCCTGATGACATGGGATCGGTCCGTGTTATCGCTGGGCAATTTGATGGAGAATCTGGACCCGCCAAAACCCATACACGCATCAATATCCTTGATGTGCGTATGAAAGCAGGTCAAAGCACCGTTTTCCCAACGGAAGCTGGAGATACCGCAATCGTTTATCTGCTGTCTGGTCAGCTCCAGTTTGACACTGAAAACATGGACGCAGCTGGCATGGCAGTGATGGGCAACCAAAACGCCGATATCGAAGTAAAGACACTTGCAGATAGTCGCTTTCTGGTACTCAGCGGTGAACCGATTAACGAGCCTTTTTTTGGTCGTGGACCGTTTATTATGAATACGTTTGAGGAGATTTTAGAGGCTTTTGAAGACTTTAAGAATGGGAAGTTGGGTTAGTTCATACTACTTTAATGACATAAAAGAATCTTGATCAATTGAAGCACTCAGATGAATCTCGATTCTTTAAAAAAACTATTAAAAATAACTTACTTATATGAGAAGTGAATATAAAAACTGTCTCATAAAACTCCATCTAAAATCATTATTTTCATGTATCGAGCATCATACTCACGACGAACTGTCATCATCCAATATTGACTTTCAAAGTGCCTCCGATCACTCTACAAGCATGCACACGCGCTTAATAAAAATGAAGAGTGTGCAAATGGAGCAACCAAACATGACGATGAGTGTCACCGCACTGGATAATCCAATTCACATCGCGACTGCGCTTGCTAAGGTCTCTATTTTTTCTAAATTACCCTTTGAAGCACTACAACAGCTGGCTCAATCTGCAACACCACTCCAACTCAGCACAGGAGATATGCTCTATCAAAAAGGCGATCCGTGCTTGTTTGTCTATATTGTTTGGTATGGTCGTTTACGGGTTAGTCTGAATGATCGCACCGTAGGCTATGTCAATCGCTATCAACCCATCGGAGAAATGGCGGTCATCAATGGCGAGCCAAGAAACACCAACGTACACGCGGTTCGCGACTCATTATTACTCGTTTTCACGGCACAAACTTTCCTTGATTTTGTACAAACCAACGCGGTTTCACTACTCGATTTAACCCGATTAGTCATCAATCGTGGACGCAATGCATACAACCAAAATCTACAGAATAAGCAAACGGAAGTCGGTGGCACATTAGCCGTCATTCCAGCATCGTCAGGGGTTTCTGCAATCCAACTTGCAGAAGCCTTAGTCGAGCATTTACGTGGCTGGCCGACAACCAGATTGATTACCGCCGCACATGTCGATGCAATTTTTGGCAAAAACTTTGCCCAGACACCACTGGATAAAAGCCCCGAAGACCTGCAATTACGCGCATGGCTTGCCTCGCTTGAGGAACGACATAATTATGTGCTGTACGCCGCAGACAATGACAGCGCTCCATGGTCGTTACGCTGCCTGCATCAAGCAGATCGTATTCTTATTTTGGCAGAAGCCACGCGTTTACCTGAAAATGTTCCTGTACTCGATGCTTTGCATAGCAATGGATTGATCGTTCCGATCGAATTGGTTTTATTACGATCCGAAGGGGATCCATCACCACACACTTTAGCTTGGCGCGAAGAAACTCGCGCGCGCGCGCATTATTTCGTCCATCCTTGGGCGCATTCGGATATTAGTGCACTCGCCAGACAAATCTCAGGCAAAGGTGTTGGATTAGTTTTAGGCGGTGGTGGTGCACGTGGATTTGCCCATATCGGACTCATTCGTGCGTTAGAACAATTGCAAATCCCGATTGATATTGTTGGTGGAACCAGTATGGGGGCATTTGTGGCTGCACTTGTCGCGTGTGGGTTTGACAGTGTAGAAATGAGTCATATAGCCCATGAGACTTTTGTTGCACGGAATTATCTCAATGACTATACCGTTCCAAAAGTCTCTCTGATTCGTGGTGCACGCTTTCATACGCGTCTAAGATCGGTATTTGGCACTCGGCGTATTGAGGAGTTGCGGCGGACGTTTTATTGCATTTCGACGAACCTGACGACAGGCAATCCGATGATTCATGATCGAGGTACACTGGCAACTTGGGTGGGAACCAGCATGAGTGTTCCGGGAGTTGTTCCGCCTGTGGCTTGGCATGGGGATTTGTTGTGTGATGGTGGCGTGGTCAACAATCTACCGACAGACGTGATGCATGCACTCGAGCGCGGTATTATTATCGCGAGCAATGTCAGTATGAATGGTGACATCGGCGCACCGGGTGCAGGTGAGGAAGAACCTGATCAAATGGCTCTTATCAACTGGAAAGGCACCAAGCGCGCACCGAATCTATCTGAAATTCTCATGCGCACCGCAACACTTGCCAGTGACACCACGATCCAACTGACCTCGATTTCTAATGCAGATGTTTATTTGCGTATGCCGATTCAGGATATCGGGATGTTTGACTGGCATAGGTTAGATGAATTAATTGAACGCGGTTATCAATATGGACTTGAGGTATTGACACCGTTACGGGATACGCTGCCGCGTTAAGGAAGTTGTAGCTAAAGAAAATAGGATGCACACTGTGCACCCTATTTTACTACCTTTTCTAAAAACTATACTTTTCAGATCAGATTACGAAGTCTTTGCCAGAGTAATCAATTTGGTTGTGTTATCCGTAGGATTGTTGGATGAATTGATTAGAAGTTTTCCACCAGCAACAACTGTAAAATTAACGGTCTGAGAACCGATAGTAAGAGCTACATTATTTCCAGAATAACTCCAAGTGAACGTATTCGAACCTGCACTAGCATGCACAGCTGCCGTACCCTGTACAGAACCCTGACCTATACTGGTATTTCCACCAGAGATAGTGAGATTAGTTCCCGTTTCATTGATACCAGTCATCGTCCCAGTTCCATCAGAATTCAATGTTACTGTACCTCCTGAAGTATAGCTATCCACTTCAGCGTAACCTCCAGACCCCGTTTGACCATGAAGTTCATTCTGAAGGTAATTCATACTATAAGTACCGACCAAATCAGTAGAAGTAAGCGCTACACTTCCATTAAGCTTACCCACAGTCGTTTGTAAATTACTGATAGCTGTTGCGAGAGACTGAAAGTTAGTATTGACCTGATCAGCAACGATTGGGGTACCTGCGGAAAAAGTGTATGGAATCAATCCACTTGTCGTACAATATCCCAACGTTGCACCAAATAAACATCCAGTAATCGTGCCTATCATTATTTTCTTATTCATGATCATTTATCCTTTTGTTCTTTAAAATTTTATAAAATATCATTGCCAAACGGCATTGTCCCACGTCACACTACCCCAAGTCCCTGCTTGAGTATTCGTGCTTGCAGCTCCTCCGCTATTACCATTCTGACTACTGTCACCACCGCCACACGCTGTGAGCAATCCAACCAACATGCAGCAAAAGCAGACTCTATAAATAGTTTTCATCACTCCTCCTAATTTTGATTTTTCTTCTATGTGTGTTATTTAAAACTTAATGATTTTTCTTTGTGAACCACCCTCGCTCGAGGGATATTTTGATCATAATATAACCATTTTTTAATTGCTATATTTTTATTAATAGACAATCTTCCAAGCTAGTGTAGATACAAGGGTGGAGCTAGCGCCAGCTTTTTGAGAATATTAAGAAAAGTGCTGAGTTAAATTTCTATTTACCACTATTCAATAAATATCAATCAATTAGTTAAAAATTAACAACCAACTATTTTGACCGAAACAATATTTAGAATTAATAAAATCATTAAGACCAAATTAAAGAAACCTCTTCGAAATAAGGTATTCCCTATTTCCAAAAGAAACGGATCATCAAACTTACGATAATATCGTCTCCAAAGTTTTGCGGTATGTTCAATCTCAAACCAATTCATTCCACCTTCTGGTGCTGTTAATGAATGACGCTCATCCTCCCTACCTTCCAACTTTGCTATCCGGGTACAATATTTACTAAATAATATGCTATCTCTTATAAGGCAAATGGCCAAAACGAAAGCAATTAGAGCTATTAAAATAAATCTCTGATGACATGTCATATTTTGAACTCTATGAAGTTATTACCCCACTCACGCTGACCGATTCACCTTATCAATAATCCCATAAAACACAAGATCCCCATGAATCTGTGCCGCCGTTTCTGGATCTAAGACATTGGTATACTTCTCAAGAATCTGCACACAACGCAAATGCCAATCCACAGGCAACCGCCGAACCACATCCAAAGCAACACTCCACTGTGAACGCAGCAACGCCGCATACGCAATATGCTCAAGCACCTCATCGGGAAAAACCGTAATCGCCTGAGCCACCACATTTCGACCTGCATCATCCATATGAGAAGCCAACGTCAACATATCCTTCCACAACTCACCACGATTTGCAGCATCCAAAATATGCTGCATCACCACAGCATCTTGTATAGAAGGATGATTCACTACTTGGCGCTGTACTTCAGGCGATAAACACGCCACAACAGGCAAAATATCCTCCCACAACCCATCCTCCTCGGCAGCTCGAATCAACCCTTCAAGCACTTCATCGCCCTGACTTGCGGCAAGATCTCCCAACTGTCGCTTCATGGTATCGCTGACATTCACCACCAGAGACAACAGCTTAGGCCATAGCAAACGCCGACTTGGATCACTCACGATCATCATGGCACGTTGGATACGTTCAAACGGCAACAGATGAATAATATGATCAATCCTCGCCCGTGAATCGACATGAAAGATAATCTCAAGCAAATCACCTTCGTCTTCAATTGATGCCGCCACATCACGAATCACCTGATCTGGTAGCAAGCCAACAAATCGCCCCATGGTCATAAAGTCACGACGCTGGAGTAAAACACTGGCTATTGCTTCTACTTGCGTCGATGACAATAACCGAATCAACTCACGCGTCATCCGCGGATCAAGTCCTTTGGCAATATCTGCCATAAATTCAGTCGGCACATGCTGAGCAATTGAAGCAGCGCGCCATGCAGGAAGCGCACTCGCAATTCGGGTTGCCAGCACCAACCCCAACCAAAAACGCACCATCAAGACTGAAACCCAAATCGGAATCCAGCGCACCCATGCGGCAAACCATCGAAATAAAAGTTGTTGCTGGTCAAAGACGCGATCCGTCATCGCCATTCTGAAATGACGCAATGCCTGAGGAGGAACTTCCGCCAAAAACTTAATTTGTTCAATCGGTACTTCCATCGCAGCAGCGAGTTTCATCAACTCTGCCTGATTTGCTAATCGGCTCATGATGGATTCCTTAAACGACGAAGGAACAAAGGTTGCAAAAATTTTGGAATGGCCTGATTCAGCTCATCACGCAAGCGCGCATCTTCACGCTTACAGATCAGCTCAACACGCGCCGTAAGCCAGTTCAATTGATCTACAGAAAGATGAGAAAAAGCAGCCAGACTTTGTGGCGGTCGATGCAATTGCATAGCCAGTTGCTGCAACGCCTCCTGTTCAGGCGTCAGTACTTTTTGATTATTAATATTCTGATCGCTAAGCTTTAGCTCGCTTGATTCGTTATCATGATCCGTCATGATGACCTCTCATTAAAAATAACTTAAAACCAAATTCAAGATTCGAACGCAAATATCGAAACTCAAAAATTGGAATCAGTCACTTGAGTATGCCAGCATTTTGTACAGACTGTCATCCCGTCGATGAAACCAAGTCATCAACGGTCAACAAAAACGATCACTGAGTAGAAGATGAAACCCAAATTTCGGCAAGTACAACCACCAGACCTAGCGCAATTACCGTTAGACTAAATATAAGTGCCTTGGTCATATCGATGTAGTTATAGTTTTGATTGTCATCCAAATCTGTAACACCCGATTTTATTGGTTCCAATTGGTTCTTATTATCGCTGGACATAAAACTCTCCATGCACATGATGGAACTTTGAATAAATATAGATCATCACATCTGTTACGATTTTACCATATAAACACAAAATACAACTATTGATTTTTACATTTCCAGTTATTTTTTAGATTAATTAATATTCATGTTTCCTTATGATATTTCTTGTTGCTCCCGCTATCGTATTCACTTAAATTCATAGAACCACATTCACAATTTATCTGCAGAACAATGACATAATCACAGTGTTTTAGAACGCTTGGACATCAAAGAAACACAACACGACTACGACCACTATGCACAGCAATCCTCATTCAGATGCTCACCCTCACTACAAACCGTTGCTTTGGTTGGTCGCAATGGGTTTCTTTATGCAAGCATTGGATTCCACCATCGTCAATACGGCTCTTCCAGCGATGGCTCGTAGTCTAGGAGAAAGTCCGCTGCGCATGCAGTCCGTTGTTATCGCCTATATGTTGACGATGGCTATTGTTATTCCTGCAAGTGGCTGGTTAGCCGACCGAATTGGAACACGAAAAATTTTCTTTATGGCTGTCACATTTTTCACACTAGGTTCAGTGTTATGTGCAAGCTCCCCTAGTCTGAATCTATTGGTCATCTCGCGTGTCGTACAAGGTATTGGCGGTGCAATGCTACTCCCCGTCGGGCGACTCGCGATCTTGCGCGCATTGCCTCGATCTTTGTTTTTACCTGCGATGAGTTTCATCACTGTGCCAGGTCTAGTTGGCCCCCTGATTGGTCCCACTTTGGGCGGCTGGTTGGTTGAAGCAGCATCATGGCATTGGATTTTTCTGATCAATGTGCCGATAGGCATCGTTGGCGCAATGGCGACATTACGTTATATGCCTGACTTACGTAACCCCGAAAAAATCTCATTTGATGCCACTGGATACTTACTCTTGACCAGCAGCATGGTCGGTTTATCGATTGCACTCGACGGCTTGTCTGAAATGGGGCTGCCGCATGCAATCATTATGGTACTTTTGGTCTTTGCTTTTGCAACGCTGACTGCGTATTGGCTTCATACAGTGCGGCGAGGTGATCAGGCGCTATTTAGTCTGACGCTGTTCGGTGTACCGAGTTATCGAATTGGTGTTTTAGGTAATCTATTTGCACGCATTGGCAGTGGCAGTATGCCTTTTCTACTTCCATTGTTATTGCAAATCAGCTTAGGACACACGCCTGCCGAAGCAGGCATGATGATGATTCCCGTTGCACTGGCTGCAATGCTATCCAAACAATTTACGACACCTTTGGTGCGTCATTTTGGTTATCGTCAAGTCCTTGTGGTGAATACAGTGCTTGTTGGATTGAGTATTGCCAGTTTTGCATTAATGGACGCCAACGAACCACCATGGTTGCGTGTGTTACAGATGGGATTATTTGGATTTTTTAACTCGCTACAATTTACTTGTATGAATACACTATCACTCAAAGACCTCGACGATAAACTTGCCAGCAGTGGCAACAGCTTACTCTCGATGATCATGATGTTATCCATGAGTTTAGGTGTGGCAAGCGCAGCAGCAATATTGGCAGGTTTTAGCGAATTTATTGGTAGTACGACTCATGCGCTGCAAGCATTTCATTCAACATTTATTTGCGTGGGTCTCATGACTTCCGCAGCCGCATGGATTTTCTGGCAACTTCCACATGATGAGCCGGTCAAAGAAAAACGTGATCTTGGATTGGTCGAATGACTTCATTTACATATTTCAGCGCTAAACTTCATACACAAAAATTCAATCAAGGATCTGCCCAAATATACTTATAACGTCTACGATAGACCGTTTTCAATTCAGAACAAGAGAACAAAGTGTCATGATTACCCATAAAATATGAACATGACTTAGAATGCACCGATGGGATCAAACATTAACACGCCCTATATTAATTGAGGTTTTCATGAAAGTATTGCTAGTCGAAGATAACGAACGAGTTTCCCGATTTATTATCAAAGGATTACATGATTCTGGTCATACAATAGACCATGCAGACAATGGTCAAGATGGATTGCAGCTCGCCACCAACCAAGTTTACGACGTAATCATCATGGATCGCATGTTGCCTAATCAAGTCGATGGCTTAGCAATTATCGGGACATTACGAGCAGCAGGCATACGCACACCCGTTCTGATTCTAAGCGCGCTCGCCACGGTTGATGAACGTATTCATGGACTTAAAAGTGGTGGTGATGACTACTTAACCAAGCCTTTTGCATTTGGTGAATTACTGGCACGTCTTGACGCACTCATCAGAAGAACTCAAGAAAACCCGAAAGAAACCAGCTTGACTGTTGGTGACCTACACATGGACTTACTGACGCGAAAAGTCACTCGTGGCCAGCAATCACTATCGCTACAACCTCGTGAATTTAAACTCCTTGAATACCTAATGCGCCACGCCAATCAAGTGGTCACACGAACGATGCTCATTGAAAATGTTTGGGAATATAACTTCGATCCACAAACCAACGTCATCGACGTGCACATCAGCAAACTCAGACAGCGCATCGATGCTGACTTTGATCGACCGTTACTGAGAACTGTTCGTAATGCTGGATATATGTTGACGGCCAATGAATAGATCGATTTTAGGAAGAATAGTACGCCCTTCAGCATTCTTTCTTTCATCAGGATATGTCATTCTCGGTATCGCCACACTGATATTATTTGCTGCACCAATCTGGTATGCATGGCGCGTCTCAATTGATGATTTCCGCACTCGCTTACTCATTGAAGAGACTGAGCACTTTACCAGTATTTACAATCAAAGCGGCTCAGAAGGTTTAATTGCCTTTATCAAAACGCGCATCGAGATGAAGATTCCAGGAGATAATGTCCTGATTCTTACAGATGCCAATGAACACCTACTTGCAGGAAATATTGCTGCTTGGCCCACACATATTTCTAATAAGACAGGAATTTTCACGATACCCATCATATTGGGTGGGCATTTAACACGAGTCGTCGTTGTCAGAACTATCCTCCCCAACGGTTATAACTTGCTCGTCGGACGTGACCGTGCTCGCTTTGTCCCTCTTGAAAATAGCTTCTGGTTTGCTCTGGCAGGCGCTGGGATCATTCTATCCATCATCGGAATTCTCGGTGGACTCCTGCTACGAAAAGCACTGTTATCAAGGATTCAAGGCGTAGACTATACTGTTTCTGCCATTATGAAAGGGGATCTTAAACATCGCTTACCTACTTACTCAACAGGCGACGAACTGGACACGCTGTCCATTACGATTAATCACTTACTGGAACAAATTGAACAACTTGTGCATGGAATTCGCAACGTATCCAATGCGATTGCACACGATCTACGCACACCTTTAACAGAGCTGCGAACAAGGCTCGAAGAATTAGCATTCACACAACCTTCACCCCAAGACACTTTTATTGAAATTGATGGTGCGGTTGCTGATGTGGATCGAGTCATTATGGTCTTTAATGCCTTACTACGACTTGCCGACATCGATGCAGGCATGCGCCGTTCAGGATTTACCCAAATCGATATCAACAAGGTTGTCGCGGAAGCGGTTGACTTCTATCTACCTGCAACAGAACTAAAAGGAATCTCTCTATACTTCAAACCCACCGAACCGATTTTAGTTAACGGTGACCCAATTCTACTCACTCAAGCCATTGGCAATCTTATTGATAATGCAATGAAATACGTTCATCACGACGATCATATTTCTGTTGAAGTCATGCATGAAAATAACAAAATACACATCATCATCGCAGACACAGGTCCTGGAATTTCTGATGCAGAAAAGCCAAAAGTCGCAGAACGCTTTTTTCGTGGCTCTGCAGCAGAAAATACATCTGGCGTTGGTCTGGGTTTAACACTGGTTGAAGCAGTTGCAAAACTGCACGGTGGTCAGTTGAAATTGGAGGATAACAATCCAGGATTAAAAGCAATCATTGTGATTAGATAAAGAGGAATAACCTAAAAACTCAGGAAAAATAATAGATCAATGCACAAACAATTAAAGCTGCAACACCAGCCAAAATAAAATCTAAAAAATCACGTTCGTTTTGCGAAATGATCGATGCCCAACTCCGCAATCTCATCCAAACTCGTCCACTGATCTCTTTGAGCAACTCCACTTTACGCACCTCTAGAGTCATCCACATTCTTCTTTATTTTGTACCAAATCAGAGATCGTCATGCAATCTCTTATTCGATGATGGCTCTACTCTCTCAGCAGTCAATACGACCTTATATCCATGTAATCAGATTCGGCGATATTCACCGAATCTGACCATTCAATAGACTCATTCAGATTAACGCGTCGCCAATATTGTCGGTGACGCTGGCATACCCTTCCACACCATTGGTGTATCTAACAGATCTACACCAGCAATCGTTGAGTCCGCTGGTACCTGAATTACCCAAGTACGAAAACTATCTGAACTCAGCGGATCAGTCGTACTCGCAGCAGGCGTTCCTGTAGCCTGATTAAATGGACGGAAACCGTTTTGCAATAAGACATGGCGGACGACTCCATTGGTATAACGAACACGTACCGTATAATCACAGCCACCATTACGGCAATACCAATAATACTGACTCGTATCAGGAACAATGCTGAGGCGATCAGACGCTTGAGTCGGATCAATATAATGAAGTAGGTTTCCTGTATAAAATAAAGGTGGATAAATCTGCGAAACACCGGGTGTTCCTGCATTGCTATAGGTAATGGCGATGGCATAGACGGGTATATTGGTTGTGACCGCAAACCCCTGATTCAATCCAAAAATCCCGCCACTTGTCGTTCCTGTTGCAACTCCAACCCATGTCTTCGTCAACGTATTCCAACGTTTATAGCCACTCGCAAAACTTGTATCAGGGAAAATTTTGCCACCGCTATAGACAGTATTACCCTTGCTATCCAGTGATGTGGTGCCTTCAAAGTAACGTTGCATCATCGCAGTACTATAATCAGAGAAAGTATCAAAACGATATGATGGATCTTGATCTCCAGATCCTCCTTGCATTGGATCTTGTTTAACACAGCGACCACTGGCATCGATGACACGTGTTGTCGCGCAACCTTTATAATTACTTGCGGTAGATGGCATAAACGTAGGCAAGAACTGTTTACGTTTACTATCATAACCCCATACCGAACCGCTTAGACTACCACCCTGATAAGGATACCTCCCTTGAGTATATGCATCCCCTTGGTGAGGAAGTCCAAACGCATGCCCCTGCTCATGAATAAAAACCCCAGTAAACGAGGAGTTACCAGTCCCAACATTTCCCCCTCCCAAACCACCTCCAGGGCCCTGATCCACACCCTTAGAGTTGCGCATCAATAAGGGAGCATAATATTGAAATGGACCATTTCCCTCTCCATTCGCAGCACGTAATCCGCCCAGAAGTGAGAGCACGCTACTCATCACAGCATAACCTTCGTGTTGCTCGTCCGCATTATGGACCACATACGCAGCGCCTCCACCCCTCGGTCCAATGACCATTGAACTCCACTGAATCAGACCGATGTCATGCGTCGCTGTGTGTAATGTTGACACAGGCCATTTAGCCCACATTTCATCTATGGCAGCCTGTGGAATCGTCAGCGATGAGGATGGATAACTCGCGCCAAACAAACTAAATGGCAACACTCGTAAAGTCATGTCGACATCGGCACCGATATTAGGAGACTTTTTGGCACCCGCAGTGTAGTTATCAGCACGAACATCCAGAGTGAGTCCCGGCTGTACCCAAGCCGCAGGAATGACGGCACTATAACGATCTTTGGCATATAGAGGGCCGTTCGCTTCAGTCCCAAATAAGGCGTTAGGAGCAGATAAAGGTAAGCTACCCAACAATGTTGTCCCCAACCATCCTTCAACCACAGGGTGCACTGCATCTGAATACGGTAATTGAATTAATGCAAGCACATCACGTTGCGCAATCACATGAAACGACTCACTGGCATTGGTCAAAGTCCACCGTAAACCCGCAGCTGGCAAGACGTGAGTTTGCGCCATTTCTAAAGACACCATATCCAAAGGAATAGCGCTTGTAGTTGGCGTGGTTGTGGTTGAAGAACTCGTTGAACTTCCTGTAGTTGTGCTTCCTGTAGTTGTGCTTCCTGTAGTTGTGCTTCCTGTAGAAGCGGTTGAACTGCCTGTAGAGCTCGTTGTACTTCCAGTTGATGTTGTTGTCGATGATGAACCCGCCGCACTTCCTGTCGACGTTGTCGTGGATGAACCTGTCGAGTTTCCTGTTGACGTCGTGGATGATGAACCTGTTGTACTTCCAGTTGACGCAGTTGCCGATGATGAACCCGTCGCACTTCCTGTTGACGTCGTCGTGGATGAACCTGTTGAGCTTCCCGCTGAGTTTGTTGCTGAGGGGTTATTGGTAGTGCCTGAGTCTACGCTAGTTCCAGATCCACCACCGCCACAACCAGCCATAGATAAAACCAGAGTCCCCAACATGAGTTGGCGAATGCAATGTTGTAATGTCATATCCTTTGACCTTATATGCTACGAAAAATAAATATTTCCGTCCTATTTAGTAATGTTTGGCAGAATAACATGTATTCTCATCGAATAACTACGAACCAACTCATCTTCCGATAGAACAAGCAGTCACTTTTATAACAAAATGCATCATCAACCGATACTGTCATTTTTCATTTAACTTACAATTTGTTATCTTGATTCCCATAACCTTGCATAAAGTAAATCTACGACCGTCACAAACAGCTTAAATCATGGACGATACAATGACCGTTTTACCTTCACAGACTCAAATTCTCATCATCGGAGCAGGTCCAGCTGGCAGCGCAGCAGCACGGATATTGGCGGAACAAGGCAAGCAAGTCGTTATGATCGATCAGCAGCAAATTGGACGCGATAAAATTTGCGGTGATGGTCTAATTCCTGACGCACACAAAGCTCTCACCAGACTCGGTTTACTTGATGCAGTCATGACGCAAGCGCAACACGTCGATTATGTCCGCTGCGTTGGTCGACATGCTCATGTCGATATCAAAGGAGAGCTTGCAGTCTTACCACGCCGTATTCTCGATGAAATGCTAGTCAGACATGCTATAGCTGGGGGTACACAATTTTTTGGTGGAATCCGTTTTGAACGAGCGCTTGAAGATAACAATGGACGCGTCATCGGCGCAGTCTTACGACAAGGCGAACATCAAATTGAAATCAAAGCCGACTGGGTATTACTGGCGACTGGTGCAGTACCCAAAGCCTTGCAAACTGCAAACATGTGCGAGCGTCATACGCCCAATGGCGTAGCACTCCGCGCATACGTTCATGCTCCAACTATGGTTGGACGTATCACTGAAATGGAATTCGTGTGTAGCGTACATTGTCGTCATGGCTATGGTTGGATATTTCCAGAACCCGATGGTGTATTTAATATTGGCGTCTGCATTATTGATAGCTACACCTTGCATGAGGGTAAAGGGAAACGGAAAACTGATGCAAACTTACGCCAAATTTTCGATGCTTTTATAGCTGAATATCCGCAAGCCAAAGCTTTACTACAAGAAGGTGAACTCATCAGTGACATCAAAGGCGCTCCTATGCGTTGTACATTGCAAGGCGCTCGCTGGAGTCGCGCAGGGCTCATGGTAATCGGCGAAGCTGCGGGGGCAACTTACTCATGTACAGGTGAAGGCATCGGCAAAGCCATGGAAACTGCACTGCTCGCAGCAGATGCAATTATCAATGCTCGTACTGATGAAGATGAAGCCGAAATACGTACTCGCTATGAAGCTGGCCTGCTTGCATTAAAACCCAAATATGAACTCTATGAAAAAGCCAACCGCATTCATGCCTATCCATGGTTGGCTGACATCGTGATTTGGTTTGCAAATAGAAATGAAAAATTGCGTACACGCATGAGTGGCATCCTGCGTGAAACCAGCAATCCAGGCAACCCATTTAGCATCAAAGGTGTACGACGAATTTTATTTGGATAATAGAAGGGATCTTTAAATATCGATACGCTTCATGACCGCGTATATCTCATGAAGCCAGTCAACATCAAAGGTATACACATAGGGATACAAGAAAAGTAATGCTATATAGGTTTATATAAATGTATATGACCTCTTCATCCAATAAAAACCCTGCAAATGCAGGGTTTTCTAGGTGTTTCAATCCATATGGAGTCATATGGTTTCATGGAATTGGTGGAGATGGCGGGAGTTGAACCCGCGTCCGCCAGCACTACGCTCGTGAATCTACATGTTTAGTACGTGTCTTTTAGTTTAACGATAATCGACCCGACAGACAGGGGTATTACCGCGATTCCCTAGATTTGACACACTGATACGGGACATCCCAGTGTGCGGTTCTGTGTGCGTGCGCTTCTGTCGCGGCTACCAACCACAGACATTCGGTAGCGGGCGACTCTCAGCCCTTAGGCTGCGAGAGCGTAGGTTTCGTCGTTTGCGACTATTTAAATGCAAATTTGATTTACGAGAGAAAATGCGCTCTCGACATGCATCGAAGAGTTTCACAACCAGCGTCGAAGCCAGAACATCCCCAATGCAATAAGCATAGCAGAAAATCAATATTTTTGTTAGGCTGTCGCGTAAATGCTGATTCAAAAAAGCAAAATCACTTCCAGATACTCCTCTCAAGCCCCAAAGGAGGAGTTTTTTGTTTTTTACGGTGTAAAAAACACTCCTTCTTGATAAAAAGACGGACTGGAGAGGGTTTATGTTCGAACAAAAACTCCAAGGACAATATCAATGACCTATTTACTTGCACTCGATCAAGGCACCACATCGAGCCGAGCAATTATTTTTAATGAACATGGCAATATCATCGCTTCCGCGCAACGCGAAATCACACTCGCAACACCACATGCAGGTTGGGTCGAACAAGACGCCCTCGAACTCTGGCAAACTCAAATCGGAGTTGCCCAACAAGCGATTGCCAAAGCGAATCTACTCGCACAAGACATAGCGGCAATCGGACTAACCAATCAACGCGAAACAACTATCGTCTGGAATCGAAAAACTGGGCAACCGATTGCCCCTGCAATTGTTTGGCAAGATCGACGGACAGCCGATTGGTGTGAACAACTCCGTGCATGGGGTCATGAACCACTAGTCAAACAAAAAACAGGTCTTCGTCTCGATCCTTACTTCAGCGCAGGTAAGCTATCATGGCTGCTGAATCACATTCCTAACGCACGCAGTGAAGCAGAGCGCGGTGAATTGGCATTTGGAACGGTCGATTCATGGTTGTTGTGGAATCTAACGCATGGTGCACGCCATGTTATTGACATGAGTAATGCTTCACGTACGTTATTAATGAACATTAACACTCAAACTTGGGATGATGAATTACTCAGTTTATTTAACATTCCAAAAGCAATTCTGCCTGAAATCGTGCCATCAGGCGGGCTCATTGGCGAAACTGCTGACGGATTACTCGGACGAAAAATCCCTCTGACTGCCGCACTTGGCGATCAACAAGCCGCGCTCTTCGGACAAGGTTGCTTTACTCAAGGTATGGCAAAAAACACCTATGGCACAGGTTGTTTTATGCTGATGAATACAGGGGCGCAAGTCCAAGTCAGCGACTATCAACTCCTCTCCACCCTCGCATGGCAAACACCAAATAAAGTCACTAATTTCGCACTTGAAGGCAGCGTCTTTATGGCGGGTGCTATTGTGCAATGGCTGCGCGATGGACTTGGAATCGTGCAAAGTAGTAGCGATGTCGAACAGCTTGCGAGCCAAGTTCCAGATACCGATGGCGTTATCCTGGTTCCTGCGTTCACAGGTCTCGGCGCACCGTACTGGGATAGTGAAGCACGCGGCATGCTCACGGGTATGACACGCGGTACTAATCGCGCACATATTGCACGTGCAGCGCTCGAAGCGATTGCATTCCAAGTTGCAGATGTCCTTGCAGCGATGCAGCAAGATGCTCGCGGCCCACTCACTGAATTGCGCGTTGATGGTGGCGCAAGTGGCAACGATATGCTCATGCAATTTCAAGCAGATCTGCTAGGCGTTCCTGTTTTACGTCCTGTCGTTCGAGAAACGACAGCTTTAGGTGCGGCATTAATGGCAGGTTTAGGGGTTGGTGTATTTAGTTCAACGGATGAGTTAGCAGGACTCTGGCAATTAGAACGCCGTTTTGAACCCTCTATGTCACAAAGCGCTCGTGATGAATATTTGGAACGCTGGCATAAGGCGGTCGCAAGAGCGAGATCATAAAATCACTCTTATGACTCACGTTAAACTCAACGCTATTTTTAATGTTCTTTAATATTATAGCTATCCTACATAGCTCTACTTTGCGGAGTTGAAGTGACGGAATCAAATACCGTACATTTTGACCATACATTTCAACTCCGCTCAATGAACTATAAATTAGTATCACCTTTGATAAGAATAGCTAATCAAAAAACGCCTTTTTTTAAACCTCGACACACTCTAAAAAACTCACCAAAACAAGCCTTCAAAATATTTCAAACCGCACCAAAATTTATCTTATACCCAGCCTTAGAACGACAAAGAAGGAGTGGTTTTGCACCCTAATAGTGCAAATTAACAAACTTGTAACAAAACATTTATTCTTAATTTTATTAAATGCTTATTAAACAATTTAATGGGTTTCATCGTCATAAATCTGTCATACCATTTGACATGCACACTTTTATTTCAATATGATGAAATTGTAACAAATAATGTATTTCTAGGCTGTCCAATTGCAGTCACTTTGGAGAAGAATGATGAAAAAGCTAGTATTGACCGCTGTAATCTCTGCATTGTCGTTGAATGCAGCCTATGCTTATCAAGTTGAATTAAATGGTAATGTTGGCTACGGTCAAGTCAGCACCAGCGGCGATGACATCAACACCACTGGTCTTGGCGTAAACGCAACATACTATTTCAAGAATGTAACTGGCAACAATGTTCCATTAGCTGAAGGTGCATTTTCTGATCGCGCAAGCAATGTCAGTGCTGGCTATGGCTACAGCGACTCAACGCTCAGCGGCGCACCAGATGTGCGTGTTCATGACTTCAACATCGCTGGCGAATTCTATGTACCAAACAGTGATTTCTACGCGTCAGCAGGTCTAAATCGTCCTAAGATCGAAGGCGTTGCATCAAATGCTGGTGCATATACTCTCGAAGTTGGTTATTTACCAATCACTAATTTGTTAGTTGCAGTTGGCGTAGCTGATACCTTCAACACTTCACACAATGAAACTGATCCAACAATTCGTGCGAAATACTTAACACAATTGAACAGCAACTTTGTGAACCTTGAAGGCGGCGCACAATTTGGTGACCATCACGACAGCTATCATCTAAAAGGTGATTACTACCTCGACCGTACTTTCAGCATCGGTGCAACTTACGACCTTACCACTTATGATCATCTTGACAACACTTACGCGATCGGTGTGAATGCACGTAAATTTGTTGCTTCAAACATCAGCGTTCAGGGCGGTGTAAGTGCAGGTCAATACCTAGGCAACAACGACTTTAATGTTACAGTTGGTGGAACATATCGCTTCTAATTTCGATTAGAGCAATGCATCGTTCTGTAAAAAAACCGCCTCAATCATGAGGCGGTTTTTTTATGAGTATCAAGCCATACTGGTTGCCGATTCCAAATCTTGCAAATAAGTAAATGCGTCCTGATGAACATGTCCGCACATTTCCAACGTCGGTTTTAATGAAGCACACACGCGTGGACGTGTCGGCAAACCAAAAATCAAACATTGATTCAAATCATTCAACTGAATACAGCGTACACCCGCTGGTTTACCGTTTGGCATGCCAGGAATCGGACTACTGATACTCGGTGCAATACAACAAGCGCCGCATCCTGCGCGACATTCAATCTCTTGTATCACCTGAATATCACAGGTTTGAATCCGATCAATAGACATACGATGCTGTCGCGGTCGCAATCAATTTATGGTCTTGATTATGTAGATTCATACGCATCGTACAGCCTTTTCGACCCATTCTGAGCGTTTCTGCGGTCGCAATAAACTGAGTCCCACGTCCAGGGGAAAGATAATCCACCCGCATATCTGTCGTTGCTAAGCGTGCAACTTGGCGAATACGATCTTTCAATTCGCCTTTGCCATGACAATAAATTTCGCCCATTGCAACGATTCCACCAATACTATCGAGCAATGTTGCCGCGACCCCACCATGTAAAATCTGAAAAGCCACATTACCAATCAAACTTGGATCCATATCCACAAAGCCCTTGATCTCACCATCCACCACACGCATCTTCATCCCGCAGTGATGAAAGAAAGGGGATTTATTAAAGACCTTGCATAGCTGATTAAACACAATTTCAGAGAAATTATCTTCTGTAGATGCGAGCGCAAGATTAATCGCCCCTGTCCAATGTTTATTTGCATGATCAGTGCCATTTTCAGGGTTTACTTTCTGCACATCAGAATCTTTAAGATTTGCTTCAGATTGCTTATCTATGTCAGTCATTAATCAATCTTCCTCAAGAGCGCAAATCAGGTTTAATATATGGCGCTATATTAATGTGAAAACAGTGTAATAACATGACTCATACGTTTAACCGCGCCGCTTTCCCTGCTACTCGTTTACGCCGCCTACGCAAACATGACCGTGTCCGTGAGATGGTGTGTGAATCTATTTTATTGCCTCAGCACTTAATCGCGCCCGTTTTTGTACTGCCGGGACAGAATCAGCGTGAAGCGATTCACAGCATGCCAGGGGTCGATCGACTCTCTGTTGACCTACTGCTGAAACATGCAGAGACCTTGCTCAGTCTAGGTGTCAGCAAACTCGCGCTCTTTCCAGTCACGCCACAAGCAGACAAAAGCGCAAGTGCCGAAGCGGCTTGGCGCGATGATGGTTTAGTCCAAACTACAATCCGCACACTGAAAAAAGAACTCCCAGACATGGTACTGATCAGTGATGGTGCGCTTGATCCTTATACCTTAAGTGGTCAGGATGGTCTGACCGATGCTGACGGCTATGTCATGAATGATGCAACCGTAGAAGCATTAGTCAAACAAACTTTGAGTCATGCAGCAGCAGGTGTCGATATTGTTGCACCGAGTGACATGATGGATGGACGTATTGGTGCAATTCGCAATGCGCTAGAAAATCACGGCTTTATTCATACTGCCATCATGGCGTATTCAGCAAAATTTGCATCTGCTTACTATGGTCCTTTCCGTGATGCTGTCGGTAGCGCATCCAACCTAAAAGGCGGGCATAAAAAAAATTATCAGATGGATTTTGGCAATCGCTTAGAGGCATTGCATGAAGTCGCACTCGATCTGCAAGAAGGTGCAGATATGGTCATGGTCAAACCAGGCCAACCTTATCTCGACTTAGTCCGCGAAGTCAAAGATCAGTTTGGCGTACCCACGTTTGCCTATCAAGTCAGCGGCGAATACGCGATGCACATGGCTGCAATTCAGAATGGTTGGTTATCAGAAGCCGTTATCCTAGAATCCTTGGTTGGCTTCCGTCGTGCAGGCGCGGATGGGATCTTGACATATTTTGCTGAGAAGGCTGCAAGGATGTTGCAAGGCTAAAACTCTTATTTACTCCGGATCATGGTAAACCACGCATAATTTATTTCCATCAGGATCTCGGAAATATGCTCCATAGTAGTGTTCATGATACTCTGGTCTGAGATGTGGCTCACCTGCACATGAGCCACCATTTGCTAACGCGATCTCATACACTTGATCGACATGTCTCCTTGATCGTGCCAAAAATGCAACCATCTGACCATTACCAGATTGGTGTGGTTGCTGATTATAAGGACGGCCTATCAAAAAAAGAGGTCGAGGTTCAGGGGAGGATTGCCAACCAGCCCAAGGACGACTGTCATCAACAAAGCGGAATGAAATACCGAGCCCATCCATGACAGGTTTGTAAAAAGCCATCGCACGTTCAAAATCAGTAACACCTATCATGATATGCGAGAACATTTATTTCCTTTGATATCAGAAAAATAACCACAAAAAAGCACTAATTCAGATTTACTAACGCCTGCTCCAAACCTTTTTCATCTGTCTCGCCTACCACTCGCCCGACTTCCGATCCTTGTTTATAAAAAATCAAAGCAGGTGGACCAAATAAATTTAATTTTTTAAGAACAGCTTTACTGTTTTCATCGCTATTCGTCACATCCAACTTGACTCGTGTCCAACCTGACAGACCTTTAATATCTTGACCGCTAAACAGCTCTCGTTCCATGATGCGGCAGCTAATACACCAATCTGCGGTCACATCTACCAGTAATTGTGGATGCTCTTGTTTCCAAACATCCAGCTCTGCCATGCTATGAATTTCAGGCGCAGGTTGTATTGCGGTTGTATGAGGTTGCTTCAAGCCCGCCAAAGGATGCCAAGGATCACTCTGACCTGCAGCAACACCAGCCAATTGCACCAAACCCCATGCTCCAATAATCACCGCACAGACTTGAGTCAAAAATCTGCCACGACCAACCCAGCGCCAAAACCAGACTGCACAAGCCATCGATAAAGCGGCCCAAAGCAGCAACACATACGCATTATCAAAAGCACGATTAATCAACACCAATGCCACGCCAAGCAACAATAAACCAAATCCTTGGCGTACCCAATGTAACCACTCACCTGCTTGTGGCAAGAATCGCCCTTCTGTTGCACCTAGAATCATCAGCGGCACGCCTAGTCCCAGACCCAGCATAAACAGCGCGATTGCACCTAACAACGGATCTCCAACTGTAGAAACCGATAATAAAACCCCAGCCAAAGGCGCAGAAACACAAGGGGAAACAACCAATGCTGCAACAAATCCAGTGAACCAACTGCCAACCACACTACCTTGTTTCAACCACGCAGCGCGTCCCTCTTCACGCTGCCCAAACGCATCAATTCGAGACTGTAAACCCTGCGGCAAACGAAGCGTAAACAAATCGAAATTCGCGAATGCTAACAACACGAAGACCAAAGCAAATCCGATCAATATCACTGGATTCTGCAACCAACCCAACAAGTTAAATTGCTGTCCAAATTTTGCAATCACCGCACCTAATACGGCATAACACGACGCAACGCCAACAGCATAAGCTCCCGATAACAACAAACCATGAGATAAAGAGCGGCGATGCTGACGCGCAACCAAATTTGCGACAATCGGCAACATAGGTAACACACATGGTGTAAACGCCAATCCCAACCCAGCCAGAAATAATAAAGCAAATGCAGTCAGTGGATGTTGACCTAGCCCAAAAGGATCTGGATTCTTCAGCACAACTGGATCAGAGATCGGTGTAGCAGAGACCACAGGTTGAAAATCATTCAAACTTGGAGGAGTGTCCACTGAACCTAAACTGATCACAGACCCATCAATATTGATCGACGTGTCCGCATCATCCGTAGTCTGATCTGCATTCTGTTTTTTCTTATCGGCAGTGAGAGGAAGTCCATACTCATATCGATAATTGGGCAGGGGCAACGGCAACAAAATACTTTGCACACCCGCAGACTTTTCAATATTGGTACGAATATCTGGACGACCATCCACGATTGGCACTGAATCAGCTTTCGATTCTGTTTTCGATGTTGAATTATTATTGGTATTTGTCGTGGAAGACTCAGATGGTTTGGCTGTCGCAGATATAGCATTCGACGATGCTGTGGTCGTTCCAGATAAGGTAAACTCACGATCTTGTGGTGGGTAGCACAAACCTGCTTCAGCACACCCCTGCCAGCGTACAATCACCTTGCCACTGCCACTATAAGGAACAACGATAGAAACATCATCATGGTAGACAGGAACTTTACCAAACTCAGGATCGTCTTTTATTTGAGCAGGCAAACTAAAAATCGCATCTTGAAACTTCACTGCCGAATTCACCGCAGAATAAGCAAACTTCTTCTGATATAAGTAATAACCATGCGTCACTTGAAAATCGAGC
>JAGWUI010000031.1 GCA_028868515.1 Gammaproteobacteria bacterium
CTCTGGGAAATATTGAGGATTGAATAGTCGTGATTTTGCTTCAGCGTAGGCCTCAAACGTGCCGTGATAATCTAAGTGATCGCGAGTCAGATTGGTAAAAATCGCAACTTCGACGGGTGTGCCTGCCAAGCGTCCTTGTTCTAAGCCATGTGAACTGGCTTCCAGACTGGCAAGCGTTGCGCCATGTTCTGCGTATTCGTGTAGCTTATTTTGTAAATGTAGTGCATCAAGTGTGGTGTGTGTGGATGGCGTCAGATGCGGCAAGATGCCATTACCTGTTGTTCCCAAGACTGCGCTCAGTTGCCCCGTATGCGACCAAAGTTCAGCGAGTAGGCGTGAGACAGTAGTCTTGCCATTGGTTCCAGTAACCGCAGCGACGCGAGCTGCTTTGTTCAAAGGTCTTTGGTATTGATTAAACCGTCGCGTGATGCCACCAATCTTTTGCCGTAAATTTTCAACATAGAGGATGCACGGATGATCACCAAAACCTAATGTGGCTGGCTGTACTTCGGATAAAACCAGTGATGCCCCTTGATTAAGTGAGCTTTGGATGTACCCCGCCATTTTTGTCAATAAAGCAGCTTCTTGCTCGGCTGGAACAGTCCCTTTGAGTGCAAAAAACAAAGTTCCGCTTTTAACTTGACGACTGTCGATGGCTAACGCATTGATTTGCATATTAGCAATATGCGGATTCAATTGACCTGAACTTTCATTTTCCATAGTCACCCGATCTTCAAAAAAATCACAAAACTTCACGGCGTGGTGAAGTGAGTTTGTGAGCGATGATGAAGTCGGATGAGTCATGGCGGTTTTTATCTCTTTTGTGCAGTTTTAGAAGGTTCGAGCGGTTTGTCCATTGGCACATTCATGAGGCGTAAAGACTCAGACATGATTTTTTGGAAAATCGGCGCAGCGACTAAGCCCCCGAAGTATTGACCGACAGGGTTTTCAACCACGACAGCGATGACAATTCGCGGATGACTTGCGGGCGCCATCCCGATAAATAAGCCGCGATATTCATTGGCAGAGTAGCCTTTACCATCATCGCGTAGTTTGTGTGCAGTTCCTGTTTTACCTGCCACACGATAGCCAGGAATTGCAGCTTGTGGCGCAGTACCACCAATTGCGGCAACCCCTTCCATCATTGTGATGACTTCTTCTGAAATTTTCTGATCAAACATGCGCTTACCTGGCGCAGGTCCGTTGAGCTTCATCAATGTCACAGGATGTTCTACACCACCAGCCGCAATGGTTTGGTAAGCCTGTGCCATTTGGATCAAACTCACGTTGAGCGCGTAGCCATAAGCCATGGTCGCAGTGAGGACGGGTGTCCATGCTTTTTGTGGTGGAATAATCCCGCGACTCTCACCTGGGAAACCAAGTGTAGATTTTTGTCCTAATCCCAAGCGTTTGTAGAATAGAGGCATGGTTTCTGGTGGTAATGCGAGTGCAATTTTAGCCGCGCCCACGTTACTGGATTTCACAATAATGCCTTTGAGATCCAGCACGCCATTTTTGTGATCGTCGTGAATTGTGTGTCCACCGACGACGAGTGAACCGGGATTGGTGTCAATTTGCGTGTAGGGTTGAAATTTCCCTGTTTCTAATGCAGCAGTGATCGTGAGCGGTTTCATCGTTGAACCTGGCTCAAAACTGTCAATGACGCCACGATTTCGCATCGCATCTTTGTTTTCTAAATCATTCGGATCATTCGGATTGAAAGATGGCCAACTGGTCATCGCAAGGACTTCACCCGTTTGGGCATCAAGTGCGATAGCTGTTGTTGAGCGTGCATTATCAAAGATTCCGCCTGCGGCGAGTTCACGGTACATGATGTATTGAATACGACTGTCAATGCTGAGCGTGACATCTTGTCCAGGTTGCTCAGATTGAATGAGATCGACATCTTTAATGCGATTTCCTTGTTTGTCATGCATGACGCGCATTTTGCCATCACGCCCTGAGAGCACTTCATTGTATTGCGCTTCTAATCCTTCGATCCCTTTTCCTGCACGATTCGTGAGGCCGAGAAGTTGCGCATTTGGCTGTGCTTGAGGGTAGAAACGTTGGTAATCGACTTGTTTATAGACGGATTGAAATTTGCGACTCATGACGACATCAGCATCTTCTGGTCGCATTTGTCGGCGCAAAAGTAGGTAGCGTGAATGCGGCTTACTTTGGATTTGTGCATTCAATTTATTTGGATCAATCCCAACAGCCAGAGCCAAAGCATTCAGATCAAAATCAGTTTTGGGCATTTTGAGTTTTAATGCGCGACTATTTGGATCTTTACGAAGTTTCTCCATCGTATCTTGCATGTCTGCTTTGGTTTGTAGGTATTCTTTGGGGTCTAACCACAAGGTCGTCAAAGGGGTACTGATCGCCAGTGGTACTCCATTACGATCAAGAAACATACCGCGATGTGCAGGAATGCTGTCAACACTCAATACCATTGCATCTGCTTTGGCTTGCAGAAATTTATGGTTCAGAACCTGTAAATAAAATGCTCTGCTCAGTAGACTGGCAAAAATAATGAGCATAATGCCCCACAGCACGCGATATCGCCAGCTATCACGTTCAACGGTAGAACGCTGAGAGATAGGACTTTGTCGCTTTGCAGCACGTTTCATTACGGTACTCATGGCGCAACTCCTTGCGGAGCTGCGATTGTTTGACTAGGTGTTGAATTAGAATTTACAGGTGCTGCTGAGGTTGATAGACCGTGTGCATCTGGTAAGGTCAATGTCAGTGTTTGGCTGGCAGGAGGTGAGTACATGTGTAGGTAAATCACTGCACGGCTACCTATTTGTGTAGTTGCCCCAAAGGTTTGCTGCTCGATGAGCAGTCGACCCCATTCGACATCGAGTTGATCACGAACTTGTTTGGATTTTTGCCAGAGTTTAAATTTTTGGCGTGTCTCATGAACTTGGAAAGCCACACTGAGCGCACTACCAATAATTCCTGCGACAAGCACAGAGACAATGAGGGCATCAAATAATGCGATGCGAAAAGGTGTTGTATTAGTCGCTGGTTTCTTTTGCATAGTAGTAGGTGATGAGTTCGACATAGGGCGAGATGAGCTGATCATGATTGTATGGCTTCTTGAGTCCGTTCGGCAACGCGTAGCCATGCGCTTCGTGCGCGTGGGTTTGCATTCACTTCAGTATCGCTCGGTGCGATACGTGCGATTTTTTTCAAAGTTTTGGGTTTTGTAATGAGCGGCATGGGTGTCCAGCCAGAATTTTCGACATTTGGATTGGACTCATGTTGGATAAATTGCTTGACGCGACGATCCTCCAGTGAATGGAAGCTAATCACTGCCAACCTGCCCCCTGCAACAAGACATTCTACTGCTTGCGGCAAGAATAAATCTAAATCATCGAGTTCGCGATTAATTGCAATCCGAATGGCTTGAAAACTACGTGTGGCAGGGTGTTTATGTTTTTCCCATTTAGGATGTGCGGTTTTGACGACTTCTGCCAGTTCTGCTGTAGTGCTCATACGTCCTGCTGCTTTAATCGCACGAGCAATGCGTCGACTATGGCGTTCTTCACCGAATTGATACAACACATCTGCAAGGTCGCTTTCTTCAATTTGCACCAGCCAATCCGCAGCTGTCATGCCTTTGCTGTTGTCCATGCGCATATCTAGCGGACCGCTATTCATAAAACTAAAACCACGTTCAGCCACATCGAGTTGCGGAGAAGAAACCCCTAAATCCACCATAATGCCATCGACATGTGTGTAACCCAATTGATGAAGCTGATGTTTAAGGTCAGAAAAGCTCGCATGAATCATGGTTAGTCGTGGATCAGTTTGCATCAACCGTGCACCTTCGGCTTGTGCATCAGGATCTTTATCGAAGGCCAGTACGCGACTGTTTGCATCTAATCTGGCGAGTAATGCCCGCGTATGCCCGCCGCGTCCGAAAGTCGCATCGACATAGATGCCTGAGACTCGATCTGCAAGCAGTGCATCAATGGTTTCACCAAGTAACACGGATAGATGTGCGGCTTGTGCGGTGGTTTGATCTGTGGGAGCCGTTGTAGAAACATCTATCATGCGGTTGTCGTACCTTGTGAATAAGCGTGATGATTGTGAAATGGTCGCGGTGAACAAATTTTCATTCATTGGGTTATATATTGAAACAGCACTCTTTGTCGTAACGTAAAAAAGGACTATTCAAACATAACGCAATCTAGCATTATCGCAGCGAGAATGGGTGCGTCAAGAAAACTTATTTAAAAATTGATTGCATCCGTAAAATAAAATGCAATAGCATGCTCTATTGCCAATATGTCCGCATTCAAAACATCGATTTTGTGATGGTAATGCGTGATTTGACTCTTTGGAAAGGACTCTTTTGTGACACGCCCGATAGCCCTCATCGTTGATGATGAAGAAGATCTTTTAACCCTAATGCGGATGACTTTGCTCCGCATGGGTATCGATGCCGAAACCGCAGGAACGCTCAAGGAAGCACAGAGCTGGTTGAAGCGCCAAGATTTTGACTTTTGTCTGACCGATCTAAACTTGCCTGATGGCAGTGGTTTGACACTGGTTACTGATGTCACGCGTGATTATCCGAGTATGCCGATTGCCGTCATCACGGCGTATGGCAGTATGGATGTGGCCATTGATGCGCTGAAGAAAGGTGCATTTGATTTTGTCAGTAAACCTGTTGAATTGGCACGACTGCGCACATTGGTTGAACGCGCTCTGCAAGTCAATGCACCTTCACCAGCGGCTAATGCGGAAGCTCAACTCAGCGAAAATCTTTTGATTGGCAAAGCGCCTGTCATGCAGAATTTGCGTGCGACGCTGACCAAACTTGCTCGATCACAAGCTCCTGTGTATATCAGTGGCGAATCTGGTACGGGTAAAGAAGTCGTTGCGCGTCTCATTCACTTACTCAGCCCGCGAAGCAGTGGTGCATTTATTCCCGTCAACTGTGGCGCAATTCCAGCAGAGCTGATGGAAAGTGAGTTTTTTGGTCATAAAAAAGGAAGTTTCACGGGCGCAAGTGAAGATAAGCTTGGTCTTTTTCAGTCTGCGCATGGCGGCACACTATTTTTAGATGAAGTAGCCGATCTGCCTCTTGCGATGCAAGTCAAATTATTGCGCGCAATCCAAGAGAAAAAAGTGCGTCCGATTGGCACGCAAACAGAAGTTCCTGTTGATATCCGATTGCTCAGTGCAACGCACAAAAATCTACAAGCGCAAGTGAATGCAGGTGGTTTTCGCCAAGATTTATTTTATCGCATCAATGTGATCGAAGTGCAGGTTCCGCCTTTGCGTGAGCGCGGCGATGATATTTTATTGTTAGCAGATACTTTCCTTAATCGCTTATGTAATGATTGGGGCATTGCACCACCAAAACTTTCCAAGACAGCACAGCAACAACTACTGAGCTATGCATTCCCGGGTAATGTGCGGGAGTTACAGAATACGCTCGAGCGCGCACTGACATTGTGTGACGATGGCGTTATTCTTCCGGAGCATCTGAAATTAAACGATGCACATCAATTCGATAATGCTTCCCAGCCGATTTCACGACTGGGTGAATCTGCATCGACTCAAAGCGTGTTAAGTACGTCATTAAATCAATCGGCCAACGTTTCTCTGAATGCGGTTCCTTCCTTGAAGAACCTTCCTTCACAAGGTTTAGAGGTGTATTTGCAAGAAATCGAACGCCATATTATTCAGCAGGCATTAGATGCTAGTTTGTGGAATCGTACCGCTGCGGCAAAGAAATTGGGGATGTCTTTTCGATCTCTACGCTATCGGCTGAAAAAACTCGGACTGGGTACGGATTCGGATGATGCTGATGACTTGGATCTGGACACTAAAGGTGGTGATGAACGCTAATTGTTTAGGGTTCATTTTTCCGCTTTTCATATTATAAATTTAATTGAGATAAATTATTTTTCAATGATTTATTTTCATGCTTCTTTAGGCGATTTTTTAGTGTATTTATGAGAATCGGTTTTAATTCAAAAATCTGTTATTTCCATAAAAAACTATGAAATTTCCTGATTTAGGATATGCGATTTATGGCTGTTAAACCCGTCCAATCTGCTCCGAATTTTAATGCAGGTATAGCCAATCCCATGTTGGCACATTTTCATTATGCTCAAGCCAAACAAGCGCAGGTGGCCAATCAGTGGCAGCAGGTTTGTGTGCATGCCCAAGCGTGTGCCGTTGCAGCAAGGCAGGATGTGAAATTACGCATATTGGCTAAAGAATTGCTGGCTGAAGGTTTGAGTAGGACTCATCAGATAGAACAAGCTTTGATTACACTGGTTGAGTTGAATCAGTTAAAGCCTAACGATTCGGTTGTCTTGAGCAATATCGGACTCAGTTTGACGTCGTTGCATCGATATGAAGAAGCCATTTCCTATCTACAACAAGCCGTGAATCTCCAGCCCAATTACGCAATAGCGCATGTTAATTTGGGTCTAGCATTGTCTAAACATGGAGAAGATGAGCAGGCAAAAGCTTGTTATCTCCACGCAATTCGTATTGATCCTCAATTTATGCAACCTAAGCATAATTTAGGAAGACTACTCATGGACGAAGGATTGGTCGATGAGGCTCAACAGGTGTTTGAAGAAGTTCTGCAGTATGAGCCTAATCATCTGAAAGTGCAGGGTAATGTGATTTTCATGCAGTATTCTCGCTATCCGTTGGATTTACAACTGATCAAAGAGATGACACAACGTTTTGCGCGTGTGATAGAGGGCGGTGTGGTTTTAGCTGCTCGACCTAAGCCGTCGCAATTACAACGGCATACGCCACTTATCGTTGGTTTTGTTTCTGGAGATTTGCGCGAACATCCTGTGGGGTTCTTTTTAGAGAGTACTTTGGCGCAGATTAATGCGAACTCTGAATTATCTCGTCAATTAACCTTAGTCGCTTATAGCAATAGATCTTCACAAGATGAATATCAGCGCCGATTACATGCCCAGTTTGATGTGTGGCGTGACATTGAGGATTGGAATGATGATCAATTCGTTGGACAAATCTATAAAGACCAGATTGATATATTGATTGATTTATCTGGGAATACGGACTACCACCGCTTAACTGCTTTTGCAAAGAAACCAGCACCATTACAAATCAGTTGGTTAGGCTATTTTGGATCGACAGGATTAACAAGTATTGATTATGTCCTTGCGGATTCAGTGAGCGTGCCTGAGGGTGAGGAGCGTTGGTTTGTTGAGAAGATTTGGCGGTTGCCTCATTTGAGATATTGTTTTTCTATTCCCAATGATGCTCCAGATGTAAGTCCTTTACCGTCTTTGACGCAAACAAAGATGGTGATGGGATGCTATCAAGTTTCAAGCAAAATGAATGATGGTGTACTTCGCTGTTGGAGTGATGTTCTAAAAGCATGTCCTAATGTCCGCTTACGTATTCAATCTATTGATTTTGTCCGAGCTAGATTGAAGGATTTGTTTGTTGAACGATTGGTGAAGGCAAATATTGATATTCAGCGAGTTGATTTGATCGGAAAAATGACTCGTAAAGACTATCTTTCGTCCTATGCTGAAGTCGATATTCTATTGGACACATTCCCTTATCCTGGCGGAACGACGACTGCGGAAGCTCTTTGGATGGGTGTACCCACCTTGACACTTGCGCTACCGAGTATGCTGGGTCGGCAAGGTGAGGCGCTTATGATGAATGCGGGATTGTCTGATTGGATCGCTCGTTGCGAAGAAGAATACGTACAGAAAGCAATTGCTTGGGGAAATGCTGATGTGCCGAAACGTCAGGAGTTAGCGGAGTTAAGAATGACATTACGTGAACAAGTCCGACAGAGCCCTGTATTTGAAGCCAAGCAATTTGCTAGTGACTTTGTTGATGCGTTATATGGAATGTGGAACGAAAAATATGGCTCATAACCCAGTTCAATCAGCACCGAATTTTCAGTCAAATCCTAAGAATGCGATGCCTGCTCAGTTATTTTATTTAAAAGCAAAGCAGGCTTATGCGGAAAAGCAGTGGCAACAAGCCTGTACGTTTGCACAGACTTGTATTTCTGGTGCGCAGAATGATGAGAAATTGCGGTTTCTGGCAAGAGAGCTGATGGCAGCGAGTCTGTTGGAGTTGGGTCGACCTGATCAAGCGCTCCATGTATTTATGGAGTTGCAGAAGCACACACCGAATGATGCGATTCTCATTTATAATGCCGGGCTTGCGCAGATGCATTTGTGTCGCTATCAGGACGCGATTCAATCTTTTCTGCGTGCTGTAGAGCTAATGCCTGAAAACATTGAATTTCAGATTAATTTAGGCTTGGCTTATTATAAAAATAACGATTTTTCCCAAGCTAAAGCAGTATATGTCAAAGCCAGTGAATTGGCTCCGAAACATGCAAAAGCAAGATACGGCATTGCTGGGGTTCTGGAGGCGGAAGGGCTTCTCAATGAAGCGATGGATGCTTATGAACAAGTCCTTGTGCTTGACCCTTCACATGTCCAAACTTTAAGTAATTTGATTTTCATTCACCACTATCTCCAATCATTTGATGTAAATCGGCATAATGATTTATTACGGCGCTTTCGAACCGCGGTAGGGAGTGTCAAAACGCATCGAAATGCAAATCAGAAGCTAAAAATCCATTCACCACTTCGAGTCGGTTTTGTGTCGGCGGACTTGTTTGATCATCCAGTGGGTTATTTCTTAGATAGTACGATTGAACAACTCCATCTTGATCCTTCATTGCGCAGTCGATTGACTCTAATTGCTTATGCTAATCAATCTAAAAACACTGACTTTACACAGAAATTGCGCAATCGCTTTGATCTATGGCGGCGGGTTGATGAGTGGAGCGATGATGTTTTTATTGAACAAATAAATAAAGACCAAATCGATATTTTGATTGATCTGTCTGGACATACAAAAGGTGGTCGTTTACCTGCTTTTGCAAAGAAACCTGCACCTGTACAGGTAAGCTGGATTGGGTATTGGGGATCAACAGGGCTGTCGAGTATGGATTATGTCTTGGCTGATCCAGTCACAGTGCCTGTCCATGAAGAAGATTGGTTTGTTGAAAAAGTCTGGCGACTTCCATCTCTGCGATATTGTTTTTCGATTCCACCACAAGCTCCAGAAGTGAGTGCACCTCCATGTATTAATAATCAATATATCACCTTTGGTTGCTATCAAAACTTAGTAAAAATGAATGATGAGGTTTTGAGGTGTTGGGCCGCGATTTTAAATGCGTGTCCTAGTGCTCGTTTGCGAGTTCAGTCGCGAGGTTTTGGAAACTTTGAGACCCAAAGTCAATTGACAGAGCGAATGAGTCAGGCAGGTATCGATGTCACGCGAGTTGAGCTGTTAGAAGGTGTGGAGATGGATCAATATTTAGCATCGTATTCAGAGGTTGATATTTTGCTCGATACTTTCCCATTTCCGGGTGGAACAACAACTGCTCAAGCGCTGTGGATGGGTGTACCTACACTTACGCTTGCAAAAGCGGGCATGCTGGGTCGGCAAGGTGAGGCGCTGATGGTCAATGCTGGACTGTCGGAGTGGGTTGCGCATAGTGAAGATGAGTATGTGCAGAAGGCGATAGCGTGGGGTAATGCTGATGCGCAGCAACGTCAGAAGCTAGCTGACTTAAGAGCAGCTCTACGTGAGCAAGTGAGAAATAGTCCTGTGTTTGATGCCAAGAAATTCGCAAGCGACTTTGTTGAGGCGTTGTATGGCATGTGGCAAGAGAAATGTGAAGGAAAGTAGGTAATTCAAGTCTTCACTTTTTATGTTGCTCTACGGAATAAGTACTAAAAGTATTATTCCGTATTTTCACTGAATTTAGCTTTTGCGGTTGTGGTTGATTTGGTTTTTGACTCTATTGAATTTTTGATGTTGGCCACTGGAGCAACTGATTTCGTCGTTGTCGTCATGGGTTTGGTCGTTTGACCATTCGGAAGTTCTGTGCTGACAGGATCTAGTTTTAATTGTTGATGCATGGTTGTTGCGACTTTCATCAGAGCAATGTCTTTTGGATCAATGGTTGAGTCATTACTTTTAACAGGTTTAACTTCAGCTTCGGCAATCGCGACATCAGGTGTAATCCCTGTTCCCTCAATCATTCTCCCATTTGGAGTGTAGTACCGCGAAACCGTCATTTTGACGGCTCGACCTTGTCCAATCGGCCAAATCTTCTGTACAGAGCCTTTTCCATAGCTGGTCGCTCCATAAATGATGGCGCGGTTATGGTCGCGTAAGGCACCCGTTAAGACTTCTGCGGCTGATGCCGAATAGTGATTGATCAAAATCGACACAGGGATATTCGGGTAGCGCTCAGCCGTGAGGACGCGATAATATTTTTCTGGCTCGCCTCGTCCTTGTGTATAAACAATCAAGCCTTCATTTAAGAAAAAGTTCGCTACGTCAATTGCAGAGGTGAGGAGTCCGCCAGGATTATCTCGAAGATCAAGCACGATGCCTTTGAGTTTTCCTTCCTTATAGATAGGGTCTAACGCATCTGTGATTTGAGTCCCTGTTTGGGTTTGGAATGCTCGGATTTGTAGGGCGACGATTCCATCGGGTTGGATGAGTGCTTTGACGGCGTTATCTTCTGGAATTGCCAGCAGAACACGGACATCTCGTGCGTGTTTCCCACTTTGCATCACTGATAAGCGGACGACACTATTACGCGGTCCTCGTAGCATCTGCTCAATGTCGCTTTGGCTTAGAGATTTAACACTTTTCCCATCGATCTTTAGCAAAAGATCACCGACTTGAATACCTGCTTTTGCAGCAGGAGAACCTTTCGGAACGCTGGTAATTTGCCATTGTGCGTTACTTTGCATGCCAACGGGCGTGAGTTTGTCGGTTTGGGGTTGATCAGATGCTGTGGTTACAGGTTGTACAACAAGACCAGTTTGTCCAAGCTCACCATCAGTGAAATCGACGATGGCATCATAGGTTTGAGCATCTAGGAAATCCGAGTATGGATCTAGATTACTGAGTAAACCTCGTAATGCGTTATCAAATAAAACGTCATCACTGACAGGTTCGACGTAATTCATCCGGACTTTTTCATAAACATCGACGAAACGGCGCATTGCATCAATGGGTAATGGCGCTGCATCAGTGGTGTTGGTTGGAGTATTGGAATTGGAAGGTGGCTTATCTATATTACTTGCAGCAAAGCCGCGTTCGGTGGAGAAACCAAGCAATGCTGCGAGCAGGATAGAGGCTGTTTTGAATGCTTTTTTGGAGTGAGTGGTGGATGAGTGCAGCAACGACCAGCGCCGTTTTTGTGGTTGCATTAAATCTGTCATCACGAAAAAAGTCATGCGCAGCACTCATACGAAGATAAAAAGGAATGTGGCATATTGTGTTACAGCCACATCATTAAATTCAGAATCCACTTAATACAACACTCATTTTTCTGTTTTCAATTCAAATATTAGAATATTCAGTTGGTTGTAGGAACCAGTAACGAATGTCCTGTCATTTCAGTTGGAATAGGTAAATGCATTAATGAAAGAATAGTGGGTGCAATATCAGCCAAAATTCCACCTGTACGCACAGTCACATGTTCCCCGCCCACATAAATGAGAGGCACGTGTTCGGTGGTATGTTGGGTGTGCACTTGACCACTGTCATAGTCCATCATTTGCTCGACATTACCATGATCTGCGGTAATCAACATGTGTCCTTTTGTTTTAATGATGGCATCATAGACACGACCAATGCATAGATCGAGTGCCTCAACCGCTTTGACTGCGGCATTGAATACGCCTGTATGCCCGACCATATCGCCATTTGCAAAATTCACGACGAGTACATCGTATTCGCCAGATTCAATCGCAGCAACGAGTTCATCAGTGACTTCGTATGCGCTCATTTCAGGTTTTAAGTCATAAGTTGCGACATCAGGTGATTTGATCAGGATGCGCTTTTCACCTGTGTAAGGTTCTTCACGACCACCACTGAAGAAGAAAGTCACATGGGCGTATTTTTCTGTTTCGCTAATGCGGAGTTGTGTTCTGCCCAGACTTGATAAATATTCGCCAAGTGAATTATGGGTTTCGAGCGGCATGTAGGCGACAGGTGCATTGATTTTGGCAGAGTAGCGAGTCAGCATGACAAATGTACTAAGTTGTGGTCGTACTTTTCGAGTAAAACCTACAAAATCATCTTCGACAAATGCGCGAGTTAGTTCGCGTGCACGGTCAGCACGGAAGTTCATAAAGACGATGCTGTCATTATCTTGGATATGCACTGGTGCACCAATTGCAGTGGGTTTGACGAATTCATCATTTTCATCGGCGGTATAAGCTGCATCTAAACCAGCTTGTGCGGTGTCTGCATGACGTGTCGCAACACCTTCGGTGAGTAAGCGGTAAGCCTGTTCTACACGATCCCAACGCTCATCACGATCCATAGCGTAGTAGCGTCCGCAGAGTGATGCAATGCGTGCTGGGGTAGGGAGTGCGGCGAGTGCTTGTTCCATTTTTGCGAGTGATGCAGCAGCACTGCGAGGTGGGGTGTCGCGGCCATCCAAGAACGCGTGAACATAGACTGTTGCACCACGTTTCGATGCAAGTTCACACATGGCGATCAAATGATCTTCATGGGAGTGAACACCGCCATCGGACAGTAACCCCATCACGTGTACGGCCGCATTCTTAGCTAATGCAGCATCTACTGCCGATGTCAGCACAGGATGCTCGAAGAATACCCCGTCACGAATGTCTTTTGTGATGCGTGTAAAGTCTTGATATAGCACACGACCAGAGCCTAAGCTCATGTGTCCCACTTCTGAATTGCCCATCTGACCATCAGGTAAACCGACATCTTCACCAGAGCCAGAAATGAGTCCATGTGGATGTTTGGCTTTAATTGCATTCAAGTTTGGCGTATTTGCAGCCAAGACTGCATTGTCTGCGACCTCATCACGATGACCGAAGCCGTCTAAAATGACGAGAACATGTGGTATTTTTTTTATTGTGTTGGCGGTGGTTGAGTGTGATGGTTGGGCAACGGTCGCAGTAGTCATGGTTAGGCTCTATGCAAAATAGCAACATGTAAATAACAATAGTCAAATAACGAAGTATCACGCGCACGAATGTCGCGCGATGAAAATATCACGAATGATTCATTTTACTCTAATATAAATGTCATGGTAAAAAAGAATCCATCATATTGTAGGGGTGAACTCAGTTCGCCTGTATACATGATGTGAATAACGGACGAACACAGTTCGACCTTACGTCATTAGATCAATTCTGTTCAAATTAAATTATTGTTATTCATGAGAGCGTACGTAGTTAAAAATCGACTGCCGCGCAAGTCGAAAAAACTGCTAAAATGCGCCATCTTTTATATCACTGAATAAATGACCCATGACTCAAGCCGTAAATTCATCTGTTGTGCCCACAATTAGCGAAGATCGCATTCTTATTCTTGATTTCGGTTCGCAATATAGCCAACTGATTGCCCGACGTGTGCGTGAAGCTGGCGTTTACTGTGAAATGTACGCGTATGACATGGATGAAGCGGATATTCGTGCGTTTAACCCGAAGGGTATTATCCTGTCGGGAGGCCCAGAAAGTGTGACTGCTGATGAAAGTCCTCGTGCGCCAGAAGTTGTTTTTAACTTAGATATTCCTGTTCTTGGAATTTGCTATGGCATGCAGACCATGGCGGCACAACTGGGTGGTTCGGTTGAAAACGGTCTAGTGCATGAATTTGGTCGTGCAGATGTCACCATCGAGTCTGCGGACACTTTATTTGCAGGCATTGAAGACGAACCAAGCAAACTGCATGTCTGGATGAGTCATGGTGATAAGGTGAATACTTTGCCACCGCAATTTATCATCAGTGCGAGTACCCCGACTTGTCCAATCGCGGCGATGAGCGATGTATCACGTCGTTTCTTTGGTGTGCAGTTCCATCCAGAAGTCACCCACACTAATCAAGGTGAAGCATTACTCAAGCGCTTCGTCATTGATATTTGCGGTGCGCGTGGTTTGTGGACGCCAGAGCATATTATTGATTTGCGTATTGAACAGCTCCGTGAACAAATTGGTGATGAAAAAGTCCTGTTAGGTTTGTCTGGTGGTGTAGATTCATCCGTCGTAGCGGCATTGTTGCATCGTGCGATTGGAGATCAATTGACCTGTGTGTTTGTGGATAATGGCTTACTTCGTTTAAACGAAGGCGACGATGTGATGAAGATGTTTGCAGGCGATCACGGTATGAAAGTGATTCGTGCGAATGCACAGGATCGTTTCTTGTCTGAACTTGCTGGCGTTACCGATCCAGAAGCAAAACGTAAAATCATTGGTCGTGTATTTATTGAAGTCTTTGCCTCCGAGGCACGTAAACTCGACGGCGTGAAATTCTTGGCACAAGGAACGATTTATCCTGATGTCATCGAATCCGCAGCAAGTAAACAAGGCAAAGCCCATGTGATCAAATCACATCATAATGTTGGTGGTTTGCCTGATGATCTGCATTTTGAATTGGTTGAACCGTTACGCGACTTATTTAAAGATGAAGTCCGTAAATTGGGTACAACACTCGGCTTACCTCACGCGATGATTTATCGCCATCCATTCCCAGGTCCAGGCTTGGGTGTTCGTATTTTGGGTGAGATCAAACAAGAATACGCAGACATTCTGCGTCGTGCTGATGCGATCTTTATGGAAGAGTTGCGCAGAAGTGGTTGGTATGACAAAACCGCTCAAGCCTTTGCAGTATTCCAGCCAATTAAGTCGGTGGGTGTTGTCGGTGATGCACGTCGTTATGCATGGGTCATTGCACTTCGCGCTGTAGAAACTGTGGATTTCATGACCGCACGTTTTGCACATTTACCTTACGATTTGGTTGAGCTGATCAGTAATCGCATCATGAATGAAATCGCCGAAGTTTCTCGTGTCGTTTATGACGTGTCGAGTAAGCCACCAGCAACGATTGAATGGGAGTGAGCAAGGGGTTTCAAGCAGCACTGCTGCTTGCCTTGCGAACGTCCTCGCGATGCAGCGCGAGGGCACGAAGGGGTTTCTGGAAGCACTGCTTCCAGCCGAATTTACGCCAAGAGCTATGCTCGCGGTAGCTTTTTGGTTCAATAAAAAGCTAGTAAAAAGCCACTTTCGAATGATTCCGAAAGTGGCTCTTTGATTCTAACTTTTTTGCCCAAATCCATTCACACAATTCAAAATTGCACTAATCTTATCTAAACATTCCTGATACTCCGCATCGACATTCGATGCAATCGTAATTCCACCACCTGCCCATGCAACCAAGTTGTCTTGGTATTTCTGTAAAGTACGAATCAGAATGTTAAATTGCCCCGAACCATCGTGGTTCAGATAACCAAATGAACCGCAATATGCACCACGTGGCATGGCTTCAAGTTCAGCGATAATTTCCATTGCACGTTTCTTGGGTGCGCCTGTAATAGAGCCACCAGGCAAAGCATCTATGAGCACATCCAGTGCTGACGCATCTTGTCGCAATGTCGCTCGGACTTCGCTAACAAGATGATGAACCTGAGCGAAACTTTCGATTTCAAATAATGCTGGAACTTCCACTGAACCGATCACTGCGTGTTGGCTTAGGTCATGACGCAATAAATCAACGATCATGAGATTTTCACTATGATCTTTTTCAGACGCATTGAGTGCTTTGCGTTCTATTTCATCCGTTTCTGCATCTAATGAGCGAGGTCTTGTTCCTTTTATAGGGCGTGTAATGACCTGATTCTGTCCGTTAGAGTCAGTTCCTGAAAATGATAAAAATAATTCTGGGGAGCAGCTTAGTATTTCGTGTTCTCCAACACGCATATAGCCAGAGTAGGGTGCTTGGGTCAGTTGTAAGAGATCATCCAATATGGCAAGCAAGTCACCTTTGACATTGGCAATGAAAGGCTGCGTGAGATTGACTTGATAACAATCTCCTGCACGTAAATATTCCTGTATCCGCTTAAAAGCATCAGCATACTCATCAATCGACCATACAGGAGTAAATGGTTTGAATAGCTTAAATGCAGACTCAGAAGACGTGAGGTGATGATTGTTTACTTTGGATGGTTCACCTGCAATGATTTGCAGCATATTGATAATGTTTTGATAAATTGGAGTAAGGTCTGAGTTATCTGGACCATAGAGCGCCCATCCTTCAGCTTCTTTTTTTAGATAAATATCATAATGACCCATTGCTGCAATGAGTCGTTCAGTATGTGTATGGCAATCATTGAGCCTGTCAAGCTGCTGATAAGCGGCAAGATCGTAACCGATGAATCCTGCGAGACCGCCTTTAAATTCAATGGATTGTAGGTTGTCGTCTTGAGCTGTTTTGTGCTCTATAGGTGGCGACATATTTTTTAATTCAGTGAAATAATCAGTGGCATCAGAATCTTTAGATGTTTGTATATATTGTCCCTGGATGGTGCGCTCTGAACGAATAGTATGGATGCCGCTTGAAGTCGCGTATGCAGCTAAAAGAACTTTGGGAAGGAGTCCGATTACTTCATGAGAGGTGGAGTGATGTGAGTTTTTGATCGATTCTTGTGAGGGAATTTGAGTGTGAGAGCTGCCCAAAAAATAGACTACCCCACATATTAAATTGTGATCCAGTTCTCCATTAATTGAATTGTGTACGAAATTACGCATAACATCCGACGCTTTGGCTGACATTGATGATTGGTAATGTCTGACAATATTATCAGAAATCAACTTTTTTGTTTCTGAAAATGGCTCGAGTGTCGTCATGGTGATTATCTAAGATCCTGATAAATAGAAATATTTAATTTTTAATGCCGCTTACGTCGCAAATGTACCGCTTGTCGGACAAGTTACAAAAAGATCGAAAAACACTTGCGACAAACACACACTTCATTGTAACTTGAGCCCTGTTCGACATGCTATGAAAAACGCTATGCAAGGACGCTATCGTTAAGGATATAAAAATTAACGTTGGGTCGCGTGCGATTGAAGCAGATAGTCAACTTTTTTATTTTAATGCTCTGGGAGAGTGTGCAATGAAATTATTTACACAATTAGCTTTGGTTTCTGCAATCGCATCATGCGGTAGTGCATATGCAATGCAAACTATGGATGATTCAGCATTGAGCGATACAACTGGTCAAGATGGTATCACTATCCTGATCGGTCCACCAAAACTCGCAACTGCCGTAACTACTACTGGTGATACTTTGACTCGTACAAACGGTATCGTAATCGGTGCTGCAGTTCTCCATGATAAAGACGGTTTTGCTGGCAACCTAGGTGGTGGTGCGATTATCATCGGTGATGCAAAGCAAGCAAATACAGCAAACACTGCTGGTACTGCAATGGGTATCTATGGTAGCACACCAATTAAAGTAGTTATTGATGCTTCTAATGGTCAAGCTGCATCAGGTACTGGTGGTACTAAGCCTATTTTGAATATTGCTGTAAGCTTGCCAGCTGACTTGTTGATCCGTACTGGTGACATTTCTGTTGATGGTTCAGCACGTGCTGGTATCGCAACTGGTGCATCAGGTGCAACTGCTGCTAACGCTGCAACAGGTGGTACAACTGGTAATGCAGTAAAAATCTTGAACAGCATGGATATTGCTTTGGGTGGTTCTACTTTGAACATCCAATTGGGTAACACACAACAAGCTGGTATCACCCCAGGACAAACAACAATGATCAAACTCGGTGGTTCGATCGCTGGTGGTTTGTCAATTGCTAACCTGAGCATCCATGATGCAAACACATATAACCCAACTGCTGGTCAGTTCGGTGGTGGTGATTTGGGTGTTAGCATGTTGACAGTTAAAGATACTGGTGGTACTAGCTTGACATTGAGCGCTGCGGTTGACGTAGTTGCTGATGCGTCACAAGCATTCGGTGGTCCAGCAACTGGTGTTGGTGGCTTGATTGTTACTTCTGGTGGTCCAGCGAGTGACATCATGATGCAAAACGTAACCTTGGGTTCAACAACATCAACTCTGGGTGATCTTCAGTTGATCAACGTTCAGGCAGCTGGTACTCATATCGCAATCATGGGTCACTAATCTGACGTGTTAATGTGAAAAGTGGTAGAAAATTAAGGCAGCGTTGAGCTGCCTTAATTTTGCAAAGTATTGAATATTATTTATCTGATTGAATTTGTGGTAATTATTTTTTGCTGCTGTTTGGGCGATAGGTTGCACATTTGTCAAGGGAGTTGACGCTATGAGGTGTTTAAGCGTTCGTCGTGTTGCGCCGAGTTTGTTGCTCGTTGGCGCGACCTTGTTGTCTGCGCTTGCTTGGCCAATGGATGAAATGAGTGATAATCAATTGGCAACTACGACAGGTCAAGATGGAATTACGGTTTTAATTGCCCCACCAAAATTAGGTGCGGTGTTGGCGACTGGGCAAACAAATGGTCTTGTTATCGGTGCCATGCTTCTGCATGATAAGAATGGCTTTGCGGGTTTTACTTCTGGTGGTGCACTTATTTTTGGTGATGCTTCTCAAGCCAATGCGGCGAATGCCACTGGCGTTCAGATGGGCATTTATGCAAGCTCGCCAATTCAGGTTGTCATGGATGCGTCTAACGGTCAAGCGGCATCTGGTACTGGCGGTACTAAACCTCTTTTGAATATCAATGTAGGCTTGCCAGGAGATTTGTTGATTCGAACAGGCGATATTTCAATAGATGCTTCTAATCGCAATTCTGCTGCTAATCCTATCGCTGTTGGTGCTACTGGGGCAACTGCGGCAAATGCTGCCATAGGTGGTACGCAAGGATATGCTTATAAGATTATGAGTAGTATAGATATTGCCTTGGGTGTTGCAACATCCTTAAATATTCAGTTGGGTAATACTCAACAGGGTGGGTTATTGAAGTTCAGTAATTTTAATATTCCATCACTCTCTTTGGGATTGAATTTAGTGAGTCCAAATGGTGGCACGGTTGCTGCTTCTAATCTGACGGCTTCTGTAGTGATGACCAATTTAAATCTTACAGGTGCTGTTGTGGATGCTGTTCAGGATATGGGGTTGGCATTAGGTGGAAGTTCTACTGGTGTGGGTGGTTTGATCTTGCAGGATGCTCAATTGGGTTGTGCATCGACAGATACGACATGTAAAACAAATACACCAATGAGTATGGTAGTCAACAGCGTCACAGTAGGTACATCGGGTGTTTCTGATGGTACTTTTGGTGGTTCAAAAAATGCGTCAATGGGATCATTTGGTTTAACAAATGTGAGTGTTTCAAATCTTAAGATTGGTGTGAGTGGTATGTAACATAATGTAAAAATGTAGACAGGATACAAAAAAAACGTGAACTAATAACAAAAAAACGGTATCTTGAGCACAAATGGACGCAAATCTGATGCCGTATGATGTTTTTGTAATTTATTGGTGAAGGTTTGATTTTAACGGGACGGTTCAGCATTCATGCTGGCATATAAAAGAATTAGTTTATTATGTTGCTACTTCTCACGCTTGGTTCAGCGCTGATATATAATTTTGCAGCCACAAATCTAGATACTGCTGAAGTCCAAGGCGGTGCTGTATATTATTCAGAATTAACAGACTCTCGTATCAATAATAATAGTTCAGCGCTGATGCATCAACGCCCAGTTATAGTCAAACCATTGTCATCTACCCAGTTTCGTGGAGTTGTGCATCAAGCGTATGACTATAGCTGTGGTTCGGCTGCCTTGACGACATTGCTTAATGGATATATGGCGCAAAATAAAAACGAACGAGAAGTGATGGATGGGATGCTTAAATATGGTGAGTATGACCGTATTGTCCAACGCCGCAGTTTTTCGTTGCTAGATATGAAACGGTATGTCAATGCAATTGGTTTGAATAGTAATGGATTTCGCGGAACGTTTCATGATTTAGAGACCCTTGATAAGCCAGCAATTGTGCCTATTGCTTACGCTGGATTTAAGCATTTTGTGGTGTTTAAAATGGTCAAAAATGGGCATGTCTTTGTTGCAGATCCTGCGTTGGGTAATATTAGCTTTACTGCGAAACATTTTCAGGATGTCTGGGATAATGACATTATGTTTATTATTACGCCAAGTGCAGGGCAGCCAACGAATGATTTGCTTGCGTTGAAAGATAGCGATATGCGCATTATTGATGATGCGACTATTAATCCATTTGCATTGGTTGATGTGAAATACCCTCAATTGGGGCGTGAGCAACAACGAGATATTGCTGCAACGACGAAGCGTGTAGTGGACAGTGATCCGACATCGGCAACATATAATCGTGCGATTAATACATCATTACGTTTGTATTACAGCGGTAGATAAATTTTATTACGCCTGATCATCGTATTGATCAGGTTGGTTACGATTAAATGGATAATTAGGGCAGATTGCTACTATGGAAGAAAATATGCAAAAAAGTATACCAGCCAGAACTTTTACTCTTTCAGCAATGACTGCTGGAATGCTGGTAATCGTAAGTAGTATTAGTGCATATGCTGCTGATGGGGATGCAACGACTTCTCAAGCGACAGTGGCGTCAGATGCTTCTGTGAAATCAGATACTACAGCGACTTCAACTCCAAAGTCTGATGCTCCTGCTGCCCCTGTTACACAACCTACGGCGTCCATGGTTCCGAGTGAGTCTTCAGCCAGTTCGGCTAGTACTGCTTTGAAACAAAAATCAACAGATGCGACTGCCGCAAAGAGTCTGGATGAGACATTTACTGCTTCAGAGCGTCAATACTCTTTATCCAAGGCGGGCTCTTATTCGGTAATTTATGATCTTGGGTATAGTTATTTTGCGAATACCGCTTTGGATCTGGCGTTAGATTCAAATAGCTCAACGATCACTCGTCTACGTGTGCAAAATAATTCACAGCACGCGCTTACGAATACTTTTACGTTGCAATATGGTCTATTTAATAACCTGACATTGACGGCTGGCTTGCCGTTGGTCACAAAGATCAATCCTCCTACATCGACTCAAGCTACAGGTTTGGGTGATCTGAGCTTTGGTGCACGTTGGGAACCATTTCCTTTAGGAACTACGCCATTACCTGTGACTTTGTTTGGATCGTTGACGGCTCCGACAGGCGATAGTCCTTATAAGATTAATCCATTAACTGATCTAGCGACTGGTTCGGGATATTATTCATTTGGTGGTGGTGCAAGTACGCGTAAGTTTATTGATCCAATCGTATTATTTGGCACACTGTCTGCAAACTATGGTATGAGCGTCAGTGGTCTCAATCAGGCGAATGGTAATCGTGTTTTGAACTCATTTATTCCTGGATATACTGTAGGAATGGGCTTTGGTTTTGCGTATTCATTGAATTATGACGTGTCACTCACAGTGTCCTATCAACAAAGTTTTGTTTTCGGCTCTGAATATCAGTTTAGTGACGGTACAATTTCTCGTCCAAGTAGTTCGAGCGCTGCGACACTGACATCCTCTTTGGGTATTCGGGTGTCACCAAAAACGATTGTGAATGTCTCGTTAGGCTATGGATTGACTCCAGATTCTCCTAATGTTGTTTTAGGTCTTTCTCTCCCACTCGATTTCTTGGGTTTAGGTCGCGAAGTGAAGTGAGGAGTTAGCAATGAATTTCCTGTCACTTATACGACGTGATACAGATGAGCGTAGCACTTCGAAACTGCGTATGAGAGCGCTTACTTTGAGTATCAAAGTAGCACCTATACTACTTGGTCTGTCGATGGTGAATCAGTTTGCCCATGCAGAGCTAGCTCAGAATCTTTCGGTAGATATTCGTTCGTTATCTTTGGGGAATGCTGTGACTGCAGATCCTCCAGGGATTAGTGCGATTCATTTCAACCCAGCGGGTCTGTCTCATATTCAGGGTTTGCAGACTGATGTTCAAGGATTGATGCTCGGTATTAATATTAATCGCGAGATTAGTGCGCCACCCGGTTTCAACGTGTTTGGGTATTCTGATGATCCAGTGGTTTGTAATTTGCCTGCAAACCCAGTGAATAATGATGGTGGATTATGTCCAAGTTTTAAAACTGCAAAAAGTAAGGTTAACGGCGTTTCGCTTTATGTTCCCATTCTGAATAAGATTGTGAACTTACCCGCAGGGCTACCAGCAGCGGTTCCCTTCGCAGCAATTGCATATCGAGCTCCTGACTCCAACATTACTTATGCTGATGCATTTTATGCACCACTTGCCGTGGGTTTTAATCAAGTAAAAGGAGATCCAGGGAATTTTATGGGGCAGCAGGTTGCTCTTGAGCGTATTACCTATTTGTCTCCATCAGCATCATACAAAATTTCAGATAACTTATCAGTCGGTGCTTCAATTGGGATGTCATATGCTGCTGTTGCATTAAAGACAGATTTGAGATTGCCGAATCAGCTCATCGGGGTGTTGCGATTAGTTGATGAAAATATCTGTGCGCCGTTTAAACAAAATAGTAGTATTGTTACTGACTTATTGTTATTTGGTCTTTGTAATGCAACTAGTTCCGTGGGACCATTTAAAAAAGTGGGTACTCTACAAGTTGCAATGGATCAAACACTGTCCCCAAGTTATAACTTAGGTATTTTGTGGGAACCATCAGATGAGTTTGCTTTGGGTATAGTGTACCAAAGTTCGGCAAAAGAGACTTTAAAAGGTCATTTTAGTTTAGATGTTGATCCTGGTGCTCCTCAGCTTATTGCAGCATTACAAACCTCTGTCACAGGTCAGATTCTTTCTGCATTATTGGGCTTCCCAGCGTCAATTCCAACGCATACCGAAGGTCTTGCGTCGATGAAGCAGGAATATCCTGCGCACTTTCAAGCTGGGATAAAATATAAAATATTTCCAGACATTCAGTTGAATGTTGACGTGGGTTGGACTGATTATGCAGCTTGGCAGAGTTTACCGATCCAGTTTGATCGAACTCTAGGCGTGTTGCAAATTGCAAAGCTTATTGCACCTCAAGTGACAGCAAATTCGATCAGTATTCCTTTGAACTTTCAGAGTCCATGGAACTTTGGATTTGGGCTTGAATACAGCATGACGGATCGTTTGAAATTACGTTTGGGTTATGAGCCGAGAACGAGTGCGATTCCGCAGAACGAACGTAGTACATTGGTTCCTGTGAATGGTGCACAGCTTTTTGGTGCTGGTATAGGTTATCGCTTTGATAAAGATACCGATATTGACCTCACGGCAGCATTTATACGTAGCCGAGATAGTATTCCTGCAAATACAAGTAAGTTATCTAACTATACTGGGATCGATAACATCATCTTGAATCCTTATGCGGGCTTAGATGTAAAGACTCAAGCGAGTATTTGGATTCTGGGTATTGCTTATCGTACTCGTTGGTAGTGATATGACTATTTTGAGTCGTGCGCTTTGTGTGTTGATGGCAGGAGTGTGTGTGTCTTCTGGGGTTTTGTCGCGGACTGCTTGTGCCGATGATTCCTCAAAGTTTTATACGGTGATTGATCAAGATGGTCACATGCGCTCAATTCAGAAAAAGGCTGCTGATTCTGATAGCCCAAATTCATCACCTGCATCCATATCGGATCAGTCTTCTGCTGATCCAATATTGATGATGGATGGCCAGCAATATGTTGATAGTGAGTATCTCGAGAAGCGTAAGTTTAATTTAGCGGGTAAAAAAACATTCTATGCTATGCCAGATGGTATGGGAGGAACTCAAGTCATTGAGCGAGTACCTGGCGGAGTTAATAAAGAAGATCATGTCCCAGAGAAAACAGAAGTCAGTTCAGAGCCATTGGTGAGCTTGTCCACGCAATACGAACGTGTTCCTGCAGTTGATATCATATCTTTGATTAATATGAAATGTTTATCAGGTTCAGCGCTTGATACAGCAAAGGTTTTGCGGGATCAGCAGCTCATTATTTGGCCTCGGTCAGATGCGCCAATGGTGAACCATCGTACAGGCTTAAATTACGTGGTGATCAAGTTCGGATTAAATAATCGCGACATATCGCTACAATCTGTTGCACCACTGGGTCGTCAATCTGATTATTATTGGCCTTTACCTATTTTTTTGGATGAACAGGGATGTGTGCTCGAAGGAGTGAATGCTTTTTATCAGAAAACATTACCTTCAACGATGCTACAGCCTTCGGTGCTTGTTGGAAATCTGCATGTACCCGAGCACGCTAAATATCTAATGTTGACACCACTCCATGATGCAATTGATTTGCCAAACATTAGACTTTCTGAAGTTGGACAGATTCGATTAATACCACTTCGCTAGTTTGTTTTCGAGATTGATTTTTGAGATTTGTTTAGAAGTATGTTCGATGGTCGTTATGTTTTTTCGTTCATCGTTGCCACAACGATTGATGATCAAATAACGGGCTATACAATAAATTGATATATGAGGCTGGTGGAAAAATGGACTTTATGAAAAAACATGATATTTACTCACCATATAAGACGGTAACACTGTCTGCTTTTCCGATTGTAGCACTTGCGACTGCATTAAGTGGCTGTGGCGGGGCAAGTAATAATCTGCCAGATCCAACAGCGTCTGCTACGGGTGCGATCGTGGCGTGTTCATCTACAAGTAAAACTACATGTGTTACTTCTCAGTTTATTGTTGACGCTCCTGTATCTGGTCTCAGTTATCAATGCGGTAGTGTGAATAATGTGACAGATGCTACTGGTACAGTTTCATGTCCAGATCAATCTGTTGCTACTTTCTCGATTCAGGGTACTGGTGGCAAGAAATCGATTACGTTGGGTACATACTTAATTCAATCAAATCGAGATGTTGGGCGAAATGCAACCCAAGCTTTGGTGAATATTACGCCATTAGATTTGGTCGCAAGTAGTAAAGATGCGACGAGTTTGTCTGATGCTAATGCGACAACTGCTGTTAATATTGCACAAGTGCTTGAAAGTTTACGTAGTTCATCTTCACCTTATACTGCAGGTTCTCCAACAAGTCGACTGATTATTGATTCGACAACACAGGATAAGATTAATCTACTGGCATCAAATATTATAGCGGGTGATTTCGCAAGCGATGCTGCGGCAACCAAACTTGCTCCTGTTCTGGCTGGTTTAAATACGACATTGTTGTCAACATCCGATACGATTGCGCGTTTTAATCAGGCTCTACAGGCTATTCAAGCTGGGGCGTATTATACCAATCCAGTGTTGATTGGGAGTTTATCCAGCTTTTCAACAGCCGCTGCACAGCAGATTGCCACATTAGCAACGTCAAGCACTACCAACGATGAGGCTTTGGCCGGATTGTCGAGTGTGATTGATCGCAGTGGTTATGCGATTGGTTTAGGTGTTGAGTGGAATGGTAATATTGCACCTGCAGGTTCATCTACACCTACTGCATACAATCTATTGACTGGCTCAAATGGTTATAATCGTTTGATTTTAAATAATAATATTGTAAATACACCGTCATTCTTAAATCCAGTTAGTAACTTTGTAAATAGTAATTTTGTTTGGCAATCTCAGGCATTCTCATTGGATTCGAATGGAGTTTGGCAACAGCAAACAACCCCATTAGGTGCAGCTACATTTAAGAACGGTCGTCTATTGGGCGGTACTTATATCGTTGGTAGTAATACGCTTTGGCAAAACGTCTCAAATACGTCAACTACGATTGCACCATCCAATGAATTAGCGACATGGAGTCAAAATAATAGTTCTATTACCAATTATTATAATGGAACGATGAATCTTCAGAAGTCTCGTAGTGTGGATACTTTCTTGGATCCTCTGGTGTTTAAGACTGCTGCGAATGTCGGTAGTGGAAATAAACCAATTTTCCCACTTTATGGTGTGTTGACGTTTACTTATACCGATACCAATAAATTAACTCAGACGCTTGGTACTCAAGGTATCGCTATTCTAGCGAACGGTAATATTATTACCGATATGAATAAACAGTGCCTTCCTTTGAATGCGAATACCTTAGTTGATACGGCTGGAACACAGCAATATCGTATAGGTCTAGTTGGCGCAGCATTCCAAGGGATTACTAATATTTCGGCACGGTATATTAGTCCGATTATTGTGCTTAGTGGTCAGCAGTTTAATGCATTGAATGGCGTCCAAGTGGGAACAATTAACTCTTCTCCATCTGTGAAAGTGAATGTTCAGGCTGCTCTCAGTGGTAACGTCAATATGAGTGATAACACCAATGTTACGTCGACTGATTCAAGAACAGGTACAGTGACCGTGACAAGTACAGGTGAACAAAGTGTACTGCCTGCTCAGTATGTAAATTATTATGATTATTGGAATGCGTTTAAAACAACTCCAACAACAGCAGACAAGATATCTATCGCGCGTAGTGCTGGTTATGTCACGATGGCAGTAAGTGGTTGTTATAATCCACAACCTGCGCCATAACTAGAGTGTGTCCCGTCCTGAAATAGGTTGACACTTATTTCAAGAGAACGCTCGATGTATCTCATCGGGCGTTTTGTATTTTAGAGACAAATGTGGTCTGCGACCATTATAAATCTCTACCGACTCTGCAACCATTTTTGCAGCCTCTTGAATATCTCTTGGCTTATGCAATAAATATTCATTCTTCAATATTCCATTCACTCGTTCCGCTAATGCATTCTGGTAGCAATCATAACCATCCGTCATTGAGCATCGAACTCCATGTGTTTCATGCAAGTGTTGATACTGCTTCGAGCAATATTGTATACCTCTGTCCGAGTGATGAATTAATGATAAGCCTTCATCTTTTCTAGCCTCTAACGCTTTTGAATACGCCAGCATTACTGCGTTTGTCGATAAGTTATCGTGCACATGATAACCCACGATCTTTCTTGACCAAGCATCGGTGATTAAACTTAAATATGCCTCGCCCTGTTGAACTGGAAGGTAGGTAATATCAGCCACCCACAGTTGTTCAGGTCTTTGTGGAATAACCTGATTTTCACCTGACTTCACTAAGTTGGGATGCTTGTGAAATCGATGATGGCTGTTGGTCGTTTTATGATAGCTCCGTTTAGGGCTAATCAATAAACGGTGGTGTCTGAGTAAGCCAAATAGTCGGTCTCGTCCAATAGGGATATTGAGTAGGTAGTGCAATTTTCTGGTGCCAATACGAGGCTGAAGCATACGCTCTATGCGTACTTCAGCAAGAATCTGTTGCTCTTGTATCGCTAGCAATTGCTTCCGTTTACTTTGCTTGTAGTACGCCTGTCGCGTGATTCCCAGATAACTACAACACTCTGTAATGCTAAAGCCTATTTTTTGTTTTTTCTCAATGCCGGTCGCTGTGGCTTTTTTACGATACTGATTCCGTGGTCTCGTTTTAGCACATCGATAATAGTTTCAAAGAGTTCAGCCTTCCGCTGGGTTTCATAAAGTTGCTGCTCAAGTTCTTTGATTCTTTGCTCAGGGGTAAGATGTGTAGGTTCTGACATGTTTTTTTCACCTTGGTTAAAAGGACTACCTTGACTCCAATCTAACCGACCATGCTTTCTAAGCCAAACTAATACGGTAGCACATCCTTGAATGCCGTAACGATCCTGTGCCTGTTTATACGTCATTTCGCCTTTTTCAACCTGATCGACAACTGACAATTTAAAAGCGAGACTGTAATCTCGTTGAGTACGCTTAGTCATTGTTTCCATAACACTCTCCAAATTTACGTTTAGAAAGTGTCAACCTTATTTAGGACGGGTCAGATCTAAAAAAACAGACTACTTCGGTGGTCTGTTTTTTTTATCCATATTTAAAAAATCCTTATGTATTGAGACGTTTCTTCAATACCTCTTTAAAACTACGCTCAAGCGGCTTAACTTGGAGCCACTTTTCAATTTCGATGGGATCATTAAATTTCTTATCGTTATAAATATCCCATAGCCGATCTAAATTGGCAAAAGGATAAGGTCTCTCCACTAAGAAACAATCATCATCCTGAGTAATAGCACCTGTTTCAAGAATTTGGTAATACCAACCAATGCATTTATGGTCTTGCAAAAATTTAGCCACACCGCTTTGATTCAACAGGCTATCAATTTTCCAACACGGCCGACGTGGTCGAGTAATTTGCATCTGCACAGAACCAACTTGATAGATATCTCCAATACAAACCGTACGTTCGCTCATATCACCAATAATGATATTCTCGCCCAACATCCCCTCATAAATAGTGACTGACGGAAAATTGTCTTTAATCAGTTGATAAACTTCGATCGGCATTTGGTGTACTGCTTGAATCTGACCACCATGAAAAAACTGATCGGCTTGTTCATCACCAACAAATCCCGTGGTCACAACCTCAACAGAATCGACTTTATATTTATTGATCGCACTCGTTTGTTCTCGTGCAAAAGGCATTGCCTCTCCGATTTGTAAACGTCTAACTTGACCAACCAAAAATAAATTTTTCATCACGACGAACACGCTAAATTTTGTTTATATCTCAAACGTTATCACCCTTCAGGGCTAAATACTGTAGAATATTGATCATGAATTATAAACTCTTAACCGCTGAAGGCTATCAACGACTACATGATGAGCTCGATCATCTGCTTCGCAATGAACGCCCAGAAATCACTCGAATTGTTTCTTGGGCTGCAAGCCTCGGCGACCGATCAGAAAATGCAGATTATCAATTATGACCCCACTAAACATACTATATTAAAATAAATTACATAAAAACAATATGTTATATTTAGTATATATACCATATAAATATACTATTTTCCGCATCACTTGATAAAACAACTTGAAGCCCCCAATAAAAAAATTATGCTTTATTTCATGCAATTTTCAATTTTTTTACACAACTTTAGATATTACAATTCAGGTTATATATGCTCAAAATAGTATGTCTCGACGACAAATATTTAGATTTTTTAAACGACTATTGGAATGTTGATGATAATTATAAGCTCACTTACTCTGATACTTATTTGTACAAAAAACACTCTATAAAAACCATAAATACATTAAATATAACAAGCAAAAAAGCTGGATATGCAATTTTAAATAATGAAAAATTTCTCTGTCCAAGTTGCAACCTTGAGCACCAACTGACAAAAAGAAAATATTTGAATAAAATTCTAGAAAACAACTTTTCTTGCCATAATTGTTTCGTTAAACAAATGGATACTGAAATTAATACAGATTACGACTATTACAGCTATCATTTAAATTTTTTCAGCACAATTTACAACCAGAATAAAATAAAATCAAATCCAACAAATTTTAATGAACTATTAGATTCATTAAATTTTCTGGAATTAATATACTTAAACATTATATACAACAACTTGAAACCCAATATTTACGGCGTCATTGGTAAAAGAAAATGCGCATTATTTTTATATCAAGAATTCTATGTATCCAACAAAGCAATTATTTCACTTAATCGAAAAAAAATATTTTATTACTTAATTGAGAATAATTTAAATGGTCTATCTGTCCACCTTGAAGCTAGTCGATTTAATTATAGAAAAATACTACCTCCCACTACTTTACTTAAACTTAAAGACTTACGTCCAAAGTACAGAGATATTTCGCCAATCATATCAAAACCATTTGGTGAAAAAATTGTCAATTTAAATTTAGCTATAATGGAAAAAATTAATAATTATGAATTTTCATTATTTGATATAGAAATGATTTCTGAACATCTAACAGAGACTAGAAACTCTGAAATATCATTCTTATTCAAGGTAGTCAAACATTGCGACAAATTTAAATTAAAGTCAAGCAACTCCGTTGATGCAAAGAAAGATACACTTAAAGAACAATTAAACCTTAAACAAATTTATGGATATATAAATCGCTGTGTATTTTCAACACTGTATTTTCTTGATTACCTTAATGATTACAATAGAATACGCTTAAAAAATTGTATTTTTACTAATATTGTAAAAAGTAATAAAAATAGTAAGGTAATTGAAAAAGAATTGCCTCCTAACTATAGAAAGTCCAACTTTATAAGTTTTCTTGAAAACAAATATGAACTTAGCTGCCACTGGGAAGAGGTGACGGTAAATGAGTTTATAAAAGCACTTTTCGAAAAACTTAATTTGAAAAATGTGAATTAAAGAATTTGATATTTATTCAAACTACTAATATTACATGAACCATGTTTAATCCTTGACTGTCTGCTATCGAGTTTTATGGTTGTTTTTTTAGTTTGGGACATGTGGCATTCTGCATGTAATTGCTAAACATCAAAGCCAATAAATCAGTTGTTTTATCACTACCCTGTAAACGGCGTAACTTTTAAAACAATACAAAAATAGTGATTAAATATTGATAATTACACTTCGAGATTTAGTCTTAGTAGTTAGGATATGATTAGCTGATGGAATTGACCATCTGCACCTTTGAGATACAGAAGGCCTTCACTTGACAGCTGAGTGACGGTATCGGCAATAGTAATACAGCGACGCATGGCTTCAACATAAGTCTGAGCAGCGAGTCGTTGTTGCATTCTATGTAACGCTTTATCAGTTGGCGAATTCACATCGAATTTAATCACGCGAACAGAGACAGTAGATGACATAGTAAATCCTCCAAGAAATCAGATTACTCTCATAAAAATACTTATTTTCACCAGTTTGTCGCCGACCACAAGTTAATGCTCAATGTTGAGCTCTCTATTGTCATCATAAATTCGACGCTTAAAGCGGCCAACGATTCGCACTGATGGATTGACAGGAATCTGTGTGGATCGTGCTTCATTATAAGCAAGCTCTGCCTCTGTTGGCTCCCAATTCACTCCGAGCTTAGTCAGTGCCTCTCGGGCTGCTCCTGTAAAACCATTAGGACAATCCAATAAG
>JAGWUI010000032.1 GCA_028868515.1 Gammaproteobacteria bacterium
GTAGAAGGTTTTACAGCGTGGCATGTGGGTTTGCTGTTTTTGCCTGTCTTTGTATTATCCAAACCTTTAAGTGTGATCACTCAACAAATCATTCATCGTGGCTATGATCCACGCCTGCTCGCATGTGTGGCTTTTTTGGGTTTTGCGGTGACTTTTTGGTGGATTAGCAGCTATATGCGACCTGCCACATGGGAAGAACTATTGTTTCCACAATTTCTCGAAGGCGCAGCTCTCGGGATCTTTATCATTGCCATGAACAGCATTACCTTGAGTAATGTCCCTGAGCCCTTACAATTACAAGCCGTTGATATGCTGAATGCCTTTCGTACCATTAGCGCAGGTCTGGCGATTTCGATGAGTGATATCGCATGGGATCGTTATGCAGCCTATGTACATGATTATTTAATCGCCGCTGATTCGGGAAATATGTCGCGCTTTGTTTCGGCACACAGTCTCACAGGTCATGCAGACAAAATCTTGCAACATCAGATTCAATTGCAACTCAGCAAACACATTGGCTGGATTACGTTTAATAGTTTTTTCCAATGGTTTGCCATTGCATCTCTGATCTTCGCCATTGCCGTGTGGTTCATTAGCGCATCACACATCGTACATACCAATAAGAAACAGGATCTCATTGTCGAGAGTTTGGGAGAAGAACCTTGATGAAACACCTGATCTTTATCGGTTTTATGACGCCAGATTTCTTCATTAGATCTCGCATGAGGTCACCATCTTTGACAACAAGGTATTTTCATTCATGAAAGCAAAGACCAAAAAACGCTATCGCCGTTTACCCTTTGTTTTAGTTTTAATTCTGCTGATGGCCGCGCTGATCATCTCTTACTGGTATATCTTTATGCGCCAGAATGTCAGTACAGATGATGCGTATGTGAATGGTAATATTATTCCTGTGCAAGCATTGGTCGCTGGTGTGGTGGTCAAAGTGAATGCCGATAACAGTATGGCTATTCAGGCAGGTCGGCCACTAGTAGAGCAAGAACAAAACCTGATTCATCAACAACTAGAAAACAGTAAATATTCTCTGGCACAAGCCGTACGTCAGACCAAGGGACAGTTTGCAGATGTTGAGCAGATTAAAAGTGATATCGCGACCCTACAGGCGCAACGCCGTAAACTCCAAGATACTTTCGATCGCTATCAGCAACTCGCGAATACGGGGGCTGTTTCGCGTCAACAGCTCACTGACGCACAAGCGGATATTCAAGTGATTAACCAGCAAATTCTATCCAATCAGGCTCATCTTGCTAAAGTCACAGCCTTGATTGCTCATACAAATATTCAGGATAATCCTATCGTTGCGCAGCAGAAATCCAATGTCATTGCCAACTACATTCAGCTCAAGCGCTCGACTGTGTTATCTCCTGCCGATGGTTATGTAGCAAATCGCAGTGTGCAGGCAGGTCAACAAGTGGCGGCTGGACAATTACTGATGAATGTCATTCCACTCAATGACTTATGGATTGTGGCAAATATTAAAGAAAACCATATGGCACATGTACGGACTGGTCAACCCGTCAAAGTCACTGCACACATTTATGGCAACGATATTGAATATCATGGTGAAGTGATTGGCATTGATGCAGCAGGCGGTAGTACATTCAGTTTATTTCCACCAGATACGACCACAGGCAATTACATTCATATTGTTGAACGTGTGCCAGTACGCATTAGCCTACCTGCTCAGGAATTGCAAAAGTATCCTCTACGTCCAGGCATGTCTGTGACTGTAGATATAGATACATCCAATTTTAAAGACAAGCCGTTATTACAATCCAAAGTGTCTGTAAATAGTGCCAGCTTTACCACGTCTATTTATCAGCAAGAAGTTGAAAATGCGACACATCTTGCCGATCAGATTATTAAAGACAATTTATAGTGATCGCCAATAGCAAACCAAATCCTACACTGATAGCTCGGCGCATGAACCACTGCATTACTTCATCGCAAAGAGCTATCACGGTTTTAAGTTCGCGAACACAGTTCGCGACTACAAGATATTGCCAGTGCAGGGACGAACTGTGTTCGTCCGCTATCGTGATGTAGTAATTTTATCTCGGTTTCACTATATCGGTGCAAGCCATATCACTTTTAACTGTACGCGCCGTTCACCTCGAAACTCATTCACATCAAGCTGATACGCCATTTTTACCCGCGAGCTTTCGGTTGGCCACACATCGAGATCAATATTAAATGCAATCGCTTCCAGCCAATTGCCACCCTCAATATGTCGCAGTGTTAGCTTCAAATGTTTTTCTTTGAGAATCCTTTGCTCTAGGATTTCAAACTCACCATCAAACACAGGCGGCGGAAAGGCTTGTCCCCACGGATCACCCTCAATTAACTGGCTAGCAAGTTGCAGTGAAAAATCATTTGCCGCAAGCACACCATCCGTCCATAACACAGGTTCAAATAAAGCTGCATCATGCTCAGCAATCACCGCAGCAAACGCATCAGCAAACGCCTGAAAATTCTGAGCTGGTAAGGTCAAACCCGCTGCCATCGCATGACCACCAAAATGACTAATCAACTCAGGATGCGCTTCTGCCACGCGCTCAATCGCATCACGGATATGTACCCCTGCAATCGAACGTGCTGAACCCTTCAAAGTTTCACAAGAATCATCACTCGGCGCAAACACAATACTTGGACGATTAAATTGCTCTTTCAAGCGTCCTGCCACAATCCCGATCACGCCTTGATGCCAGCTTGGCTCATACAACACAATTGCAGGAGGCACAGCCTCTTCAAATAACTGTCTGTCTTGCAGCAAGGCCAAAGCCTCTGACTTCATCCCTGCTTCAACAGTACGTCGCGTTTGATTCAATTGTTCTAATTGTTCTGCAAGATCACGCGCAGTTGCCGAATCTTCGGCAAGCAAGCATTCGATGCCAATACGCATGCTATCCATACGCCCTGCGGCATTAATACGCGGCCCAAGGACAAAACCTAAATCTTGTGCGGTTAACCCTTTACGATCACGCTTGGCAATGTCCAACATCGCAAGTAAGCCAACACGACATTGTCCACTTTTAATCCGTGCCAATCCTTGTGAGACTAAAATTCGATTATTGGCATCCAGTGGCGCAACGTCAGCAACTGTACCAAGCGCAACGAGATCAAGCCAATCCGTCAGTTTTGCGGTGGGTTTGCCTTGAGATTTACGCAACGTCGCGAGTGCTGCAAGCACGTAAAAAGCCACACCAACACCTGCTAAAGCTTTACTGGCAAAAGTACAGCCTTGTTGGTTCGGATTCACCACGGCTTGAGCAGGCGGCGCGCCCTTGGTTGTCAGATGGTGATCGGTAATGATGACGGCAACATTTGCTTTATGTGCAGCAGCAACACCTTCATGGCTGGAAATCCCATTATCCACCGTAATAATCAAATCTGGCGAATAGTCAGCAAGCGCCAAAGCCACAATCTCAGGCGTTAGCCCGTAGCCATATTTAAAACGATCTGGCACGAGAAAATCGACGATTGCGCCCATTTTGCCAAGTGCAAGCATCATCAGTGCGGTACTGGTTGCGCCGTCCGCATCAAAATCACCAATGATAAGAATGCGCTGAGCAGTATCAATCGCTTGATTGATCTGCTGAATCGCAGAATCTAAGCCCAGCAAATCTTGCGCGGGTAAAAGGCGCGCAAGCTTAAGTTCCAGCTCATCGACATGTTGGACGCCACGTGCTGCATACAGACGTGCCAAAACCTGCGGTAAAGCAGCAAAGCTCGCAGGAATGGCTGGTAAAGGACGTTGTTTTATCAACAGAGCGTTTAAAATAAGTGATTGAGTCATGCGTGGATTATGACAACTTTCCACGCATGACGCACCATAACACAGCAAAGGATTTGGCTATTTCAGCTCAACGACAATTAGTCAGCGCGATGATGCTTGTGGTGCTGCTTTGCCGCTGGTTTAGCAGCGTGATGTTTTTCGACATGATGCTTTGCTGCAACATGAGTCGCTGCACGATGATGCTTTGCACGGGCTGGCTGTTGTTCAGTTTTTGCTGGTGCTTTTGTTTCTGCTTGATTCGAAGCTTCTGGTTTAGCAGTCGCTTCTTTTTTGATCGGTTGATGTTGCAACGCTAATTCTGCATCACGCGCTTGCTGGCTATCAAACTTTGTCGGTGCCACTTTTGGGGTGACTACACGCGGCACATCTGCTTTTGCTTGATGAGAAGTCGCTTCTTTTGGAGCCGCTTCTTTTTTAGCGGACGGTTTCACCGCATGGTGTTTAGCAGATTCAGCTTTCACATGTTCAACTTTTGCACGCGCTTCTTTTTCATGCGCTACTTTTTCATGTTTTTTGGCTGCGGTGTGATGCTCATGTTTTTGAACGGTATGCTTTTCTGATTTTTTGGCAACATGTTTTTCAACACGATGATGTTTTTGAGAATGTGATGATTCTTTTTTAGATGACGATTTTTTTTCAGGTGATTGCTCAGTTTTTGCGGCTGGATGTTGCTGCAAATAACGCTCACGAACGCTCATTGCATGACTTTGCGACATCGCTGACAATAGAACTACACTCAATAATGCCTGCGGTATCCATCCTAACTGCTTGAACTGTTTCATATTCACCTCATTGATCATCATTTGTGTATGGCTGCTTAAAAATAAGCCTGCGCAATTATGACAAAGTATCGTGACAACATGAAACCCGTTCATGTAAAACTTATAAAAATACCGCTTCATAGCAAAGCGGTATTTTTAATAATCTGGAGGATAATGCCTACTCACTACGGCATAAGTCGCTCAATCACCCAGTGTTTCTCGCCCTCTGAATGTTGATCTAATAAACGATATTGCAAGCGATCATGCAAACGGCTTTGGCGACCTTGCCAAAACTCAAACAAATCAGGAGTCAAACGATAACCGCCCCAGAATTCTGGTTTTGGAACCACTGAACCGTCAGGATATTGCTCATTGAGTTCAGCAAATCGTTGTTCCAGCACATCACGATCCGCGATCACGCCGCTTTGAGGAAGACTGGCACATGCCGCAAGCTGGCTTTTATGCGGGCGTTTATGGAAATAGTGGGTTGAATCTGCTTCAGATATCTTTTCAACTCGTCCTGAAATACGAACCTGCTGCTCTAACTCCGCCCAAAAGAACAAAAGCTCCGCATAAGGATTTTCAGCAAGGTCTTCGCCTTTATGACTATCATAATTACTGTAAAAAACAGCACCACGCTCATCAAATTGACGCAGCAACACAATACGCGCACTTGGACGACCTGCACGATTCGCAGTCGCCAAAGTCATCGCATAGGGTTCTTTGACCTGACAATCCAGCGCATGATGTAACCACAGATTAAACTGTCGAAATGGATTAGCATCCACATCCTCACGTCGTAACTGACCTTTTTCATACGATTGACGCAATGATGCCAAGTCACTCAAATGCGTGAGTTTTGTTAAATCAGTCATTGCATCATTCTCTCAACAGTTATCAAACGCATCACGCCATCAAGCAAAATCGAACACCAAAATTAGGCACTCAATCGTGTACGAACCAAATCCGCTAAATCATTGGCAAGTTTGCTGACTTGCTCTTCATTTTCACCCTCAACCATGACGCGAATCATCGGTTCAGTGCCTGATTTACGAATCAATAAACGACCACGCCCAGCCAATGATTCTTCGGCCTGAGCAAACGCATCTTTTAACACGCTATCAGCAAACGGATCGCGCATTGCCGCGAGACGCACATTCACCAGAACCTGAGGAAAGACTTTCAACGGCTCGGTTAATTCAGCCAGCGTTTTACCTTGCTCAATCACGGCTGCAAGCACTTGTAACCCTGCAATGAGTGCATCACCTGTGGTGCTCTTATCTAAACACAGAATGTGCCCAGATGCTTCACCGCCAAGCTGCCAGCCAGCATCATCCAATGCCGCCATGACATAACGATCACCGACATTGGCACGTTTAAACGCAATGCCTTTTTCGCGCAGAATAAGCTCTAAACCCATATTGGTCATCAATGTGCCAACTACACCTACCGTCATTTGGCTTGGGCGCGTCGCCAGCACATACAGGATGCTGTCACCATCAACCAACTGACCGCGATGATCGACCATCACGATGCGGTCACCATCGCCATCCAAAGCGATCCCAACATCCGCACTATGCTCTAATACAGCTTTTTGCAATGCTTCAGGATGAGTTGAACCACAGCCATCATTGATGTTTAAACCGTTAGGGGTATTAAAAATAGGAATCACGGTTGCGCCCAGCTCGCGTAAAACAGCAGGTGCGACTGCATAACCTGCACCATTTGCGCAATCTACAACAATAGTCATGCCACGCAAACTCAAGTTATACGGAAAGGTCGATTTGCAAAACTCAATATAACGACCATTGGCATCGGTCACGCGTGAGGTTTTGCCCAGTTGATCTGGTGCATCAATCGTAATTGGCTTTTCGATTTGTTCGCTAATCGCATTCTGAACAGCATCATCCAGCTTTTTACCTTCACCCGAAAAGAACTTGATTCCATTATCAAAATAAGGATTATGCGACGCAGAAATAACGATCCCTGCATCGGCATGAAATGCACGGGTTAAATGCGCAATTGCAGGTGTCGGCAATGGTCCAAGCAGGCGAACATTAACACCAGCCGCGTTCAATCCAGCTTGCAACGCTGCTTCAAGTACATACCCTGATAGACGCGTATCTTTGCCAACCATCACTTCAGCACGGCCTTGCGCAGCCAACACCTTACCAGCGGCATAGCCTAATTTTAGTGCAAACTCTGGAGTAATTGGCGCTACGCCAAATTTGCCACGGATGCCATCAGTTCCAAAGTGGCTCATGTCCAGTCTTCCTATTTTTGTAAATGAATTAATGAATGGATTGTGACAAATTATGCATTCATAGCGCAATTAAAAGCGCACCTGAAAACAGCAAAAATCAATATTCTTCACCTTTCTTACACAATATCTCCATATCGCCCAAGGACTAAGCTACGATAAATATAGTTTTTCATTAGTCAGCATCCATTTTCTGAGCTATTTATGATCATTGCCATTCCATTGCATCACATTCCGACTTGCTCAAACGTCGGCTCACTGGCATTAACCGATGAAAAACGACAACTCGCCACACAGATGAAAAACAAAATTCTGGCAAATGGCGGTTATGTCGAACGGCAAGTTATTTGCACCTCACAAATTCATCCACAGATGACTAAGCTCAACTATATCGTCAGCGATTATGCAACCATCAGCATGCTTCGCGCAGAAAGCGCGCCCATTGCCGCGCTTGGCAGTGGCACATTATTGTGCTGCCCTGAACGTCAGCAAATTCTTCTACAGCGCCGTTCATCAAACACAACGCTTTATCCCAATAAACTCAGTAGCTTTGGCGGTCATTACACCCCTGACCGCGAGAATTATGGCTTTGGAGCATTATTGGATACATTGATTGAAGAAGTAAAAGAAGAAGCAGGAATTAATTTATTGGATTTAACTATCGACGTTGTGAACGATTTACCACCCATTTTTATGATCTTAGAAACCAATACAGGCGGCGTTCAATTCACGCCACTCGCGTTTGCTTTAACGCCAGAACAAGCTGATCAAGTAAAAGGCTGCGAAGAAGAAGGTCATATTGAAACGTTTCATCTGGTCAATGATTTAGAATATTTATTGGATGAAAGTAATTGGGCACAAATGGGCTACTCATGCTTTCAGACATGGCGAGAGTTAGGATTTCCAGTGCAAAAGAATTGGAATGGTAAACTTTTTTCTTAAGATATTTACATCGTAAATCCATTCTAAACATCAACAGCTCATTGAACCTGCGGTTACTGAGCCTGTCGAAGTATCGAAATGTGCATCGACTTTAAACCGCACTTCGACAAGCTCAGTGCTCTTAATACTTGTGATTCAAATACAACACAATAAAAAACGCGAGCCTTAAGCCCGCGTTCTTATACAACTTATAACCAAATCAACCGACGCGATAGTTCGGCGCTTCTTTGGTAATCGTCACATCATGGACGTGAGACTCTTGCATACCTGCCGCAGTGATCTTGACGAATTTCGGCTCACTACGCATGGTTGGAATGTCTTTCGAGCCTGTATAACCCATCGATGAACGTAGACCACCAACCAACTGATGCACGATACCGCTCATTGGACCTTTGTATGGCACACGACCTTCGATGCCTTCTGGTACTAATTTCTCAACACCATCTTTTGCATCTTGGAAATAACGGTCACTAGAACCTGTCGATCCAGCCATCGCACCCAGCGATCCCATACCGCGATACGCTTTAAAATAACGGCCTTGGAACAGCTCAACTTCACCTGGCGCTTCTTCTGTACCAGCCAGCAATGAACCGACCATGATACAACTTGCACCCGCAGCAATCGCTTTTGCTACGTCGCCTGAGTAACGAATACCACCATCAGCAATCAACGGAATCTGATCGTTGAGCGCACGAGCCACGTTATCCACCGCAGAAATTTGCGGAACGCCAATCCCTGCAACGATACGTGTTGTACAGATTGAACCAGGACCAATACCGACTTTCACCGCATCCGCACCCGCATCAAGCAGTGCAAGCGCAGCATCGCCCGTTGCAATATTTCCGCCAATCACTTGAATATGCGGAAATTCACGTTTGATCCAGCGCACACGCTCGATCACACCATTTGAATGTCCATGCGCTGTATCGACGACCAACACATCAGCACCCGCTTCAATCAGTGCAATTACACGATCTGGCGTATCTGCACCTGTGCCCACCGCTGCACCCACGCGCAAACGACCAAAAGAGTCTTTACATGCATTTGGATAGAGTTCTGCTTTACGGAAGTCGTTAACCGTGATCAAACCTTTCAGCGCGTAATCATCGCCAATCACCAACACTTTTTCGATACGATGTTGATGTAATAGACCTTTGATATGGTCGTTCGACTCACCTTCACGCACGGTGACAAGTTGATCTTGTGGCGTCATGATGTTGCTGACAGGCTGCGTGAGATTAGTCTCAAAACGCATATCACGGCTGGTCACAATCCCAACCACTTTGTCACCAACAACGACAGGTACACCGCTAATACGATGCGCCTGAGTCAGAGCAATCAGCTCACCCACACTTAAATCTGGACTGACGGTGATCGGATCTTTGACCATACCCGCTTCAAACTTCTTGACGCGGCGAACTTCGGCAGCTTGTGCTGCGATGTCCATGTTTTTATGCAGAATACCAATGCCACCTTCTTGGGCAATCGCAATCGCCATACGCGATTCCGTGACGGTATCCATCGCCGCTGAGACGAGCGGAATGTTGAGGTCAATACCCCGAGTCAGGCGAGTCTTTAAGGAAACATCTTTTGGAAGTACATTAGAGAAAGCAGGAAGTAACAACACATCGTCGAAGGTTAGCGCTTCTTGTACGATATTCAGCATGGTGTCCTCTTGGTGCTTTAAACACGGCAATTTCAATGCGGCATTATACACAAGGCTGAGTCAGAGTGCGAGGATGTGATCTAAACGCAGCGTTTATTTTAAATACAAAACAAAGGAATCGCCGCAATGGATTCAAACTAGAAAAAGCATGAATAAGAAAAACACACCCATCACCAGATAGAATGCATTGTCATAGACTAGGTCAGAAAAATTAAAAAACGCATCACCAATTGCATAATCATTTGGATCTTGAGGATCATAATGCACACGGATTTTCGTGCCAATCTGGTCTGCACTTCGTCTCAACATGACAAACTGCATTTGCTGACCTGAAGTAGTCACAAAAGTAACCGTTGCTTTAGGTGTTCGAATATCCGAATGAACGCGCCACGCATCGTGAAACTCAATGATCGTGCCATCGGTTACCTCTGTTCTGGCGGCTAAACGCTGTTTCTCAAACTGGATATGATGATAATCCGTGGCAATTCCATATAATGCAATGGTTAGAAAAAACAATGTGGGGATCATGAGTACGATACGAGTAACCCGCTTTTTTCTGGTTTCGTTGGACACCGTTTCCATACGTCAATCCTTCTAACCCACTATCACATCACAATGTACCAAGCACAGAAAAAACCAAAAATCGGTGCAAGAAACCACCAAGCACTGCCTGTCAAAATACAGCCCACAAATGCAATAAGAAATCCGCCAACCACACCAAAACCAATCGACTGGCGTTTCGATCGGTAGGCTTCGGTCTTGACTCCGGTGAGGAGATCGGCGAGTTCTTTGTAGGATTTCATGTGAAAAAATCCATCATAAATCAGTAATTGTCAAATGAATTTAAGAGTCTATTAAGCAAGATATTGATCAATCCTTTTAAGGATATATTCACGGTTGCGTTTTAGTAGAACATGTTTTGGTATCCTTCGAAAGAAATAGGAAAGATAAACATTCATACGATTACCATCTGCATATCTTATTTTTCTTTCTAAAAACCGATCACCCAATATTTTCGCTCGTAGGGCTGGTAAATACTCTTTATTCCAAACCCATAGATCGCCCCCGACTAAGGGTATTTTATAATATGCATCATCAGGCCACGAAATTTGAGTCACAATTTGCCCACACTGAATACATGCTCCACGTCCCTTAAACACTCCAGTAAGGGGGCGTTGAACAAACCTATACATCCCAGCAGCCTCATTCATTTTTTCCCAAAATATTGGAGCAGGAAAAAATATTAATGCACAACCACATCCAGTGCATTTTGTGTCTATTTGACTAGGTAATATGTAGAACTCATATGGAGCATCTAATGGCTCTCGAAATCTATACTGCCCACGATGAAGATCTCGCATAAGAATCTCCTAACGTATTTTGGAAAAGAGCTCCCACTCGCTTGCTCCGCCTACTGACAAATTATTTCGTCTTTTTCAAAACTCTAGTTTGGGATACTAAAGGAATCGTTGCATTAGCAACAGAATCAACAGAGACGCCAGTTTTTCGACACAAAACGGCAAGGTCATATGCCACAGCTCGAACAGGAGAACGAATATCGTCTTTCGCGCCTATATTATTTTTCACGCAATCCATCGATTCAGCGAAGGCCTTGTCGCGCTTATCCTTATCCATTTTCTTCTGCGTTGCCAAATCTGGTTTACTTTCGACAGCATTCACTGGTGCCACAGGTGGCACTTCACTTTTTGCTTTAGCCTTATCATCACTAAGCTTTTTGCTTTCAGCGGCTTTCGTTGATTTTGCACGTCGGTCTATCGACTCTGATTGATCAGATTTGGCTGTTTTCTTTTGTGTTTTCTTATCCATATTTGCAACAGCCAAGCATTCCTCGCGCTTTGCATTTTTAGTGCAATCAACAGGATGGAGAGTCTGATCAACGGGTTGAGAAGTATGATCCGACTTCACAGTGCTGCAACCACTGAGCAAGGCGAATACCAGAACGAGAAACACATTGTTATTCATATTTTTCATTGAAATCATGACTTCCATATCACGCTATACATGCAAACTGTCCAATCATCTGCAAGAATATTATGTCTATTAACAAAATTTTAAGCAAAGCTAATTTTTCGGACTATCCATTCGAAAATCTGCACTCCACCCCAGATCCCGTATCGCTTTTACACTAGAGACCATTCCATCGTTTTCCGTAATATTATAAACACCTGCACGCCCTTGTGTGACCGCAAGTCGCGCCGCATATGCAGCAGCATCGACATGCACAGCTCCTTCGCCCACAGGCATATCAAAACCTGTTCCAGCACCGTAGAGAGCACCATAGCGTAAAATGATTCCAGTTAATCCTGCATCCAACACCTGTTGTTCAAAAGCCGCAATAGACGCCCTGCCCAATGGCGATGATTCTACATAAGGTCGAGGTCCATCGGCATAAGCGAATGCAATGCTTTGTACCACCATACGCGTCACGCCACATGCTAGCGCAGCCGCAATCAGATGCCGCGTCCCAAGATCACGAATCCGTTCATTACGAATCCGACCCTCTACCATTTTTTCTGGATCCAGTCCCGCAGGCAAGTCAGTCAGCTGATGAATAACAATATCAGGACGCGCTTGCTGCATCGCGTGGTGCAAGGCTTGTGCATCAAACACATCGACGATCACAGGCTCTACACCCTGTGCACGCAACAATGATGCTTTTTCTGCCGAGCGTGTCGTCCCTGTAACTTGCCAACCATCAGCAACGAGCAACTGGCTCAATCGCTGTCCGATGACACCACTTGCCCCTGCCAGAAATATTCTGTTGTGCAACATCAAAATCTCTCTATCTTTTGCAATCGATGGAAGACTTACTCACCAATCGCTCGTTCCATTCGCGCTTGCTGGATCTGTTGGGCTTGCTTCTGGAAGCGCGCATTTTCTTCATTGAAGTTAAGCGAAGAAGACGATTTTTCCTCTTTTTTAGGAACATCGATATGCGTCGTCGTCCCTTTTGCATTATCCACAACACGGGTTCGCGCAGTATTCGCCATATTTTGTCGATCTGAAAAAACTGCTTCGCCCTTATTACCTTGCGATTGGTAGACGGTGATTTTTTGTGTGGATACATCTACAAAATCGTGCGGTCTTAATTTCTCAGGCAACAACGCCGCAATCTGCTCACGCTTCTGTACACTTTGCATTTTCCAAATCAGTGGCACAGCAACAAATGCTCCTGCAACCACGACTAAAACCACCCCGATTTTTATAAAAGACATTTATTTTTAAACCTAAAAGATTAGAACCTTACAACAATACCCTTCTCAAATCCCCTAACAACACCGCAAGCGCTCGCGCAAACCGCGCCGCATCTACCCCATTAATTACGCGATGATCATAGGACAACGACAACGGCAGCATCAGACGCGGTTGAAACGCTGAACCATCCCACATCGGTTGCATCACCGCAGGTGATAACCCCAAAATTGCCACTTGAGGCCAATTCACCAGTGGCGTAAAGCCCGTGCCGCCCATTGCACCTAAACTGGTGATCGTAAACGTCGCACCAGCTAAATCATTTGGCCCGAGCTTCTTATCACGCGCTTTTTGGCTCATTTCAGCAAGTTGCTGGGCAATTTCACGAATGCTTAAGCGATCTGGATTGCGCAGCACTGGCACAATCAATCCATCATCGGTTGCAACCGCAATGCCGAGATGAACTTCTTCACGAACCTTAATTGATTTGCCGTCATCATTCAGATGACTATTGAAGCGAGTTTCTTTCAGCAATAAATGCGCAACCGCTTTGGCAATAAACGCCAGAATTGTTAAGCCAATACCTTGCTTCTTGTATTCATCCTTCAGTTCAATTCGTAACTTCTCTAAATCGGTAATGTCCGCATGATCAAACTGAGTGACCTGTGGCATATACAGATTCAAGGACAACTGTGGAATAGAAACTTGTTGTAAACGAGTGAGCGGCTCATCATGCGACGCTCCCCATTTGCTGAAATCAGGCAGTGGCGGCAATCCAGATGGTGCAGACGTGGCAACAGTAGAACTCGGCGTTGGTGCAGTGGTCAGGCGTTGTTTGACATACGCATACACGTCTTCCTTCAAGATGCGACCATTGATTCCCGTCGCTTTGACGTTATGCAGATCGACACCCAGTTGGCGTGCGGTTTGACGTACCGCAGGGCCTGCATAAACATCGGCATTATTGGCTGTGCTTTCAACAACGAGTGCTGCTGGTTTTGGCTCTGCAATTTGGGGAGCGCTTTGACTGGATTGGGCAACAGCTTGAGGCTGAATAACAGGTGCTGTCTGAGCTGGTGACGATGCAGCTAATTGGATCGACGTGTTTGATTTCGCGCCAGCAACGCCGCCTAAAACCAGTAATGGCATACCTTGTTTGACGCTTTGCCCTTGACTCACAGTAATGCTTTCAACCGTGCCTGCAAACGGGCTCGGTACTTCGACGCTGGCTTTTGCTGACTCAACCACAACAAGGCTTTGCCCAACCGTAACCACATCGCCAACCTTAACCAAAATCTCGGACACATCAGCTTGGTCAACACCTAAATCAGGCACTTCAACTGTCTGAGATGTTGGCTGTGACGGTTGAGCTGGGGTAGATTGTTCTACTTGTACGCTAGGCTTTTCAACAGCAGGAGTTTCCACAACAGGCGCAATTTCTTCAACTGCGCCAGAAACTGTAAAAAGCGCCACACCTTCTTGCACCCATTGTCCTTGAGTCACCAGAATGCGCTCAATCACACCATCCACAGGACTTGGCACTTCGACACTGGCTTTTGCCGACTCTACAACAAGGAGACTTTGATTCTTTGTGACTTTATCGCCAACTTTCACCAGAATTTCAGAGACTTCTGCTTTTTCGACACCCAAATCAGGAGTTTTGATTTCCATGATTAAACTCCCTGCTTCGGTGTAGGTGATGTAGGCTGCAACTCAAATGCGGCTGTATCAAACTCAGAATCTGAAGGTCGAGCAGACTGATCCTGTGGCATATTATTCTGTGACGCAGGTACGCTGTCTTCAATATCTGCCTCAATCCCCTCAAGTGGCGCAGCCTGAACAGGCACAGTCGGCGCTGGTGCATCGATGCACTTTTCTAAATGCGGCTGCGGCAACCACGGTGGAGGTAACTCGGTTTCTAACTCAAAGGTTGAAATCGCATCTTTCACCATGCGCACATCAATCTCATCTTCATCGACCAGAAGTTTCAATACCGCCACGACAATGTTCGCTGCATCAACGCCAAAGAATGCACGCAAATTCTCACGGGTATCCGAACGACCAAAGCCATCCGTTCCCAAAGTCACATACGGACGATGATCAGGCAAATAGCTACGAATTTGCTCACTGTAAGCACGGATATGATCAGTCGCTGCGAGGACTACACCTTTATGCGGTGCAAGTTGCTGCGCAACCCAAGACACTTGCACGGGATCATTCGGATGCAAGCGATTGTGGTAATCCACAGCCATCCCGTCGCGCGCAAGCTCATTAAAACTGGTCGCGCTCCAAACATTAGCGTGAATACCATATTCATCTTTCAGAAGTTTTGCTGCTTTGATCACTTCACGGAGAATGACACCAGAGCCGATCAGCTGTACGGTTGCATCTTCTTCCTTCTGGAACAGATACAGACCTTTACGAATACCCTCTTCCGCACCAATTGGCATGGCTGGATGCACATAGTTTTCATTCATGATGGTCAGATAATATTGAATCCGCTCGCCATCCTGATACATACGGCGCAAGCCATCTTGCATAATGACCGCAAGCTCATAACCAAAGCATGGATCGTAACTGACACAGTTCGGCACTGTTGATGCCAGCACATGTGAGTGCCCATCTTGATGCTGTAAACCTTCGCCATTGAGCGTCGTCCGTCCTGCGGTTGCACCCAATAAGAAACCTTGCGCCTGACAGTCGCCTGCCGCCCAAATCAAATCACCCACACGCTGAAAACCAAACATTGAATAGAACATATACATCGGAATCATTGGCAAAGCATTGGTCGAATAACTTGTACCGAGTGCAATCCACGCTGACAATGCACCCGCTTCGTTAATGCCTTCCTCCAGCATGTGTCCTGTTTTATCTTCACGATAATTCATCAATTGTTCATTATCTTCAGGGATATACAACTGACCGACAGCGGAATAAATCCCCAATTGACGGAACATCCCTTCCAATCCAAAAGTCCGCGCCTCATCAGGTACAATTGGCACCACACGAGAGCCGATCTCTTTATTTTTCAGCAGAATAGAAATAATCCGCACCATCACCATCGTGGTCGATTGTTCTTTGTCACCAGAACCTGCAAGCACGGTATGGAACTCCTCAAGCGCTGGCGTGGTGAGCGCAATATGTCCACTCCGACGCGCAGGCAAAGTGCCGCCCAACGCCTCACGACGTGCTTTCAGATAACGAATTTCAGTGGAATCTGGCGCAGGACGATAGAACGGCAACTGCTCAAGCTCTTGATCAGTAAACGGTAAATCAAAGCGATCACGGAAATATTGCAGCGATGGCATGCCCATTTTTTTGATCTGGTGGCTCTTATTGGCACTTTGTACCGCATCAGATAGGCCGTAGCCTTTGACCGTTTTCGCCAAAATCACCACTGGCTGTCCTTTGGTCTTCATCGCCGCATCATACGCCGCATAGACCTTCACAGGATCATGACCACCGCGATTGAGGTCGTCGATCTCCTCATCCGACATATTGGCGACCATTTCTGCAAGTTCGGGATACTTGCCAAAGAAATGCTCACGCGCATACGCTCCGCCATGTGCTTCAAACGCTTGGTATTCCCCATCCACCGCTTCTTCCATGCGCTGTTTCAATACGCCAGTCACATCACGAGCAAGCAGCGCATCCCAACGACGCCCCCAAATGACCTTAATGACACGCCAACCTGCACCACGGAAACTCGACTCTAATTCTTGAATAATCTTGCCATTCCCGCGCACAGGCCCATCGAGGCGCTGGAGATTACAGTTAATCACCCAGATCAAATTATCCAGTTTCTCTCGCCCCGCCAGCCCAATTGCACCCAAGCTCTCTGGTTCATCCATTTCACCATCGCCCAGAAATGCCCAGACCTTGCGGTTTTGTTCTTCAAGCAATCCACGATTGGTCAGGTACTTCTGAACATGCGCCTGATAGATCGACATGATTGGGCCTAGACCCATTGATACAGTTGGGAACTGCCAATAATCAGGCATCAAATATGGATGAGGATAGCTCGACAACCCATTGCCGCCGACTTCACGACGGAAGTTTTGCACTTGCTCATCGCTGAGGCGCCCTTCCAGATAGGAACGCGCATAAATCCCTGGTGCAGAGTGACCTTGGTAATAGATCATGTCACCGCCAAAATGATCATTCGCCGCACGGAATACGTGATTAAAGCCTACGTCATACAAGGTTGCCGACGATGCAAAAGTCGCTAAATGACCACCCAAATCATCTTTTTTATTTGCACGAAGAACCATTGCCAGTGCATTCCAACGAATCAGCGCACGGATACGGCGTTCCATATGTGCATCGCCCGGCAATCCTGGTTCTTCTTCAGGTGGAATGGTATTTACATACGCCGTATTAAAACGCTGGATCGACACATGACGACTCATCGCCTGCTCAAACAACGTTTTCAACAAAAATGCCGCTCGTTCGGTGTCTGCATTTTTTATCACAGCATCGAAGGCATCCTGCCATTCCTGAGTTTCAAGGGCATCTGGGTCATTATAAAAAGGCATGGCAATGATCTCTCTACTGATCTTTTTGATTATCCGTATCGCTTGTCCTATGAAAACCTTTTTATGTGACAGAGGCAAGATAGTTTGTGTGCGAATAGAGGATTTTTTAATGATTTATTTGAATGTATTTTTTATATTTTTCAGGCTAGTGCGATGATAAAAATATACAAGCGTGAAACGACTACTGACTCCAAAACTCTGCAACAGCTTGGCGTTCTTCTTGTTTCTGCTCCTCTAATTTTCGCCGTTCTTCAATTTCAATAAATTTATAACTCTCAGGATAATTTATACGAATCTGCTCAATCATATATATGGCAGCTTCGTTAATCTGACTATAGTCAAGTCCAAGACCTAGCATAATTTCACCATTATTATGCTTAACGAATAATCGTACGCTATCATCACTAAAGGAACTGAAACCTCCACCATTGGCGACACTAAAAATACCAAGCATGAAATCGACAATCAAAAGAATCCATTTATATCTACGGGCTTTATATCCAATCCTTACGCGTTGAACTGATCTCAGAGCAATACGCTTTTGATGAAAAAGATGATTCTGTATAACTTCTTTCGACGTTATTCTCAGTTTTTCGGACATCTTGAGCCTAAAAAGAATAATACTAATAAGTAAAACACAAACCAGTATACATATTGAAATAACACCTGAACCTATCGACCATTTAAAACCAATAACGCTATAAAAAATAAAAATGACCAAGACTTCACCAAGCAGAAATAAAACTTTTGACTGCCGATTAGGTTTAAATTTTTTTATTTGTTCATCCATCAACAAAGCCTTTTATTATCAAAACTCTAAAAACTTAAACCATCCCAACTCAACATCCTCATAGTGCCAAGGATATTAAGTTGGCTCTTTTCTTATCAAAAAAAACAACACATAACCAAAAACCATCTTAATCAACAATCAACCGAGATTGCCCTAACGCCACATAGGAATTGTATGGTCGCCAAATTAGATAAATGCACACAAACCATAGCAACAAGGAGACAATACATAAGGGACGCCATACAGCAACTGATTCAATCCCGATCATGACCATCACGGCAACCATAATAATGCTACCCAGCGTGAAATAATATTTTTGATCAGCTTCCTCTGGAACCCTATGTACCACATAACCGATGAGTAATATCAACGGCATCAGCAAAGCACCAAAATAGTGAGTTTCTGAAATTGGCGTAATCAATAATGACCATATGATAAAGGCACTACATAATAACCCTTCTTCTAAACTCGGAAATCCATCACGAATGATTACAGTAGTCCGTTTAATGTGACGAGCACTTAGCCACATCATCATAAACATTAAAAATGCACATCCACCCACAAGAATATGAACAAATGATGCAGAAATATTCCAACTTAAAAAAAGAGACTCTAAAGATTGATTCCGAGGTTTCGTGGTATTCAGCAGTTGTTCATACAGTGTCGTTAATCCAGCTCTATCTGTATTGGACATCATTGCGGGTTGACCAACAACTTCCAGCCACCGCCCAATCTGATGCAAGTTAAACTGCCATCCCCAATACATACTGGGTAAAACTATACCCAATATCAAAAGCCCCACTACCATTGCACATAAGTTGCGCCACTGTCCTCGAATCGCAAAATACATCACAAGAGTAATTGGAAAAACCTTAATTAAAGTAGCAGCAGCAAGACTAAACCCTGATGCAATGGGATGCCCTTTAAAATGAAAGTAAAAAGTCGCAATCATCAGAAAAAACATAAATGGCGATGCTTGACAACGCATTGCCCCTGAAACAAGCAAGACAGATAGCGACAACAAAGGCAATCCGTACAATAAATAATGTTTTTTATCTAAAAGGCTCACGGGAAGCAAACGCGCTGACATCCAAACTGAAGCGCCGATTGATAGAACCTCTAGCACATACCAGATCAATGCACCTAACGCGACAGGAATATATGTCAATGGAACCATTAAAATCGCAAAGGGTGGCGGATATACATAACGCCATCCCCTAGCACTCTGCGCTAAATATAGATCGGTATGATCAAGAATAGCTCTGCCAGCTGCGGTATATACGGTAAAATCCGTTCTTTGTACGAGACTCCAAGCAGCACGGTCCACTGTTGACACGCCAAAACCGATGATGCATAAAATAACCAGAAAATAGAAGACTCGGTTTGCGCGCATTATTCACTCAGTAAGATCAACACAAATTCATTGATCTTGGTTATGGACAAAGAAGTGCGGCAGTATATCATCGTTGGCTGGTAAAAACTAAAAAGTAAGTCATACAATTTAAACTAAACAATTATATTCTTGCTGCTGTTATCCAAAACCTCAAACCTCAAATCGCCCCAATTTAACATCTTCATAATGCTCAGGATAATGCTGTCGAATTTGCTCCAAAATACAAGTAATCGCCTCATTAATTCTTTTCTTGCCCAATGGATTACCCATATAAAATTCAAAATCTTCGGTTTTAATAATCAACCACACACGTCCCTGTCTCTTGCGTTCTAATTGCGCATATCGAATTGCCTCAATCGGAACACGCTGAGTGCCAAACAAAGTCTTTTTAAACACACTCTGCGGAGTCACTGTAATGGTCTCAATCGAATTCGACAGTACTCCAATCGTTGCTACAATCCCGATCAGTACAATGATGATCTGATCGTAATAAGCGAGTTCCTCATGACTCAATCCATAACCCACAGCCGCGCAGATCAATAGAATCATCAAAACCATCATCAGGTTCGACTTCAAACTTGGTTTAAAGACCGTTATCTTTTGCGCATCCATTCACGATTCCTTTCATTCAAATCATTTAACATCCAAACATAAAACATCAATTCAATGTCTCGACATCAAAACTTATCCACTTTACGTTTCACATAAAAGAAATTCTCAGGAATATTGACCCGAATATGTTCCATGATATTTGCCACAACTTCTTTTTTTTCTCGAGCGGACAAAAATCCGCCCATCCTAAACGAATCTTTATCGGTCTCAATCACAATGTAATGCAATCCTAAATGAGAGACTGATCGTATATACTGAATCGATCGCATCAAAATAATTTGCTTACCGAGAAATTTACCTAACTCCACCTTGGTCGATGCAATCGCAATCACCTCTGTACCCTCGACCGTCATTCTCATAACAAAAAGCAGCGTTAAGATCACAGGAACGGCGGCAAGCCCGGGCAGACTATGATATGGAATCGCAAAACTAATACCAACAATCACAGCAATGACGAGCAACATCCGCAAAAGCATGATTTTTGGACTAGGTCGATATGTTTTTGTAGTTTGTATGTCCATTGCATAAATCCTTCTTTTTAGAAGTATACGAACGAATTTACTGGATATTTTTTGTTCTGTCCAATCTCTATTTAATACCTGTTCTTGGTAATAGTCACTAAAAAATCGTCTAAAAAGCGATTTAAAGAATCAATCCAACAATCACTTAAATCCTTTCCATTTATCACTCATAGACTTAGCGGTTTCTCGCTCTCGTGGATTATCCCCAGCCTTATAAAAAACTGTCCCTCGCAGACTCTCAGGCAAGAAGTCTTGCTGCACAAAGTTCCCTGAAAAATCATGTGCGTACTTATAACCTACACCATAACCTTGCTCTTTCATCAGGCGAGTCGGTGCATTCCGCAAATGCATTGGCACAGGTAAATCAGCCGTTTTTTCGGCTAAATCCAAAGCGGCATTAATCGCAAGATAAGTGCTGTTACTCTTCGCACTGGTTGCCAAATACACTACGGTTTGACCCAAAATGATCCGACACTCTGGATAACCAATAGCCTGCACGGCACGAAAACATTCGCCTGCAAGCAGTAATGCATTCGGGTTAGCATTACCAATATCTTCCGATGCCAAAATCAACATACGCCGCGCAATAAAGACAGGATCTTCACCACCTTTAATCATCCGCGCCATCCAGTACAACGCTGCATCAGGATCACTACCGCGCATGGATTTAATAAATGCAGAGACAATGTCGTAATGCTGATCGCCCGACTTGTCGTAACGCACGATGTTTTGTTGGGCACTTTGCAGCACGAGATCATTGGTAATCACAATATCTGCATCAACAGCATGTGTATCGACAACAAGCTCTAATAAATTGAGTAACTTCCGCGCATCGCCACCTGACAATTGCAATAAAGCATCAGGTTCACGTAGCTCAATTTTTTTGGTTTTCAGCACTACATCCGTGGTTAATGCACGTTGCACAATCGCAATCATTTCATCACGACTTAAACCTTGTAGCGTATAGACCTGACAGCGCGACAGCAGCGCAGAATTCACCTCAAACGAAGGATTTTCCGTCGTTGCGCCGATTAACGTAATTTTTCCTTTTTCAACGGCTGCAAGCAGCGCATCTTGTTGTGATTTATTGAATCGGTGAATCTCATCAATAAAAACTACAGGTGGTGCAAGCAACCCCGACTCACCGCCCTGACCCAGCACTTCACGGATATCTTTCACGCCCGCACTAATTGCCGACAAACTGATAAAAGGACGATCCACAGCTTCGGCCAATAGAAACGCCAAAGTTGTTTTTCCAACCCCAGGTGGTCCCCAAAAAATAATCGATGGCAGCCGACCCTGATCAACCGCTTGACGCACAGGACCTTTTTCACCCAACAAATGAGTTTGACCAATCACATCGGAAAGACGGCGTGGACGGATACGTTCAGGAAGAGGGATGGAAGTCATAACCAAAATTTGTTCCCTAACAAAATGGAAGCGCACAAAATATAAGAAAAAAATCTAGAATATAATGGGAGAAGATTCTCATGTTCCAGACATATAAGAAAAACTAAAGCCAATCAACAATGACTGGCTTTAATCCAACTAAGATGTATCTAAAACGCATTAAATGCTTATAGATTTGCAATACTGTGATAACGGAAACGTCCGTGTAATGCTGGTGTTGCTCCTTCGCAGTGCTGTGTAAAATCTACAGCCAAACGCGTAATATTACCAGAACCATCATATGCAATATCATAGATAGTAAAGCTATCTGTACTATTGTTACAACCACGTCCACTACCAGAAAAGTCTAAGCCAGGCAAGCTACCACTAAACGGCCAGCGGGTCGCACTATATGTCCCTACCGCGAATGGCGTAGAGGATGAAAAATTAAGATTCCACCATTCTGATCCCGCTACAGGAAGCGCCACAGCTATCTTACTATTCGTTCCAGTAAAGGTTAATCCTGAATCGGCCAAAAAGGCTTCTGCTTTACCCTGTCCAATGTAATCGCCCGTATCACTGGTATAGTCGAGTAACTCAAAAGTATTGACAGTTTGATACGCATAAACATTAACAATAGCCGATTGTACAAATCCAGTGCTATTAGTAACCGTAACTTTGAATTGCAATAAGCTGGAACCACTACTCAGTGCTGGAACGATAAAAGTAGGCTTTGCAGTATTACTATTTTGCAAGCTAACTGTTGAACCTGAAATCTGCGTCCAACTATAACTAGTGATATTACCGAGTATGCTCGTGCTTGCAGAAGCATCCAACACAATTGATGCACCAGTTGATGCTAACGTAGAGCTCGCAGTTGCAGATGCCACAAGTGTATTTGGCACTGTAAAACTAATTGAATTAATATATGTCGAATACACCCCAGATTGATCATATATTGCTCCCGCAGCAGATACCGAATAACTTCCCGTTGCAAGTGGTGCACTTGATGATACAAACAACTGTGCATCATTCACATTTGTAGTTGCATTCGATGTCGCGAATGCAGCTGTATTTGATAAAGTAAAGTTTGGAACACGAGTACTATCTAAAGGTCTTGAGAACTGATAAATAAAATCAGGTGACGGGGTATTCGTTGTGAATTGACTTGTTGACGAATTAAAGCTACCAGTTCCAAAAATATCAATAACTTGCAAACTATTGCTACTCCCATTCGTGATAAACGGAAGTGAATTAAGGCTAGTTATCAAATTAAGTGGTCGAGTGTAAAAGAATAAATAACCATTAATCAGGGTCGACCAATCGACCAACTGAATTGGTGAATTAATAACACCGTTATTCTGAACATCATACCTATAATTGGCGCTTTGGTTATTAACCACATTATTACTGGTGAGGCTAGCAGCATGTTGTCCTGTACTAAAGTTAAATGTCCCTGTATCAGGATAGGTATCTAAATACCCTTGTAAAGCCGTAGGTGTGCTAATTGTGATCGTATCTGCTATTGTTGCACTTTCGACTTGTCCAGTAAGATTGACCGTATAGCGCGCAGCAGAAAGATTCAAATTACGACTGATTACTGCATCGTGGATACGCTCCACAGATCCATTTACACCCGCAGAATTTGAAAAACTTAAACCATTGTTACCTAATGATAAAGTAACATTATAATTATTAGTATTGGAAAAAACCTGAGCACCGAAAGAACCCGTTATTGGACGCCACTCGTGACTTCCCGCATCATACTCTGCGAGATCAGTAGTAACATTGAAAGCACTATTTCCGCTTCCAACCGTTGTTGGTTGCGTAATGGCTACACTCAAAACACCTCGAAAAGTATTTGTTCTCAAAGAGCAATCTTGTAATGTACCAACAAGCGTATCTCCAACAGACAAAGTATGACTGTTGTCTGCATCATTCCAAGTCCAATCAATATGACCTCCATTTGCGCACGTCGTAGTACTCACAAAACCTTGATTCTGGCTTCTAATAAACTGAACGGCAGTATCAGCGATTTGTATCGTAGTATCTGTCAACGCCATAGAAATCGAGGCTATATTTGCACTCTTCGCCGCAGATGATGGTGTAGGTGATTGCGTGGATGTTGGTGTAGGTGATTGCGTAGAGCTATTTCCGCCTCCTCCACCGCAAGCCACCAAGGAAACAGCCAATAATTGAGTTAGTAAAACCCTAGAGAACATATTATGACTCACATAAATTAATATTATTTTGACGAAGAATTTTCATAAAATTATATAGTAAGATTATTCTTAACCAATGAATATAAAAATATTTTTTTTAGGTTATCCAAGAATTGGAGCCTATACAACGTCCCCTCAAATCCCAAACCGTATCACACTTGGAAAATCGAGCAAAATTCGCATTTCTTGAATCAAACGTGCTAAATGATTGCGATCACGAACCAAGACAGACAAATTGCTTGAATCTTCATGGCTTTCTAGTCGCTCAACACCACCTTGAAAGCGGCGAATCAGATAGATGAGTTCCGTACTTTCATCATCTGTCAGTGCGCGGTCAATCTTTAGATGAGCAGGGAAACGTGGATCAGTATCCGTAGAGTCTTGCCAGCGCAGATGTACCACATTCTCTGGATGACGACTGAGCTCATGCACCAGATTGCGGCAACGACTACGATGCACGACCAAGCCACGACGAGTCAGATGCCCCTCAATCGGATCACCCAAAATTGGTACACAACACGGTGCATAACGCACATCCAACCCATCTGCACCAGCAATCAGATTATTGGATTGATTGGATGGAGAAGAGGATGTTGATTTGAGCTTTGATAATTGCGACAACAATCGTGTTGCAACCAATTGCGGCAGTAAGGCACCAACGGCAATTTTTTCAAATAGTTGATCTTTCGTTTTCAACTTTTGCCAAGCTAAAACATCATGCCAATCCTGTTCTGACAAGTCCCGAATATCAAGTTGATAAAACTGTAACGCCCGATTGAGTGCTTGCTGACCCAAAAGTAAACGGTCTGTAGGGTCTGAAGCCTTTAGCACTTGCTGAATCGCACGACGCGCCTTACTTGTGTTCACAAAACCCAGCCAGTCTGGATTTGGGGTCGCAAGTTCATCCGTCACGATTTCAACTTTTTGTCCACTGACTAAAGGCGTCGCCAGTGGACAGGCAACACCGTCAACTCTTGCCGCAATCGCATGATTGCCCAGATACAAACTCGCCGCATAGGCAAAATCAACCGCCGTCGCACCTTGCGGCAACTCATGTAAATCACCGTCTTTGGTATAGACCGATATTTTTTCACGATGCAGATAATCCAGCAGTGCATCAAAGGTATTTGTCGCACAATCTTTATCAATTAACTCCCCCAAATTTCGCAGAGAGGCTTGAATTGCCGAACGAGAGGATTGCAGTGCCGTATCACCCAAAACCACACCAAGCTGTGCAGTTTCACGCATCAATCGTGTACGCAAGGTGATGTCGAGACGCCCTCGCTCATCACTCAATGACAACAATAAAGCTTGATTGCCACCAGGCAAAGGATTGCGAATATGATCAGTTAATTGAGACCAAACAAAATGATCACACACAACACTTGCCAATTGATCACATTCTGCAATTGTTTCCAGCTCAATCTCATAGGCATGTGTATGCAACAACGTATGTAAATCCGTATGCTCATTTAAGAATCGCTGATAGAGCATAATATCGTTATTAACAGACTTCGGCTTGCCATGTAAATGATTAGTAATAATAAATTTTTCTATTGCGTCCGCCCAATATTGGCGTGCCTGTATTCGGTCTGCTTGATGATGCTCAAGTTCAAGATTCAAGCGAATAAAAAGTTCAGGCTCTAGGTTCTGATAACAATACAGTTCGAGTTGATCAGCAAGTTCATTAACACCGACCAAGCGTGCGATCGGCACAAAAATATTTAAGGTTTCCGACGCAATTTCTTGTCGTCGATTCGGTTTTAATGCAAAAAGCGTTGACATATTATGCAGACGGTCTGCCAACTTAATCACGATGACGCGAGGATCATTCAGTGTTGCAATGAGGATTTTGCGCAAAGTTGCGGCTTTATTATCATTCTTATTATTAGAGACGGTAAGTTTGGTTAAACCATCAACCAAATCTGCAACGGTTTCTCCAAAGCGTTCAATAATTTCGTCTTTACTAACATCAGTATCTTCAATGACATCATGTAATAAAGCAGCAATCAAACTTTCGGTATCTAATCGCATGTGCCCTAAAATTTCAGCAACTGCAATCGGATGTACGATATACGGCTCACCACTTTTGCGCACCACGCCTAAATGTGCCAATTCAGCAAAGGCACACGCTGCCATCACCTGCTCAACTTGAGCCTCAGACAAATATTCTTCTATCGTTTCGCGCAGGACTTCAGTCAAGCTCGATAAGCTACTTCGCTCTGTTGCCGAAGTCGCTGAACTTGACGAAAAACTATGCTGGACACGAGCTTGATGGGATTCAAGATCGCGGTCTGGCTGCGCGGTGATCATAAATGGTCTACAAGGAAAAGTTTAAGTACGGATTATCCTGCCAAAACGAGTGTCTAAAAAACGTTTCATGGATATATCTTGTTTTGTAGCATAAAAAATGAATTAAATGAATATATAAATACATCTGAAACTGCTTAAGCAAATCTCTTTTTTCGAAAAAACACATTAAGCCAATATTTTTAAACGTTTCTATATCAAAATTTCACGTTGCTTACGCATCAACCAAAACGATTCACCTCGCAATATTGCTCAGTATTTTGACTATAATGCCCTAAACCCAATACATATAGGTGAATCATGCGCAGGACAAACATGATTGCGTTCGTATTCGCCATGCTCGTCGGATTATTTCTCTTTATTGCCGATCGTATTGGAGAAAAACTAAAATCCAATCGCATCGTCGCCATGAATATGCTGACATGTTTGTCATCAGAAAATGATAAAAACAAACTCATCATCCGTGCGTTATCGTATTCATGTCAAAAAAACATTGATCAGATTGAACATCCATCAGAAAACGATATGATCGCCTATAATCGAAAATGGCATGTCACCATTGCTTTCAAACAGATAAAGATCAACAATCAAGCGACTTGGATATGCAAGGGAACTCCTGAAAAACTATTCCCGCAAGAATGCCGCTAAAGCCTCTCGCTCCTTCAACTCAACACCAAAGATCACCAATTATGTCCAAAACTGCCGCACTCACTGAACTCCTCGACATCATGACCCGTCTACGTTCAGACTGTCCTTGGGATCGTGTGCAAACTCCGAGCAGTTTGACACGTTATGCGATCGAAGAAGCTTATGAGGTTGAAGCTGCAATACAAACAGGAAATATTGACCACATCCGTGATGAACTTGGCGACTTGTTGCTTCAAGTCGTCTTTCAAGCTGAAATGTTTGCAGAGCAAGGGCAATTTGATTTCTTTGATATTGTTCAAACCTTGTCACAAAAACTCATTCGCCGTCATCCTCATGTTTTTGGTGAAGAAGTCGCAGCTAATGCCTCCGATGTAGGCATTCTATGGGAGCAAGTGAAACAAGCTGAACGTGCAAACAAAAATAAAGCACATTCATTATTAGACGAAGTTAAACATGGCTCTCCATTGATTCAGGCACAATCTTTGCAAAAAGTGGCGGCAAAAGTCGGTTTTGATTGGCCTGATGTTCAAGGCGCCCAAGACAAACTGCACGAGGAAATTCATGAATTGAATGAAGCCCTAGCTTCCAAAGACACTGCAAAAATTGAAGATGAGTTGGGCGATTGTTTATTTGCCTTGGTCAATGTCGCACGTAAATCTGGAATTCAAAGTGAAAGCGCAATACTCAGCACGATCGCCAAATTCCGTCGTCGCTTTAGTTTTATCGAAAATGAGCTACAACGTCATGGGAAATCCCTTGAAGAGGTTGATTTAGCCGCCATGGATACATTATGGGATGAAGCGAAACGCTTGGAGAAAAATACCATTCAATGAACGCACACATGTCCGTCACAGCAGCACCAGCACTGATTGACCCCTTCGCGCGGTTAATTAAGTACGTTCGTCTGTCCGTGACTGATCGATGTGATTTTCGCTGCGTCTATTGCATGAGTGAGGAAATGCAATTCCTGCCACGCGAACGCGTTCTTAAACTCGAAGAAATTGCACGTTTAGGCAAAATATTTTCAGGATTAGGTGTAGAAACGTTCCGTTTAACGGGTGGCGAGCCCTTATTGCGTCGAGACTTGCCTTGGTTAGTTGAACAATTAGCGAGCCACAGTGAAGTGGTGATGACCACCAATGGCGCACGACTTGATCAATTTGCTAAAGCCTTAAAACAGGCAGGATTATCGCGACTAAATATCAGTCTAGATACGCTAAATGAACAACAATTCCATGAGCTGACTCGCACAGGACATCTCAAGGATGTGTTGAAGGGAATTGATGCTGCGCAACATGCAGGTTTTGCCATTAAACTCAATGTCGTCATGATGAAAGGTCGCAATGACGATCAGATTCTTCCCCTTGTCGCATTTGCACAAACGCGCGGATTGGATATTAGTTTTATTGAAGAAATGCCGCTCGGTGTCATTCATGAGCACTCACGGCAAATCACCTTTATGGCAAGTCACGAAATTCGCCAGATTATTGCCAATGAAATGCCACTCATACCCAGTCAATACCAGACTACTGGACCTTCGCGTTACTGGGAAATCGAATCCAACCTTCCGAACCAAACCAAAACTAGAATTGGCTTTATTTCCCCGCATAGTCATAACTTCTGTGGTGATTGCAACCGAGTGCGTGTCACCAGTGAAGGACGGCTTCTGCTCTGTCTCGGCAATGAGCACAGCATCGACCTCATGTCATCATTGCGCAGCTCAGCGAACGATACTGAGATTGCCTCAAACATCCAAAATGCTTTAGCCCAAAAACCAGAAAAGCATCATTTTGATCTCAACGACACCCCTCAAATCGTCCGCTTTATGAACATGACGGGAGGTTAAAGTCTCTGCTTTTCACTGTCTGTAGCAACTGTTTGAGCCAAACTTTCTTAAAATTTGTGCATTAAATCTTGGATACACCTAAATATTAAAGACCCCTCCCTGTACGCGAGTTTTGCGAAAGACACGGTTTTGCTTACTTTTTCCAAGAAAAAAGTAAGGCCAGCGGCAGGCTAATCCTCCCATAGACCACTCAACATGAAGACTCCCATGAAGAAAAGCTTTTGATTTTATGAAACTAACTTGATTTTTTTATCTCGAACTCGGGTAATGTAGTATCATCTGCCCAAGTCTTACGCAATTCCGCTCATGCCAAGGAGCATTCGTGTCACACAAAACCCTCTCTGCAAAAAGTCTAGGTCTCAACGAAACCATGGTTTCTGCTGCAATTTTGGATGTCATTGACACGCTCATGCGCGCAGGATTTAAGGCTTATATTGTCGGCGGTGGCGTTCGTGACTTGCTGCTAGGCTTACGCCCAAAAGATTTCGATGCGGTCACCAATGCAACGCCCGCGCAGATTCGCGACGTGTTTGGTAAACGTTCGCGGATTATCGGTCGTCGCTTTGAACTCGCGCATGTCTATTCTGGTCGTGAAATGATCGAGGTAGCGACGTTCCGCGCACCACCACGCAAAGCATCAGCGACTGCTTCAGGTATGATTACCCGCGATAATAACTGGGGCACGATTCAACAAGATTATGTCCGCCGAGATTTCACTGTCAACGCAATGTATTACCAACCACGTGAAGGCGTGGTATTGGATTTTTGTCATGCTGTGGAAGACATAAAACATAAAGAATTGAAACTTCAAGGTAATCCAACGGTTCGCTTTGAAGAAGATCCTGTCCGCATGTTACGCACCTTGCGTTTTGCTGCAAAATTGGATTTTGAAATTGATCATGACATTACGAAGATTCTTAAACCAGAACTGACCCAATTGTTGCTGGAAGTGTCGCCTCATCGGATTTATGACGAAACGCAAAAAATGTTTACTGGCGGACATCTCGCGCCACTTCTGCCATTACTCATTGAATACCACGTCTGGAATCGTTTATTTGTTGATGTGTCTTCAGATCTAACACCACTGATCAAAAAAGCCGCCGAAAATACAGATAATCGCATTGCTATTGGCAAGAGTATTAATCCTGCTTTCTTTTATGCGGTGTTGTTGTGGGAGCCGTTCCTTGCCCGAGTCAAAGAATTGATGGCAACAGGCGCACCCCACTCGATTGCTTGGACACAAGCAGGACTG
>JAGWUI010000011.1 GCA_028868515.1 Gammaproteobacteria bacterium
CTCCATATTTTTAAATAAGCGTGTGAGTAATTGATTGATAGAATAGACAAATGGAAGAATTTCTCGTGGAATCTTGAAATCGTCCAGAGGTAACAGCGTTCTTTCGCCTTGTTGATCAATATGAGTGGCAAGCTCGGCAACAGGATGCGTAATATTGATTTCTAAACCATAAATAGTTGAAAAAAATGACGATGAATTAAGTCCAGTGGTTGGTGGTATTGAGGTGAATGTTCCAGCAAAGTGCATTTTTTGTAATTGTGCATGCTCTAAACGATAGTTGATTTCGGTTGCGCGATTTTCTGGGATGAGTATGGTTTGTCGAAATGATCGACTGGTTATGAAGTCTAAATGTTGTTCGAGAGAAACTTGATTCCCATTCACCTCCCTCAGGAGTGGATCAACAATGGCAGATGGATAGTTACTAATAAACATGGTTGAAGGCTGACTTTCTGCCAAATAAATCATCTTGTTTTGCTTTGAATGTTCAATGAAGTCCTTAAAGTAGCAGGGATAATTACAGTGCTCTAAAAATTCGTGCAATAAGTAATAATCCTGAGCATTCTTCAAAAGCGGTAGAACATCATCGATATTTTTTCGCGTCAGACTATCTTGTGGTGAATTTTCATGTAAAAAATCAATCATGCCACGGGCATAAGACAATCTTTCTTGTGGATTTGCCCGATTGGCGCCACGAAACATCATCGCATCTCGAATCACTTCACGGTATTTCCAGCCTGGATAGGTGTTGTAACTGATATAGGCTAGACCATTTGGAGATAGATTTTCTCCACAAATACGCAGTATTGCTGTTTGTACTTCAGGAGGAACCCAACTATAAACGCCATGCGAAATAATGTAATCAAATTCACCAAAAGACTTTTTGATGTTGGTTAAGTCATTGTGTTGTAGAGAGATGTTTTTTAAGCCGAGTCGTGTAATAGTTGCTTGGCCTTCGGTGATATGTGCAGAGGATATATCTACTCCAATAATCTGTGCATTTGGAAAACGTACTGCAACAGGAATGAGATTGCCGCCTGAAGCGCAGCCGAGTTCTAATATTCGCGCATGTTCTATCGGAACACTTTTAATGCCAAATAAAACAGCGACGGCATGGAGATGTTCGGGCGTCGATTGTGGAAACGGGTGTGATTGATATGGTGTTTCGTTATAAGAGGCTGATAACCGCTGATTAAGTGTCACAGACATGACTACGTCCTTGTTATATATTCATTAAAAATTGTTTTAAAAATCATGATATAGCAGCCATTTTCTGCGCTAGACCAGTTAAGGAATTGGTAAGATGATACATGTGTTGGTATTGCAACAGCTGTTTTCCGATCAGATTTAATCGTTGATTAAAGTTTAGAAAGCTATTGGGTGTAATAAAAGGTTGGTTCCATGCAGGGATGTCTTGTCTTTGAAATTCAAATGCACAGCTTATACGAGGTTGTTCTGTTGCACGATTGCTGGATCGAGACCCCCAATGCAAGACTGCTTGATTCCAAATAAAAAACTCATTTGGGTTGGCAGGCAGTGCGCGAATGCTGGGATAGTCAATTTGCCAATTCATGTCATCAGGTGTGCCATACACGGGATCGCGATCAGCGGGTAAAATGTACATGCAGCCATTCAATGGATTTGCTGGAGTGAGAGGAATCCAAGCAGTGAGACTACTTGGTGAGCCATCTGGATATAAGGATTGATACCCCTTGTCTCGATGAGGTTTCCATCCTGCTTCAGCATGTGCTGGGTTAATATGCCAAGCCCAGAAATCAGGCAACATCCAAAATTGTTCACCCAATAAGCAAGATATGGTAGATGAAAGCTGATATGCCAGTTGCCAGATCTCGTCATATAAAAATATAAAAACGGGTGGGAGATCTAGCGTTCGCAGTTTTTGGATTGTGGTGATGATGGGTGCTAAAGGTGTGTGCCATGCCCCTATATTACCGTGGAAGTAGCCTTCTACTTTGATGAGCTGATTTAAATATTGATGTTGTTCTTTAGGAATCAAGGGTGTTGGAACTTGATGGTAGTCTGGACGTTCAATATGAAGAAGCGGCGCAAGCTCTTGCCAGAACTGTGGTGAAAGTAAGCTTTCTATCTGAAGTTCAATGTTTGATTCTGTAGTGAGCATACGCGGTATCTAAAGAAATAAAAAATAGGGTCTTTGCTGACGAGATGAACTGTACCACTCTCTACGATGAAAAAATGTGCTTATTGATTGAGAGAAGATATAAAACATTCAAACTAGCAATTCCCTGATCCTTTCGCTATAATCCGCCACCTGCTGTAGTGATGCACGGCAGATGCTTTTTTTGAGCATTCCAATTTTATGCATCTCGGAGAAGAAACATGGCGTTAACAAATACTGATCGCGCGGAAATTATCGCAAAATTTGCACGTGCAGAAAACGATACAGGTTCACCAGAAGTTCAAGTTGCATTGTTGTCTGCAACAATCAATGACTTACAAAGTCACTTCAAAGCACACAAACACGACCATCATAGCCGTCGCGGTTTGATTCGCATGGTTAACCAACGTCGTAAATTGCTTGATTACCTCAAAGGTAAAGATAGCAATCGTTATCAAGCACTCATCACGACTTTAGGTCTGCGTCGCTAAGATCGCGCTTCATCGCATGATGATTGATTTCATAATGTGTTGATCAAGAAGGGAGCATATGCTCCCTTTTTTGCTATTTGAATGAAATGTTCGAAGTTGTGTGAGTCGATTTGCAAAAGATAGTTATTGATTTTTGTATCAGTGAGATGCAAAGAACTGCGGAATAGTTGTTGAGTTCAGGTTGTTAAGTGTGGTTTCATCGTTCGGCGTATTAGATGCGCATAGAATACTCAGCTAAGGTTTGATTCTTTAGCTAAAAAAGTTGGTGTACGTGTGGAGAGGCTTCTAACTACGATTGTTTGTTGAAAAATGTATCTAGCATACAAGAAAGAACATACAAGACAGTCGTCGTTAGGGGCTTCCACATGAATATTGGTGTTTAAAAAACGAAGGTTTAAAAAAGGAATAATTGTATGTCGATGTTTAATGTAGTCCGTAAAGAAGTTCAATTTGGTCGTCATCAGGTGGTGTTGGAAACAGGTCGTATTGCGCGTCAAGCTCATTCTGTATTTGTCACCATGGGTGGTGTGAGTGTATTGGTTGCTGTTGTTGCAGCAAAAAAAGCAAAACCAGGTCAGGACTTTTTTGCACTCACTGTTAATTATCAAGAAAAACAATATGCAGCTGGTCGTATTCCTGGTGGTTACGGCAAGCGTGAAGGTCGTGCAACTGAAAATGAAACACTGATCAGTCGCTTGATTGACCGTCCAATTCGTCCGTTGTTCCCAGAAGGTTATTTCAACGAAGTTCAAGTGACTGCAACCGTTGTTTCTTCTGATAAATCAATGGAAGCAGATATTGCTGCGATGATTGGTACGAGTGCTGCAATGTCAATTGCGGGTGTACCGTTCAATGGCCCAATTGGTGGCGCACGCGTGGCATTCATTGATGGCGACTACATCTTGAATCCTTCATACGAAGAATTAAGCCGCAGTGATTTGGATTTGGTTGTTGCAGGTACAGATAAAGCAGTTCTGATGGTTGAATCAGAAGCGAAAGAATTGTCTGAAGATCAAATGTTGGGCGCAGTATTGTTCGGTCATGATGAAATGCAAGTTGTCATTGAGGCAATTAAACAATTTGCTGCTGAAGTGAATAATCCAGTCAGCGCTTGGACGCCTGCAGTTCAAAATGATGAACTGAAAGCACGTTTGGCTGCTCGTTTTGCTGAAGAAATTAGTGTTGCGTACACTGAGACAGAAAAAGCACTCCGTTATGAAAAGCTGGATGATATCAAACAAGCTGCATTGGCTGAGTTTGCTCCAGAAGGTAGCGATGTTGATCCTGCTGAATTACAAAACTATTTCGAAGAACTGAAATATCGTACTGTTCGTGACAATATTTTGTCAGGCAAGCCACGCATTGATGGTCGTGATACCAAAACTGTTCGTGCATTGGATATCCAAGTTGGCGTATTGCCACGCGCACACGGTTCATCATTGTTTACGCGTGGTGAAACTCAAGCCTTGGTCACCGCAACATTGGGTAACACCCGTGACGCTTTGATGGTTGATTCATTGGCAGGAACTAAAAACGATCCATTTATGTTGCATTACAACTTTCCAGCTTACTCAGTTGGTGAGACAGGTCGTGAATCAGGTCCAAAACGTCGCGAAATTGGTCATGGTCGTTTAGCGCGTCGTGGCGTAGCGCCAGTGTTACCACCGATTGATCGTTTTCCATATGTGATTCGTGTGGTATCTGATATCACTGAATCCAATGGTTCATCATCAATGGCATCTGTTTGTGGTGCAAGTTTGGCGTTGATGGATGCAGGTGTTCCGTTAAAAGCACCAGTTGCAGGTATTGCGATGGGCTTGGTCAAAGAAGGTGAGCGTTTTGCTGTTCTTTCAGACATCTTGGGTGACGAAGATCATTTGGGTGATATGGACTTTAAAGTAGCTGGTTCTGCAAATGGAATCACAGCACTACAAATGGACATCAAGATCGAAGGGATTACTGAAGAAATCATGGAGTTGGCGCTGAATCAAGCGTATCAAGGTCGTATCCATATTTTGAACGGTATGAATCAAGTTCTTGCGCGTAGCCGTACTGAAATCAACATGCATGCGCCAACGTATGCCGTGATTCAAGTAAATCCAGATAAGATCCGTGACATTATTGGTAAAGGCGGTGCAACGATTCGTGCATTGACCGAAGAAACCAAAGCAACGATCGATATCGAAGATAATGGTACAGTCCGTGTGTTTGGTGAAAGCAAAGCCGCAACTCAAGCTGCTATTGCAAAAATTCAAGCAATTACTGCGGAAATTGAGCCAGGTGCTGTTTATGAAGGTACGGTTGTTCGTATCGTTGAATTCGGTGCATTTGTGAATTTATTACCAGGCACAGATGGTTTATTGCATATTTCACAAATTTCAAATGAGCGTATTGCCAATGTTGCAGACGTTTTGCAAGAAGGGCAAAAAGTTCGTGTAATCGTGCAGGATGTGGATCAACGTGGTCGCATCAAACTGTCTATGAAAGATCTCGCTGCGGTCTAACAACGCAAAGACGTGAACCATAATATGTTCACGAATTGATAGTTTTTTGGTCAGTAAGTACAAAGAAGCCCACTCAATAAGAGTTGGGCTTTTTCCAATCTAAAGCATTTGATTTGTTACTGCATATGTCGATGACATTTGTAATATTGATTTGTTTTCCGATAAACTTGGCTTTTAACTAGCCAGACTTCGTGTTATCGTCGCGGGGTATAGGGATAGCTCTCGTAAAGGAATGAAAAGAATATGTTGAATAACACGCAGAATATGCATACACAAGCCAGTTTGGCTGTTCGTCCTACTTCATCTTTAAAGTCTAATTTCATGAAAAATATTTTTGCAAAAAGTATGGTTGTTGCGATTGCAGCTGCCGTGACTCTGACTGGCTGTTCTCAGGTTATTAAAACGGGCGCCAATGTGGGTTTGGTATTTGCTGAGGACCATATCGTTCCACCAATCTTGACGCAAGATGATACCAACATGGTTTGTGTTTCTGGCACGTCATTGTTGCCAGCGATTCTGGCGACCTCTGCGATGGGTGCTGATGCGACCAAAATGTCAGTACTTCTATATGTAGGCTCCGCAAGTTGTGCAGAAGATACCGCGCTTGAACATGAGTTGGGCTACATGCGTGCATCGCGTGCTGGTCGTATTGAAGAGGCTCAGGATCAACGTATCGCTCAAAAACGTTGGGCTGCGATCGCTGCGCGCCGTCAATATGCGGCATATCAAGCATTCCAAGAAAAATGGGAGCGTGATTACCACATTAAACTTGGTGAACAATGTCCTTCGATGAAGACGGATCTTGATAAAACTATCTATTTATTAGGAATGGTTGCAGGTTTGCAGGCTGTGACTAATGACATCGCATCTCAGGGTGCAGTAAACGTACCAAAAGATATTGCGGCAGTGACCGAGCGTGGCATGAAGTGTTTGGATAATGAACAGTTCTGGGGTGCGCCGCTCGCAATCCGTGCAGCGGTTTGGGTCTTGTTGCCAGGTGCTGGTGAGGGTAAACCAGATCCATGGCAAACGATGAAAGACTCAACTCGTCTAGGTGAGCGTAAAGGAGTCCGTTTGGCGCATGCGATTTATGCACTTGCGGCTCAAGCCACTGGTAAAGATGACTTGATTCGTGATGCACTCAGAACATATGGTCATTCTATAGATCAAAATATGCCTGTGAATCCAAAGTACAAACTGTTTGATGCGATGGGTGGTCATCAAGTTTGGGGTATTGCAGATCGTTATTGGACTGATAAAACAGGTAAACGTGCTCCAGAAGATGGTTTGACGAAATTCTGGGATGAGTCAGACGTTGATACTGCTAAAGTTGATGATTTGTTGAATTAAAATGTGATCAGTCAAAGAACGCATTGATCGATTTATGTATAATTCAGTTGATTAGTGAGCAGACAAAACCGCCATCCTAGGCGGTTTTGTTCTATGTTAGAGCAAGATATGTTAGAGCAGAAAAAAGTTTAGCAATTCATCAGCAAAAGTGTGTATACAACGTTTAGCGTTTCAAGTGGAGTAGAGAATGGGATCGTTCGGTCAAAATCAGATGAGCATCAAGCATGTCGTTGTGAGAACGCATAGCCAGTATCGTGCTTTACGTATCGCTTTGACGATGTTTCTTGGTGCACTCACTGTATTGGCGAGTGTGACCAGTTTATCTGCAAATGCTGCGCGCGCACCAATCGAGCGTCAATCTGCAGATCTGATTAAGCGTCGTTTATGTGTCTGGGATATCATGGGTGAAAATGGTGAAATCTTTGCCAAGCTCAAAGATTATCAAGTCAAAGCAGCCACAATGGGCGTAGATTTTGAGTTAAAAGGCTATACCGATGAGCGGGTTGCGAGCGAGGATTTTCGTGTGCGCTACTGTGATGCGGTCGTGATGACAGGATTGCGCGCTCGTCCGTTTAACCCATTTACAGGCAGTATTGAGTCGATAGGTGCGATTCCTACAATCGAGCATATGCGGACACTGGTTTCTGTGTTGAGTAGCCCTGCAGCGGCACATTATATGTCTACAACTTTTGATGGGCAGGCGTATGAGGTTGTGGGGATTATGCCTTTCGGGGCGGCTTATGGGTTTGTGAATGATCGACGAATTGATAATCCAGAAGCGTTGCCAGGCAAGAAAATTGCGATCTTTGATTATGATAAAGCAGAGGCAAAATTAGTCCGTAATTTAGGTGCTCAATCTGATCCTTCGGATATGACCAATTTTGCGGGTAAATTCAATAATGGCAAGGTCGATATTGTTCTCGCGCCAGCAACAGCATATCGCCCATTAGAACTTTATCGTGGTTTGGGCAAAAACGGTGGTATTGTCGATTATGTTCTGGTTCAGGTGAGTCTACAAATTTTGATTCATTCTGATCGTTTCCCTGCAACTTTTGGACAGACATCTCGTCAATATATCGCAGGCCAATTCGATTCTTATTATAAGACTGTGAAAGGATACGAGGCTGAAGTTGATCCTAAATATTGGGTTCGGATTACTGAGGCAAGCCGCGCGCGTTATCAAGAAATGTCACGCCTTTCTCGAATAGATCTAGTGCGTGATGGTATTTATGATAAAAAAATGATGGCACTGTTAAAGAAAATTCGTTGCCAAAAGAATCCAGAGTTAGCTGAGTGCAGTTTGGGTGACGAGTAAGTTTTTTAATCGAATAGTGACGCGTTTTTCTTTGCGATGGTGGGTTTATCTCGCCATCGCATTGATGTTGTTTTCTCAGTTATTTTTTACACATGCTATTTATAATCGTCATATGTTCTTTACTGAACCATGGTGCTGGTGGACTGCACATTGGGTGCATTTAGGTGCATGGCACTGGGTGCTGAATGTGGTGGCATTGTCTTTATTGCCAGAAATCTTTTTTCATGCCTCTCGGCGATTTTTTATTTTATTGTGGTTTGCTTTACCTCCATTATTAAGTCTACTGTTATATTTTTTTCAACCCACGCTTGTTTTGTATGCGGGGTTGTCTGGTGTTTTACATGGCATTTATCTGGCGATCGCTCTGAGCGCGATACAAAGTCACTACGCCGCAGAACGTCGTATGGGCTGCGTGGTTGTATTGGGTGTGTGTGTAAAGGTGGGCTGGGAGGCTTATAGTGGGAGCAGCCAAACAGCTGAATTGATTGGGGCGCCAGTAGTGCTTCATGCGCATTTATATGGTGCAGGTTTGGGTGGGCTGATTTGGTTAATGTTGCGTTTAATGCCTCTTCGCATAAGAAGTATATTGATAAAATGAAAAATAAAAGAAAATCTGATTTGTTATTGATTAATAAATAAAAATAACTAATTTCTTTATTATAAACTTAATTTTTGGTTTTCGAATTATTGAGAAAACGAATTGAAATAAACAACTTGTGAGGAATAATAATTCGAATTGTGTTCATAAATAATGCATAAAGAGATATAAATGCGCTAAATATTCAGGCATTATAGCGGATTATGGAAATAGCCAGTCTTAACGAATTACGGTCGGTGATTTGCTGGGAGTTTTGGGCTTCATAGAGGCGTAGCGTAGATTAAGTCGCAGTCTTTGTGTTGACCTTTTTAAATATGATCATTCAGCTTGATCGTATTTGTTTGGTTTACATGTTGGGGATGCGTTTCAACGTTATTAGGTCAAAAATCAAAAAAGACAAGTAGGGTACTATGGAACATACTAATGCTGACGGGCGTATGGGCCCATTAGGTCGGACATGGTTGGAGTGGTTAACCACGCTGCCAGTCTTCTGTTTACTCATATTGACGTTACTGATTGGTACTGGCGAAATGATTCATGGCCAGTTATTGCGTATGGGCGAACAATTATTCGGCGACCCTGCTGCTGGTGTTCAGTATTCGTTCTTGCGTGGCGATCCTGCATTACCGACATGCGATAAGAATGCCAACATTGATGATTTAGTAAAAAAAGAAATGGCTGCTCCAGCCGAGGATGATGGACTTGGCGGTTTGTTTAATGATGCTAAGAATCCAGAAGCTATTCGCCAATCCATGGTTGCAGCACAAAATTTATGTAAGGAAAAATACGCTTTCCACGACAAAGTCATGGCGCATATTACTCCTGCAGTTCGTGCGTATCGTACTTTTGAAGAAGCATTCTTCTATATTTTCCATTTTGGTACTCAGTATCGTTCATTGATTTTGATTGTGATGATCGCATTTGCTGCGTTATCAACCACAATTAATCGTCACCATTTGACCCTGCGTCCACCGCAAAGTGTGATGGATTATCGTGTTTATTTTGCAGCGACAATCGTGGGTAATGCGATTGGTATGGTTGCTGCGGTTTTCTTCTTGTTGGGTGAGCGTGCATCTGGTATCGCGATGGATCCAGTGACACTTGCGATTAGCGTCGTTTGGTTATTCTTGTTTACTGCATTAACCCTTATCAGTATTTATCAAGCATTTAATTCACCTAAAGATGCGACACCAGGTGGAAATCTTTTTGCAGCATATCTGTCAATTCCATTGTATGCGGTGATGGCTGTGGTTGCTGGTACTGTGTTCTTCTTGCAAAACTATTTTGGTGGTTTGCTGATTTACATGGGTCAGTTGTCTGATTATTCTGCTTTGTTCCTGAGTTTGACCTTATTCATCTGGATCGGGATGCTGATGAAGCAAACCCGTTTGGTCGATTTGTTCTTGGACATTTTCCGTCCTTGGGGATTGTCACCAGAAGTGTTGACTTGGGTCATCATGATTTTTGCTGCGGTTGCAACGGCATATACCGGTGCTTCAGGTATTTTCATTCTGGCTGCTGGTTCGATTATTTATTATGAGGTTGCTGGGGCTGGTGCGCGTAAGCAGTATGCATTGGCAGCAACAGCAATGTCAGGTTCTCTGGGTGTGGTCTTGCGTCCATGTTTGTTGATCATTTTGATCACAGCCATGAATAAAGAAGTGACCTCAGATCAGCTATATGGTCATGGTAAGTGGTTATTCCTCATGACTTCGACGATTTTCTTGGTTGTTTCTCTAATGGTTAGAGAGAAGAACGGGCCGAAATATCGTCTTGCACCTGCAGGTGTTGCGATTCCAGCAATGGCACGTGCTTTAGTTCCAGTTGCGCCATATGTGATCATCATGATTATCGTGATTGCATTCTACCAATATGTTCTTGATACAAAACTGGATGAATACACTGCAGCGATGATTCTGCCGTATGTGATGTTGGCGATTGTCTTCTTTGACAAGGTCCGTCGCACACCTTTGCCAGAAACTGCTGGAATTGGTGTTCATACTGCGGGCGGTCAAATCCCTCCAGCACCAGTTGAGCGTCGTGCAGCAGAAGCTACTCATGGTCAAGATCGCCGTAGTGGTCAAGATCGTCGTGTGACTTTTGAACAGGCGATTCGTACTGCAACTAACGAAACCATCAGTCATATTGGTGCGTTGCTCTTGCTCATGTCTTTGTCGATGAGTTTGGCTGGTGTTGTGGATCGTACTGGCGTGATGCATATGTTCCCGCACACATTCCCGAATATTTGGATCGCAATGACTGTTTTGGTCTTGGTCAAAGTATTTATTGGTATGGTGATGGAGCCGATGGGTGCGATGTTACTCGTTTCGACGACATTGGCACCGATTGCGTATGCAAATGGCATTGATCCTGTGCACTTCTGGATGATGGTGTTGACTGCTCTGGAATTGGGTTATTTGTTACCACCAGTTGCATTGAACCAGCTTCTAACACGTCAGGTGGTTGGTGAGGATGTGATGCATTCCGCAGACCATGAAGTGAAACATAAGAGCTTCTACTATCGTTATGAGCGCTGGTTATTGCCAGTCATCGTGATTTCAGTGAGCTTGTTGATTGTTGCTTATGTGCCATTGATGTTGTACGGCAAATAAGCCTTAATCAGTCAATCATGTGTTAAAAAAGCATCGCCTCGGCGGTGCTTTTTTATGGCTAATTGTTGTGAGATTCTAGTTTGGCTGTTGGTTGATTAGGCTAGTGAGATGGAGTTTTTTTAGAGTCTTTTTGCTCGCTCGGGATAATCATTATAGCGATGAGCTTACTTTGAGCTTTTCACTTTTCAAGATGTATTTATTAGATGAAAAAGGTTTTGATTGATTCCAAAATTATCTCCATTTCGACTTTCCCTTGATGGGACTTTGATACTTTTCTAATTTCAGTTATTAACGCATGTAGTCTTTAAAAAGCCATTTTAAATGGCATCAGTTTGCTTTGGTCCGTCAGCGGAGTCTAAACGGCTTGGTTTCGGTATGCATAAGACAAGTGCTACTAAAATGAGTGCCATGCCGATAATACTAATCATATCTGGATATTCTTGCCAAAGTAGCGCGGCAAAAATACCTGCAAAGATAATCGCAAGATAATTTGCTGGACCAATTTTGCCGGCGGGGGCGTAACTGTAGGCTTTGGAAAGGCTGAGTTGACTGAGTGTTGCGAGGAGCCCTGCACCTGCTAAGAGTAAGAGCTCGTGGGTAGAGTAGGAACGCCAATGCCAAAACATTGGAATACTGGAGAGTAGACTCCCAATCAAGCAAAAATAGAACACAATCCGCGTAACGGGTTCTGTTGTGGTGAGCGCTCGAACCGTGACAAAGGCCATCGCAGCAAAGAAACTGGAAGTAATTCCGATGAGTGATAAGAGATTGAAGAAGCCTTCAGATGGTTTCGCTACTAGAACAACACCAATAAGTCCAATGAACGCTGCTAACCACATCGTTGCAGTCATGCGTTCTTTGAGAAATAACCATGCAACGAGAGGAATAAAAATGGGTGACGAGTAGGTAAAGACCATGGCATTACTGAGCTTTAAATGCGCAATCGCGTAGAAAAAACCGTACATTGCCGCCAAACCAATAATTGCTCTCCAACTATGCATCCAGAGCTTATCTGTTTTGATGTAGTTCGGACCTTTGATTAGCATCAAAGGTAATAAAATGGTCAGACCTGTTAGATTTCGAAAGAATACAATAGCAGCGTTATCGACAGAATGAGATGCTAATCGAATTAAGACGCCCATCAGTGCAAATAGACATGCGGAGAGTGATAGTAGCGCTAAGCCTCGACCGATTTGATGGGAAGGTTTGGAGAGATGGATACTCAAATGTTGATCGACCTAATATAACTAGCATAAAAGAAAAGGTCGTTAGTCTAACAGAGCTTTGGCTGAGAATGGTTACGCGCCAAAGCTCAAGTTAATCAATTTGAGTGTTCTTTTAAGGATTGGTTTGACCAAGGTCTTTTAATTGTTGGTCTTTTAGGGCAATCAGTTTATTCGAGGTCGCTAATTGTTTTGCGAGCTCTTTCTTCCGTTCTTTTAATCGACTTTGTTCGTCTTTTAAGCGATCTAATTCTTCTGCTGCGGTTACAGGGTCTTTAGGTAGTGCAGCATTCACTGGTGTTGTTGGTGCTGTTGCAGTAGATGTGGTTGTGGGTGCGGAAGCAGGAGCTACATTGGTTTTATTGTCGGCGCTGTCGGTGTTAGTTGCTGTGGATGCTGGTGCTGAAGCTTCTGATGGCTTCGCAGGCGTCGTAATTTTCTGGTTGGTGATAATACTTGGCTTGGGTTGTGGAGCGGTATTGTCTTTAGGACTTGGGCTGAGTGCCCACCAGAGTAGATATAGGAAAGCAATGACCGCAATAACGATTCCAATGAAATATGAAGGGCGTGCTTTGGCGCGTTCTAATAACGACTTCATGGTGGGTGTATCCATACGAAAAATAAATAATATTGATTATCGGGCGTGTTGAGGTTTGATCCCACGCCAGTTTTAGTCATCTAAATTAAGGGGCGTTTCGTTGTTTTTGCATGAAAAATGGCTAAATTGACCTTATCCTGCGTTAATCCGTTTGCCAATATATTGATATTGTCTGCACGGCTTGCCTTGTCTAAGCTCAATTTAGCTCATTTTTCATTACAAAGATCAAACCTCAATACGCCCTAATTACACTGATTCTAGCGCATTGGTTTGAACTGTACCACACTCACTTGGTCAGCGTCAGGTTGAGTAGACGAGGTGTTGTCGAAAGATCCTTTTGAAACCACAGTTGTGGGGCGTCGTTCAGTGTGACCACATTCGACGCATTCAATCCACTCGTCATCAGGTGTGATGAAAATCATGACTTTGTCTTGAGCTTGGCAGGCACTACAGCGAGCACCTGCGATAAAGCGTTTTTTGATGGGGGTGGTTGCACTCATGATTTATTAGCCTGAATGTTATTCCAGCCATTATGACGTAATAATGCGTTGACGGAAGGGTCGCGACCACGGAAATCGCGGAATGTTTCTAACGCAATCTTACTGCCACCGATCGCGAGGACACTTTGTCTAAAAGATTGTCCTGTTTCTGTGTTAAAAATCCCTTCCTGCTCGAAACGGTCAAATGCATCAGATGCGAGTACTTCCGCCCATTTGTAAGAGTAATAACCCGCAGCATATCCGCCAGCAAAAATATGACTAAATCCATGCTGAAAGCGGTTGTATGTAGGTGGACGTAAGACAGCGTATTGCTCACGGATTTGATCTAGGATGCTTTGCACTTGACTAAGATCTGGTGCAGGTTGAGCATGATGAATATCGATATCAAACAAAGCAAACTCAATTTGTCGCAGCGCTTGCATCCCGCTTTGGAAATAACGTGCGGCAAGTAAGGCATTTAATAGATCAGCGGGTAAGCGTTCACCTGTTTCATCGTGTTTGCTGATGAGAGCAAGTGCTTCAGGCTCCCATGTCCAAAACTCCATGAATTGACTCGGTAATTCAACCGCATCCCATGCGACCCCATTGACCCCCGCAACAGACAATACATCAACCTCAGTCAGCATATGATGTAAACCGTGGCCGAATTCGTGAAATAGGGTCACAAGTTCATCGTGACTGAGTAGCGCCGGTTTGCCATCAACTGGTGGCGTGAAATTGCCGACCATAAATGCGACAGGGAGTTGTAACCCTTGTTCTGTGCGCATGCGTGGTCGAAAGCCGCTCATCCATGCGCCACCGCGCTTGCCTGTGCGTGCATATAAATCGAGATAGAAACCTGCAACGAGTTTACCTTGTTCGGTAATTTCGTAATATTCAACGCCATCAGCCCAAACGGGCGTTGCGCGTTGTTCAATGTCGATCCCATACAAGCGCTTTGCGACCTGAAAGAGTCCATTGATGACCACGGGTGCTGGGAAATAAGGCTTCAGTGTTTCTTGAGATAGATTGTATTGGCGTTGTTTTACTTTTTCTGCCAGATAAGCGGTATCCCATGGCTGTAGGTCATGAATTTCGAATTTGACCGCTTCAACTTTGAGTTCAGCAAGGTCTCGAGCCGCAGGTTCTAGTGCTTGATTCGCGATATCGACGAGAAATTCGCGGGCTGTCGCGACATTTGGAGCCATTTTGCTTGCCAGTGATAATTCAGCATAGTTGGCAAATCCGAGTAGTCGTGCCATTTCTGAGCGGAGTGCCAGAATCTCGACGATGATTGCACCGTTATCTTGAACTTCTGCGTTGGGTACAGTGGCAAGTTCAGACGAGCGCGTGACGAAGGCGCGATAGAGTTCTTCACGGAGTGAGCGATTGTCGGCATAGGTGAGTAGTGCAATATAAACAGGTGCATCGAGCGTTGCGACGGCATCAATAGCGCTGCTTTGTTCTGGAAGGTCTTTTGCGCGGAGTGTTGCCATTTGCTTGACCAATGCCACCGCCGATTCAGGCAAGCCTGCCAGCTCATTTTCGCTTAATGGACGCACGAAGGCTTGTGTAGCATCTAATAAATGGTCAGAAAACTGTGATGAAAGTTGTGATAAACGTTCAGTAATCGCCGCATAGCGCTCTTTTTCTGCACCTTCGAGTGCTACGCCAGATAATTTGAAATCACGCAAGGCGAGGCGAATGGATTCTTGTCGTGCGATTGAAAGTTGAGAGAAATCATCACGTTCATGAATAGTTAGGTAGGCTTGATAGAGTTGTTTATTTTGTCCAAGCTCTGTGTAGTAACGTGAAAGCTCTGGTAATAACGAATTATAGGTTTCGCGTAATTCAGGTGTGTTGCAGGTCGCATTCAGATTGGAAAAGACGCTCCACATCTGATGAATGCGGTTCTCAAATGCATCGAGTTGCAGTACAAAATCAATTTCTGCACCTGATTGAATATGACTGGTTTGATTGAGCAATGAAAAACCTTCTGCGAGCAACGCTTCAATATCTGCTTTCATGCCAGCATTGGTCAGTGCTGGAAAGTCAGGCAGGGGCAGGCGAGCTGGATGGAGCAGTGAGGTTGGGGTAATTGCGTTCATAGCTTAGTCTTTTTCACAGTCAGGTGTCGGGTCAGATGGTGTAAATCAAAATGCCTACAATCAAAATGATCGAAAATAGATTGCGTATAGCGTCGTTGATTTTGCGGGTTACTTTCAAGGGGAATTTGTCGGCATTATTGGTGCAGTTTCGTTTCGGTGTCTTGTTGTCAGCGTCTTTTTGGGAAAAAATATTAAGGCGCATCATTGAGCACCTTAACATCTCATTCTTTTAAAAGCTGATTTTAAGAGTGGGTCTTTAAGACGTTGTCTTTTTTCGAGGCTTTTTCGGAGTGCTTTTCTTGGCAGATTTATTCGCTGATTTATCCTCAGACGATTTTTTGCCAGAATTTTTCTTTGATTTAGCCTTACCTGTTGTATGTGCGGAGGCTTTATCAGTCGATTTTTTGGCTGATTTCGCTTTATCTACTTTAGGTTTTGAGCGGCTATTTGCTGTTTGGGTGGCTGCATTTTTTGCACCAGAAGTTGCCATACGTGGTGCTTTTTCTCGAACGGGTTTGCCGCCACTTGATAATTGCTTGACCAATTGGAAGTCGATTTTGCGCTCTTCCAAATTCGCACCTGCGACTTGAATTTCCACTTTGTCACCGAGTGCAAATTTTTGACCGTGCATTTTGCCTTGCAAAGATTGGCTGCCGACGTGATATTCATAGAAGTCATTGCCAAGATTGCGCACATGCACCAAACCTTCGACATAGAGATCGCTGAGTGTGACGAAGAACCCAAATTCAGTCACAGCAGTGATCACACCTGTAAAACGATCACCTATATGCTGCTGCATATAATGTGTTTTAAGCCAGCTCATGACACTGCGCGAAGCATCGTCAGCGCGACGCTCTGTTTGAGAGAATTGCTCACCCGCAGCGACGAGTTGGTTGCCTTCAAGATTGGTTTGTTTGCCATTCAAATGATTGCGGATCGCTCGGTGTAAGAGCAAGTCTGGGTAACGTCGAATTGGCGATGTGAAATGCGTATACGCTTCATAGGCTAGACCGAAATGCCCTAGATTTTCTGGTGCATAAACGGCTTGCATCATAGAGCGGAGTAACACGGTATGAATGCTGGGTGCATCAATCCGATCACGCGTGGCTTCAATAATCGCCTGATAATCAGACTGCATTGGTTTTTCTGGAAAACTTAAGCCAAGCAATTTTACATAATCACGTACCTTCTGAACGCGATTTGCTTCAGGGGGTTCATGGTTGCGATACAGCACAGGAATTTCGTTTTTTAGCGCAAAGTCTGCAGCGCAAGTATTTGCCAATAGCATGCATTCTTCAATGAGGCGATGAGCATCATTGCGTGAGCGCGGTTTGATGGCTGAAATCGCACCTTTATCATCAAAGGTCATATAAGTTTCAGTGGTTTCAAATTCCATCGCCCCACGTTTTACGCGAACATCCAGCATAACGTGGAATAATTGATTCAAGGTATTAATGGATTTGTGTACCGCAGGGATGTTTGGGATGGCGTCCGTTTTTCCGCCTAAATAATCCGCAACTTGATTGTAGGTGAGACGAGCCTGAGAGTGCATCACGGCTTCATAAAACTCAAAGCCCATGACTTTACCTGCGCGTGATAGATTGATATCACACACCATACATAAGCGGTCAACATTTGGTTTCAGTGAGCATAAGCCATTCGATAAATCTTCAGGCAGCATCGGCACAACGTGATTTGGGAAATACACAGAAGTCCCACGCGCTTGCGCTTCATCATCAAGCGCCATGTCAGGTTTAACGTAATAACTGACGTCAGCAATCGCAACGATCAGACGGAAACCACCCCCTGCACGTTTCTCAGCATAAACCGCGTCATCAAAATCGCGCGCATCTTCACCATCGATGGTGACCAAAGGTAATTCGCGTAAATCAATGCGTCCTTTGCGATCTTTTGCCGCAGGCTCTTTATATTTTGCGGTTTCGGCTAAAACTTTTTTATTGAAAATATGCGGTAAATCAAAGTCAATTAATGTCGTTGGGATAATCAGCTGAGTATCGACTTTATTTGAAAAAGCTTCGACGACATGACCATTGGCGTATTCTTCACGTGTTGGCCAGTCATCAATTTCAATTTTGGCAGCATCGCCAACAACGAGCTGTGCCGCTTCAACTTGATCAGGTTCAAGCGCAATTGGTTGATGCGCATTTGGATGTGAGGGCTGAATATAAAATTGCCCATCCAATATTTGTAAATGACCAATCACTTGGTGCTGTTGACGTTCTTTTACTTCAACGATGCGCCCTAATGGACGTCCACGACGATCTGTTCCTGTCGCGCGTGCGCTGACCGTATCGCCATTGAACACGAGGCGCATTTCGCGCTCAGTCAAAAATAAATCCGGATGATCGGTCAAAGTAACAAAACCAAAACCATTGGTGTTGGACTGAACCTTGCCAATAAATAAATCATCTTCACTGATCGGTCGATAACGCTGTGGGTTATGTCCAACGGCTGTAAGTTGACTGTCACGAACCATCGCAGATAAACGGCGGCTGAGCGCTTCGATTGCTGCTGGATCGTGTAAATTAAATAAAGTCACAAATTCTGCATGGCTCAGTGGCTGCGGATTTTGTTCTAAGATATTTAAAATCAGGGTGCGACTTGGGATTGGAGAGTCATAACGCTGAGCTTCACTGAGCGCTTCTGGATCATTCCATGGTGTAGCGGGAGTGTTTGTATTTTTCATGTCGGCAGTTTACCACAGCTTTTGTGACAATACGGTATCCACAATCAGAATGAATCATATTGCATCACTTTCGTTTAATAAAAATATCAGTGTTACCAACAAATGAGTCGTAATTCTGAGAGGCTGCTATCTTTTTTATGACATAGGATAAATAGTCGACGCTAAATGCAGGCAGGTACTTGACGATATTTCATGAAATCTATAGCATTGCCGACCTACGCGGATGTGGCGGAATTGGTAGACGCACCAGTTTCAGGTACTGGCGAGTAAAATCGTGGAGGTTCAAGTCCTCTCATCCGCACCAAATTTAAAAAACGCATATATTCCTATATGCGTTTTTTTATGCCTATATGAAAAACAAATCAATAATTTATGATGAATTTCGTCAGAAAAATGTACCCATATGCACACATAAAAATCCATATAGTTGCTATTTTTAAGGACATGGGAGAGGATAGGAAAAGTTTGGTAAATTACAAGTCCTCATTATGCCTAAAACCGTTACCCCTTTGACCGATACGAAATGCGACGCCGCGAAGCCCGCCACAAAAGACTACTACCTGTTTGACGGAGGCGGATTGGTCTTGCTGGTACGTTCATCAGGTACGCGGGTGTGGCAATACAAATTCAAGCGCCCCAATGGCAAAGATGGTCGAATGACTTTAGGTCGCTATCCAGCCCTGCGCCTGAAGGCAGCACGGATAAAACGACTTGAACTAGAAACCTTGTTGGCAGAGGGCATAGACCCTATAGACCAACAAAAGGCTGTACGACAAAAAGCGGAAGCTATCAAACCAGAGAACTTACTGACCCTTGAAAAGGTGGCGCGTGAATGGCACGCGGCTTATGCTGCATCAAGCCGAGGCTGGAAAGATGGACAGGCAGAGCTACGCCGTCTGGAAAATCATTTGTTTCTTAAGAAACTATCGTTTCCTGCAACAAATGATGCACCTGCTCAAGAAATAGCCAATCCACTATGTACGATGTCAATCAGTGACATCAAAACCAGAGATTTGCTACCAGCCTTTAATGCAATGGATAAGCAGGGGATCAGCACCACATTGGAACGTGTACGGGGGATGACAGTCAAGATCTTTGATTACGCCATCCTAAAGAATTACATTGACAACAATAATCCTGCTTATACCCTACGTAATGCTGTGTTGAATGCGCCAGATGAAAACAATCACCGTCCAGCATTACCACTTCGGCGCATCCCTGAGCTTTTACAGCGCATTGATCAGTACAGGGGGCAACGCATCACCAAACTTTGCACTTTAATTCTGTTGAATACTTTTTTGCGCTCATCCGAAGGTCGCTTTGCGCATTGGACTGAAATTCATTTTGATGAAAAACTGTGGATTGTTCCCGCCGTGCGTGAAGCGGTGCTGGGTGCCAAGCACTCTGAGCGCGGCACAAAGATGGGTAGAACTGGCTATGTGCATTTGGTACCGTTGTCGCCGCAAGTGATCGGATATTTAAAGGAGCTGCAAGAACTGTCAGGAGATACCAAGTACCTTTTTCCTAAACTTGGCAGTGACCATGGCTTTATTTCTGAAGGCACTGTGAACCAAGCATTGCAGCGTATGGGCTATCTAACCCATACAGGAAAAAACGCAGAAGGAGTCACTGGTGATGTATGCCTGCATGGCTTTAGAACAATGGCACGTTCAGCAATTGAAGATGCTCGATTGTTTACCCGTGATGCAATCAGGGCACAAATGAGCCATAAATATGAAACTAATAAAGATGAGTTAGATGTCATCTATGGACGGATGGCACAGCACCTTGATGAACGCTTTAAGTTGATGCGCTGGTGGAGTGATTGGCTTGATGCAAACCGTCATGAATACATCCGACCCTTCAAGTTTTCACATCCAGATGAAGCAGAGCCAGATGCGGACTTGCGTGAGTTGCTGGGAGATGTTGATATTTAGGCTGGACAATCTGCCTGCTGGTGTACTTCGGTGTACGGAATCTCTGCATCTTTTCTAGGAGAATTATGCAGTATCGTCAAATCATCAACTTACCTATATTGGGTGTAAAAAATGACATTCATATCAGAATCAGAAATAGAAAGTTTTGCCCGTGCACTTCTTACAAGGGCTGAAAACGACCTGAAGGATATTGGTATTGGGTTCGGTTTTCGCGCTCAAGATATGAATTCAGAGTTCTTTAAAGATTGCGCTTTTCCCCTTGCCGAGTTGATCGAAGGGGGTGAGGCATTAGATGAGCTTGTCTTATCAGACAATCTTTTCGAAAAAATTAGAAATATCTCACTAACGACAGGCTTTAAGGTGGATCACCTCAAAACAATAGATGAAAAATTTACATTTATAACGGCAATTGTATTTATTCATTTCACTTATACTCACATTAGCTTTATGAATAGATTCTTGGACAATGGTGAATATTTTTTTGCACTGAACATGCACGCTGCCGCTGAAAGATGTATGGGAACCCTTGATTTCATTAGGCAACACTCAGATGGGGCAAATTTTCATAAAGAAATTGTAAATCTACAACGCAAAAGTGCTCGCCAGAGCAGAGCCATTAAAGAGCAACCGAAAAAAGAAAAGACACAAGAATTGCACCAGACAATTTTTGCGCTATGGGTTGCTGTGCGTGATCAGTACCATATAGCAGGGCAACTCAGCTACAAACAGGGTGCCAAAGCAATTCAGAAACAGGTGTTAGAACTTATCGAAGGAGAGGACATTGATAAAGCATATGACCTTGCGTTCAAGGTCATAAGCAAGCTTCAGAATATACAGAATAAAGCAACAAGAACGAATAAAAAATAATCTTTAAAAATTTAGCTACGCGTAGCTAAATTTTTTAGCTCCCATGCACCGAATTTAATTGCGCATACTATCTATGTCGCCCATTCGGGTATACACGGAGCAACAGTCATGCCTTTAATCACGCAAGCAAATGCTTGTAAATTAGTTAATTACAGTATCAGCGGACTCAGAAAACTAGCCGCAAGGGATGCGTCCTTTCCTATCCCCATCAAGTTCGGTAACTCTCGCCAATCCCCTGTGTTTTACGATGAAGAAGAAATCATCAACTGGATTGATGCCAAGAAAGCCGCCCGCTTTTCATCGGCATCAGTAGACAGTTTTGCCGTGAATAACATCGAAACCATCAGCCCTAAGACTTAAGAAACTAGAGGTCTAACTATGAAGACTTTTAAATTGCCCCAGCACTTTAACCGCTCTGCCTTACCATCACCAGAAGCTTATTATATGAGCATTGCGCAATTGACATTAATTGGTTCTGGTGAGTGGAGAAATGCTATCTGTCCATTCCATGACGACACCAACCCTAGCTTACGCATCAATGTGGCGATAGGTTGTTTTCGTTGCATGGCTTGTGATGCCAAGGGTGGTGATGTTATTGCCTTCCACATGAAAAAACATAATATGACTTTTATTAACGCTGCAAAGGCATTAAATGCATGGGAGTCGCATGGGAGTAACCAATGAACGCTGTTATTGATAATTTCGAGAAAGAGGCTCAAGCCTACGCAGATAAAACTTTTCAAAAATTTATTTCTGGGGGGTTAAAAATAACTGCACTGCACACTTACACAAATCAATCAGGCAAGCCTATCTACTGGAAGGCTCGCTTTAAACATCCTGGAACAGGAAAAAAAGAAATCAGGGCTTTTAGCTCCTCTGATACAGGTTTTCAAGCCAAAGAACCAAAATTTAAAGAAGTCTATCCAGAGGGCAACGGCAAGAAGCCTCTGTATCTTCTCCATGCGTTAGTTACTGCGGCACCCGATCAGGTGGTGTTTGTTTGTGAGGGCGAACAGAAAGCGGATAGTTTGGCAAAGCTGGGACTAATCGCCACTACGTCTGGCGGTAGTTCATCTGCCGACTCGGTAGATTGGACGCCCCTTACTCAGCGTATAGTGCGAATCTGGCGTGATTTTGATAATGTCGGTCAGAAGTATCAAGATCACGTTATTGAGGCGTTAGAACCGTTATCCTGTACTATCCAAACGATTGATGTTGATGCACTGAACCTACCACCCAAAGGCGATGTAATAGACTGGCTAAAGTTGCGTGAAGCTCAAGGGCTGGATACCTGCGCTACTGATGTACTTGCGCTACCTGTAGTCACAGGAAATGACTACGAAAACCTTAAAAAACATCAAACCAATCATGATGATTTAAAATCAGATGGTCGATCAATCAAAAAAACTAGTTCCACCAAAAAAGCATCTCAAGGCTCAGAGATGTTCCCGCAGATTGAACCTTGGGCTATCGAAGTAAATGGTGAGATTTTATTGGATGAAATAGCGAGTCTAGTTGAACGTCATATTGTCTGTGAACCATCCACCGTTACAGCTACTACATTATGGATTGCATTTTCATGGTGTATTGAAGCTTTACAAATTGCACCGATAGCTTGTATTACAGCACCAGAAAAAAGGTGTGGAAAAACGCAATTACTTAATCTGATTGGATTGCTTTGCCGAAAACCATTACCAGCGAGCAATATTACGGCTGCTGCGATTTTCCGATCAATTGAAGCATTCGAACCGACCTTATTAATTGATGAAGCTGACTCTTTCCTCAAAAACAGCGAAGAAATGCGTGGCGTTATCAACAGCGGACACAGCAGAAGCGGTGCTTTTGTTATTCGAACTGTAGGTGATAACTTTGAACCCCGTAAATTTAGCACATGGGGAGCTAAAGCCATTTCAGGGATTGGACACTTACCAGATACGCTACGGGATCGCTCTATTTTACTTGAGTTACGCCGTAAACAACCGCATGAAACACGTGAACGATTACGTCACGCTGATCTCACGCAATTTGAGCGCCTTAAAAGGCAATTAGCACGATGGTCACAAGATAATCTTGATGAATTAAAAAAGTCTCGCCCAGAACTACCACAATCATTAAATGATCGCGCCCAAGATAACTGGGAATCTTTACTGATTATTGCCGATCAAGCTGGTGGACACTGGTCTGAAAAAGCTCGACTTGCTGCTATAGCTATTTCTGGCAAAGAAGATACTGCTCCTAGCATAAATGAAGAGCTTCTTACGGACATCAAGCATATATTTGAGCAGCACAGAGAACAGCGCATTTCCACTGCCGAACTACTAATTGAATTGTGCAGTGATCATGAAGCCGCTTGGTGTACATGGTCATACGGAAAACCCATGACTGCTCGCCAGCTATCTAAACGTCTTAACGAATTTGGCATCAAACCTCGTCAGCAATGGATTCATGGCAGAAACCAAAATGGCTACTCACAAGATCAATTCGAAGATGCCTTTAAGCGTTATCTGTCAAATCCTGCCGTTTCATCCTCTAGTCCCCTAGAAGCCAATGAAATCAAGGAATCCAGCGATTTCTCATCCTCTAGTAGGTCTGACTGTCTAGAGTATGAAAATCACTTAAAACCTAATGTTTTCAATAGCTCTAGGGGACTAGAGGATATAAAACGCAGGGTGTCACTTAAGGTTTAGTATGTTATAGATTGTTGACTGTTATGGTTTGTAATAGTCCTAATGTATAAACGACTCAAGATCGTTTATATATTTGTCAAGTTTCACAACTTGATTGATTACGTTATCAATAAATTCAATTCGGTGGTGCCCACCAAGGACTGTGGTTAAAACCGAATTGCCAAACAATCCTGCATCAATTTGACTTTGTTGGTCAACAATCTCGTCCCCTAATTCGATGTAGACATATTCAGTAGATTTACCCGAAGCTAAATCAATTTTTGAAGTGGGGGGAAGTTTGTACTCACGGACAGGAATTTTGTCTTTAAGCGTGTCCCACGGCATCATGCTTGGATTGACCAATAATGCTGGAAAAAACTGGTTAACTGACAGTACACGCGCCCAATACCCTCCAAGAGAATGACCTACAATAATTGGTGTCGGGTATCCTAAAAATTTTGCAATAACTTGACTAAATTTGTATTCAATATCCCGTCTAGTCGCTAAGGCATAATCAGCTTCAACAATATCAACAACAAAGTATTTTTGATCTAATCGCTCTTTAAGTGCAATAAATTTTGAAGATTCTTTATCGGAACCAAACCCGTGAATATAAATCACGGGTCTGCGGTCATTCTCATCTATGAGCATATCAATGTCACTTAGCAATTAAATATGAAAAATAAAATAAGTTGTATTTATAAACTCGGATTGGATATTGCTAAATTGCAGTTGGTATTTGATACAATATTCCATGAGTGGTAGTCTGTTTCATCTCCATGATTCAAAAAGATATTTTTAACAATATTTGACTGAACGCATAACTCAGCTAGCGATGCTCCGTTTCGTTTCATAATGCCGTATTTTCTTATTTGTCCATTTGCATCCAAGAATGATGATTGGATTGAAGGAATATCTGCGGCAAGACCTCCAGCAACTTTCCCCTTTACATCATTTAATTGGCTGGCAACAACCTGCGCGGCAGCAGTAGTTTTTCGCATTTCTTCTTGATCAGATAGTTCGAAACCTTTAGTGTTCACTGCTTGAAGTGAACGACTGAATATACCTGTATCATTGCCACCCCTTACAATTCTATAGGAGTAATATTCTTTACAAGTCTGGCTCTGAATACGCATATCCCGCTCACTCCCAGAGTGGGGAAAAGGAAGTATTTCCCCATATTGCCATGAAGCAAGACTTACTACAGCGCAATTTTTAAGACTAGGGTTATATGAATTAGAAGTCGGAGGATTTGCTGCCCAGTATGTATCAGGATTGGTTGCGGCATGAGAATTAGTACGATCTACAAGGTAAACATAATTATCTTGCAATAGATGCAAATACTTTTTATTAATGGGATGGTTTACACTTAGTTCGCCAAAGTCATTATTTTGCTGTTGTCTTAAGGCATGTCCTAAAGATTGCAACTCCTGCTGAGTTGCCATTCTCCAATCACTATATCCTAGAAACGATGTTTCATTTAAATGCTGGACTGTCTTCATACTATTAGTCCATGTGTTGCTATGTCCTCCACTACATTGACCTGTCCATGAAGAATCATTAGGACATCGGAACCACATGAGATTTGTAGCACCATCTCGCCAAATACCATTTCTCATTAGATTCATATCATCTTCTGAGTAATTAGGCATTGTAGGCTGATGAACAGGATTTGGATTATTAATATGTTTATAACAATCTTCAACAGCTGCCCTAATCTTCATATTTTCAGCAAAACTTTTAGTTGAGGACATACCTGTAACTTGAGTAGGACAACCAGTATCATAGGCATGAGCATATGAATAAAATAATATAAAAATAATAGGTATTGATTTATACATAACAAAATCCTTTTTTAATATCTACATTCCTGGGTTAGTGTCTGCTAGATTACAATTGGTAGCTGCCGCTTTATTCCATGCATGATAACCAGACTCATCGCCTAGATTAAGTAAGATATTTTTAATAGTACTTGCCTGTATACATAATTCAGCTAAGGATGCACCATTACGTTTCATAATATTGTATTTATTAACTTCACTATTTACCTCAGTATTTGTTGATTGAATATCTGGAGCAGCAGATGCTATTTCATCAGCTGCTTGACTTTTAATATCATTTAACTTACTTGCTACGTCTTGAGCTGCATCAGTCATTTTATTAGTCTCAGATTCCTGCTTAGTATCATTTTGATTTTCAGAATTGGATGCTGTAAGCTGTTTTGAATCGGATACTGAATTATCAATAACTGGCTGACTTTCAGTTGCAGAAGATGATGAGCCAAGATGACCATAACGCATTAAGCTAATGGCAATCAGTGCAATAACTCCCCCATAAATTTTCCAATTGCTCCATACTTTATTCCACAATTCATTTTTTGCCGTACTATCTATATCTATTTTTTGAGTACTAATACTGGTTCCAAACTCTTCTGAATAACCAAGTTTAAAACACATATATAAAGCAGGAAGATTCAAAATAAGAACAAACAAAGACATAAGAACCATGGCAGCATTAAGCGAATCAGCACTTACTACTACAGTTGATGAATTTGACGTATTGGATGATAGCTCTAAATAAACATAATACAATTCAACAAAAGTACTTAAGATCAACAACACAGGCATAGCTTTAAATATTGCAAGATATTTATCCGAACGATTCTTGTCGATATATGCTTTAACACATATTGCTGATGCGATACCTATAATAAAATTAAAAAAAGTAAATAATATAGGTTGACCTGCTGCTGGACTAAAAACATCTAAAAAAACCATGACAACATAAAACACAAGATAAATAAGCGCTAATTTACGCATTTTTAATTCACCGAAACTAAAATAGATTATTAATCATCAAAAATGAAAGATATTTATTTTTTATGGATCTCAATCAATCTGTACATATTTTGGGTAGGGTCATCAAATGACTCATGTTTCTCTGGAGTTGCTTTGGCTTTACAGTTTGTTAATCGTGTGACTTCAATTTTTTTACCATTTACAACGGCATTTCTGGGCCAGCATTCACCACCATGCACACAATAAACATCAATTGTCTTGTTAGTCCAATATTGTGTTACAGGTGCATCTGTTTGACCTTTTTTCAGTTTTACACTAAAACCATCATTTGACGAGCCGTCCATTTGCACACTAGATACGCTTGTAAGAGCGATAAGTGTACAATTTCCATTATCTTCTGCATTTACATTTGCAAACGGCATCATTGCCATTAATGTTAAAACCACTGCTTTAGCTTTCATAAACAAACTCCTTATTAAAAATAAAAACTATTGAGAATCGACAGGTGTAGCAGAAATCAAATAAGTCGCATCCTCACCACCAGAAGGGTTTTTAGTAACATCAAATAAATAAGTCATTGTCTGCTGATTGTTCAAAGTGAGCTTGGTTTGGCATGTTACAAGTGAAGTGTCACTACTTTTTGGCGCGTCTTGACTTTCAGCTAATATCGCTTTTAAGTTGTTCGATAGTGCATATTGACTACCATTAAAAGTAGACTTCATTTGGTCATTAAGATTGGCACTTGAACAATTTAGATCAGATTCTGAGATACCATCAAAATGAATATATGGCTTAATGATTGGTGCACATGCTTTTAAAATATAAATAGTAGCTATTATTCCAAGCAAAACCTGAAAAATTTTTAACCAATAAGATAAATCATCTTCTGGCGTGGGAGCACCACAATTAACACATTTTTCTGATTGAGAGCTATACTCTTTACCACATTCATCACATTTTATTAGTGCCATTTAGCTACAACTCCTATTAAACTTAATTTGAATTAATTTCAATCATAATATTCATCAGAAGTTTTATTTGTTTCTCTCGTTTTATTACTCTTCTTTATGTAGCTATTACTACAGCATATACAAGTATATGTTTTTAAAACTTCATACTTTTCCTCAATCCAGCTTTCATGAATGACGCGATTTAAGCCTTCATTACTTCCAGAAATTGATTTTCCTACAACTCTACTTCTTTGACGAGGAACGCTGCATATCAAGCTTTCATCAACATCTTGTAATGCAATGCTGAATGGAGAGTTACAATTTTTACAATATACGCCATGAAACTCTGCTGTTTTAATAACCATAAAAACCACAGGAAACAGTATAAGAAAAGAGAGAATAGACAGTACATAACAAATAATTGGATACTCATTTTTAAAGTAAAAATAAACAAAAATTGAAATAACAAAAACAATTAATCCACTCCAAATAGAGGATTTAAGATAAATATTATTTCTTATTTTTGTTTGCTCATCTGATAGATTTTCCATATCAATCTTCATCTCATAATCCTATATAACTTAAACAATGATATTAAAATTTTGAATCTATGAAATTAATAATAATTTTAATCATCGGTATTCTCCCACCACCTCCAAGAACAACAATGAACCTAATGGGAGACCAAACATATCTCATTAAATTAAGCATACAACCCTCATCGCTTTCAATTTTCAATTAAATAAGATGCGCTAAATCAATACTTTATTATCAATTTATATGTCGTAACTCTATCCATATTTCTTGATATGAATCAGGAAATAGCTCTTTCCTCGTCGTAATTCCTCGATCTTCTGCAATAACAGCAAGCCTAATTCTCTTATCGATTGGAATTGTTCCTCGTCTTTTCCACTCTGACACTGAAGGTGGCTTAATCTTTAATAGTCTTGCTACAGCAGAGCAGTTGCCTAAGCTATTGATTAAATCGACATCATTCAATTTACTACCCTCGCTAATGATGAAAATATTATTAGGCATACCTTACTCTTAGTCAATAGGTATGCCTAACTTTCATCATGTTAGGATTGCCTAATGACAATCTTACATCCGCATAGTTCTTTATCCGAAAGACTTAGATTTGCAATGAATGCCGCTACTCCAAAGATCAATGCGGCAGAATTGGCTCGCGCTGCTGGAGTTAAACCACCATCTGTAAGTGATTGGTTGTCTGGTAGAACTAAAAAAATTGATGCTGATCATCTAATCAGCATATGCAAATGCCTCAAGGTGAGAGGTGAATGGCTTATTAAAGGTATTGGTCCCATCCGCCCATATAGTCCAAAAGGTGAATTAGAATGGGAAGGAATAAGTATTGCAAGTGCGATAGCAGAGGAACTGGTGCCTATCCCGTACATTCAATTGGGCAATGGCTCTTATAGTCCTGTGAGTGATGAACTCGTGTGGTTGCCTAAAGCAGAGCTTCATAAATGTGGCGTAAACATAGAATCTGCACGGATTGTCAGAGCAACTGAGCATGATATGTACCCTGACTTCTGTGATGGTGAGATCGTATCAATTGATATTTCTGCCAATAAAATTTTTGATGGCGAAATCTACGCCATTGAGCATAATGGCAAAATCAAGATCAGGGTTTTATATGTCAATGATGGTGGACTAAAGCTCGTAGCAAAGAGTACAGATAAGATTATGTTTCCTGACGAGTTCTTGTCGTTGCAAGATTCACATTCAGAAACGATCAGTGTGATCGGGCAGGTGTGGTGGCAAGCTATGAGCAGAGCTGTTAGGCGATAGTCTGCATATATTTATTGATCTGCTCAGATTCATCTTGACTACAGCACGCACTTTGAAAGTTTGTGCAAAGAATATTGAGAATCAGTTACAAACCACATAATTAAGTCTAGCTATGATATTTTCGCTGTGGATGTAAATTCCCACTAGCAAAGGACAACCGCTATGAAAGTAGAAAATGTATTAGAAACTTACACCATTACCAGTTGATTCAAGCTATAACTACTCAGGAAATTGGGGTAATGAACTAAATCAACTGTGCAACCAATGCTCTACAAGGAGTCTACTAAAGGTAGTTACCAGCCAATACATTTGTCAGTTATACAAATGGAGATTTAATTGCATTTACTGTAGCATAGAAAACTTACCAAGCTAACTTGTCGCAAACAATGAAAAAAGCCCGTTAGCCCTGATCCGAAAATTGTGTGTTTTTTCAGACACATTTGGTTTTGAGGATATAATAAAGGATATATTAATTTGTGTTATTTGACTTAATTAATAAATACAATGGGTTATTGAGTCATTCAAGTCATCTCATCGCACCAATTTGTATTTTCTGGCATGTCACGGCATGCTATAAGCCCCAGTGTTTACAAGCACTTGGGGCTTTTTGTTGTCTCTAGCATACCCCCTCAATTCATGGCAGACTACGTCAAAATCGGGATTTAATCGGGATATTTTTATAGATATACTGAATTCATGATTCAGCAAATGAGGCATCCACGATGCTTACCGACGCACAGATTAGAAAACTGAGATGCCCTCCCAACGAATCTGTTGTTCGACATAACTTCGGCAACGGTCTGCGCTTATATGTGAGACCTAGCGGCCTTAAGACATGGTTTCTTGAGTACAAACATGAAGGTAAAGATAAGATTTGGAAAATCGGGATATATGGAATGTATCCTGATTTATCGCTTGCGGACGCCAGCAGAATTAGGGATGACTCGAAGTCTTTGCGATTAAAAGGGATAGATCCCAAAGCTCATTATGAAGCCCAAAAAGAAGCAGCGAGCGTTGTACTCAAAGGCAAACCAACTCTTAGATTGGTTATCGAAACATATCTATCGAAAGAATCTATAAACCATAAGGGTCACAAGTGGAACTTTAATAGGCTAGAAAAATTCAAACGTGAATATCCTGATATTTGTGATACGGCAGTCGATGAAGTTACCCCGCTACAGTTAATCGAGTGGCGCGACGATAGATTAGAGTTTGTTAAGTCTGCGTCTGTTAGTCGTGAGCATAACTTGCTGTCTAGTGTGTTTACTTACGCAATTAAGGAAATGCAGCTTCTTCCAGAGAATCCTTTTAGCAAAGTTAAAAAGCCAAAAACGAGTATTCCGAGGCAACGTCGCGTCAGTCGTGAAGAAGTGGAGATTATTTGCAATGCTTGCGGGTACGTGCAAGGCACTGCTCCGCAGAATAAGAAGCAGCAAGTAGCGTGGTGCTTCATTTTCGCCATACTAACAGCAATGCGCGCAAGTGAAATTTCTGGAATTACATGGAATAACGTTAATTTCATTAAACGTTTTATACACCTGCCTGATACCAAAAACGGTTCGTCACGGAATGTTCCCTTACTTGATGAAGCGGTGAAGCACATAAAATTGATGCAAGGGTTTGATGATTTACGCATGGTGACGATTGATGCTGATTCTTTAAGTACCATGTTTAGGAAAGTACGCGATAGCACCCAATTAAAAGAAGCAGATTTGCGATTTCACGATTCACGGCACGAAGCATGCACACAGCTGGCTAAAATTTTGCAAATTCAAGATCTGGCTAAGGTGTCTGGACATAAAGACCTGAAAATTTTGCTGAACGTTTACTACAACATCACGGCCGAAGAGCTTGCCGATAAAATGAATGGAGGATCGCTGAACAATGTTGTTCAGTTTGCAAAAATTGCCTAAGCTTCTGTTTTATTACAAACAAAAACAATTTAATTTTCCAAAAATAAAAATGTTTGGATACTCCACATAACGAACTGATATTTATTGAGTTACATCTAATGAGATGATTTCTATTTTCCGTAGAGTATGTGCTATACAAAAAATAATTCTTATAGTCACATATGCCTATAAGAATTCAAAAATATTGGGGTGTGGTGAATCAGAAAACACTGTCATAGAATCCGTTTATCTAGTGTGTTGTATCGTTCTTAGACACTAGATATAGAAAACCCACTTGAGGACGGCAATCCCAAAGTGGGCGAATTTTCCAAAAACCAGTTCCTAGTGGGGACAATCTAAAGCGAGATAGCAGTACGCTAGAGATAAAACAGGTTTTTCCAGCATGAGTGAACTCTTGCTGGATAGATATTACCGAATTTTTGGCTTATTGAATACACCTATTGTATACACTTTTATCAGTGGTTCATGGGTATATTTTGATTGCAAAAAATGACACTCTAGACTCTAGCTTCTTCTCTTTTGTTGTCCTTTTAACTGAATTAAAAGGATATATGACAATGATTGATACAGACAGCTCCAACACCTCCTCCCCAATTTATTATCGGCTCTCTGAACTTGCAACGGCACCTGCGAGCCCTGCACGTGTATATGTCGAGCGTAACGGTTATATCCGAAAGATTAATGCTAAACCTGCACACAAGGGCATTGTCCCGCTTGGTGCTTCGACAATTCTCAAGTGGACAAAACTTGGAAAGTTTCCAAAACCTGTTAAGCCATTCCCTGGCGTTACACTTTGGCGGGATGTAGACATCCAAGCGTGGCTAGTCAGCCTAAATAAGGCCTCGAATGACGAGAATGAGAATGGAGGTGTTTAATGAATGCCATTCTCGCTCACGAAATCAAGGATGGTGCTTTGGCTTTGCCATGTGGGATTGAATCAAAGGATACGTTCAATCTAGATTTAGATCGAGAATTTGACCGTCTTGCCAAGCTACCGATACTTGAATACGAACGTTGTCGCAAAGATGAAGCCAAGCGGCTAGGAATACGCTCTTCAACGCTTGATGAAATCGTCAAGACCTGCCAACTGAAGAATGAGCCTGTAGCAGCGGGGATGTTTGCTGAGGTTGAACCGTGGGATGAGTCTGTAGACGGGGCAGAGTTATTGGATGAGATTGCGGCTATTGTCGATCGCTATATAGTCTGTGAAAAGTCTACCATTCATGCGGTCACGCTCTGGATTATGTTTTCGTGGTGCATTGACACGATGCACATCTCTCCGATTGCGTGCATCACAGCCCCAGAGAAACGATGCGGAAAAACTCAATTGCTGAATCTCATTGGTATGTTGTGCATAAAGCCACTACCAGCCTCAAACATCACTTCATCAGCGTTATTTCGATCCATAGAAGCCTTCAATCCGACTTTGCTGATTGATGAGGCAGATTCTTTTTTAGGTCAGAGTGACGAATTACGAGGCATTCTCAACAGTGGTCACACAAGACAAAGTGCTTTCGTGATCCGTACTGTGGGTGATAACTTCGAGCCAAAGAGGTTCAGCACATGGGGAGCAAAGGCGATCAGCGGTATAGGGCATTTGTCCGACACACTTAAAGACCGCTCTATCCTCTTAGTGCTGCGGCGCAAGCTACCCAGTGAACAGCGTGACCGTTTGCGCCATGCCGACATATACCACTTTGAGCAAGTAAAGCGCAAACTTGCACGATGGGCAGAGGACAACAATGAAGCGCTTAGACTCGCTCGCCCACGATTACCCGAAGCTCTTAATGATCGAGCACAAGATAATTGGGAGCCATTGTTAGCAATAGCCGATTGTGTTGGCGATCACTGGTGCAACACAGCACGTCTTGCCGCACTCGCAATATCGGGTATTGAGGATGAGGCGCCGAGTATTAACGAAGAATTGCTAGCAGATATTAAACAGGCTTTTGAGTCAATGCGCGTTACCCGAATTTCATCAATAGACCTGCTGGAAAGATTGTGCAGTGATGATGAAGCTCCATGGGCTACATGGTTACATGGGAAGCCAATGACCCCAAGAAAGCTAGCACAAAGATTATGCGAGTTTGGCATTAAATCTAAGACGCTTCGCGGCGGTGCGGGAACGTTCAAAGGTTATGAGTTATCAGACTTCAAAGACGTTTTTAATCATTATATAAAAGTAACCCATGCTATTGTCCCTTAATAATTCAGTCACACGGTAACAATGTAATAACTACATGGCTTTTAGTTGAATATAATCGGTAACTCTACTTTTAAATGTTACTGATAAATAGTCATCTGAACCATTGTAAATAAAGACTTGTTACCGTGTTACTGATAAAATTGCTTTAGTTATATAGAAAATTTTCATTTGAAAAATAAACATGACATTTCTTTTTAAGGTTATTCTTCACATGCTCTAAAAATACAGCGTCTTCATCTTTCCAAATCGAAACCTCTTCAAGAGCAGAGTTGGTTTTTAATATATCTTCAATTTTTTTTAAATTCTTAATGGTTAATTTGAAATATTTATGATCTTTGGTATTCATTTTTGAAAAAATCTTATTCAGAAAACCATGATCCAACCAATAGTGAATAAGCGTTAATTTATCTAATGATGTTTCAGTGGAATAAAGATACATTTCCATTTTATTTACGTCCATAGTTAACTCAAAATCAAAAACATGGTCAAATTTAAATCTTAAGGTACATCTTGAACTGTTTGAAGTCATTTTCGCTTAAGTAAACACCAGCACTTTCAAAAAATTTCTCACGTATACCATCATTCTTTTTAATTAAGTCAAGAATAACTGTACCTGCTAAAACTTTAAAATGAGTTGCTGCTTTGCGCTTATCTTCATCAGATTTTTGTGAGTTATCTAAATTGAACTTAGCGTTTTCTGCACGAATAGTCGCTCGTTCATATTTAAGTGCTGCTTTGTAGGATTTATCTTGTTGAGCTGTTCTATTATTATTTTCGTGAAGCTGAATAAATATCTTTTGTTCTGCCGTAGGTGATTTCAAAGCCTTCAAGAAATAATATCGATCAATGGCAAAGTTACTCATGTTTCCATCTCTAATAATGGTTGATTATTATGCAAGTTTAGGTTAATTATTAATATGTCGCAAGTCGTTCAATTAATTGAACGCGCACTTCATGGTTTCTTCGTACCTCTGAAACCGTGCGCCCTATCGGGAATATAAAAAGCGAAACAAATTCAAGAGTAAAGCATATGGCTTCATTCCATTTCCATACGAAACGCGGTGTAAAAAGCTCTAAGCGAGGTACTGGTAAAACCATTACCAAAGCACGTGCACATGCTTCTTATATTGCCCGTGAAGGGCAGTATAAAAATTTTCGCGGTGAAGAGGAATTGGCGCATAAAGAATATGGAAATATGCCGAAATGGGCTACAAGAAATCCATCAATATTTTGGCGGATGTCGGATCTGCATGAGCGCCAGAATGGCACGACATTCCGTGAGTACGAAGTTGCACTTCCGCGAGAATTAACACCAGCGCAGCGCGTTGAGTTGGTACGCGAATTTGTACATCAAGAATTTGGTGAAAGACATGCCTATCTGTGGGCGATTCATGTACCAAATGCCGCTATTGACGGTGAAGAGCAGCCACATGCACATATTATGTTCTCAGAACGGATCACTGATGGCATCGAACGAGATCCAGAGCAATATTTCAGCCGCAGTAATTCTAAAAATCCAGCATTAGGCGGTTGTAAAAAAGCCAATACAGAAACCAGATTCAAAGCTGCTGCAGGAGAAGAGCTTGTTGCCTTACGCAAGCGTTGGGCAGACATTCAAAACCGACATTTGGAACAATATGGCCATGAGGATCGAGTAGATCATCGGACGCTTCGGGCACAGGGCATCGACCGCACCCCAGAATCTCATCTCGGCCCTGAACTAGCGCGTAACTCAGAAATTAAGCTTGGTCTTTTAACACGGCGTGCAGCCAACCTTAAGTTTGAATTAGGTATTATTTTCAAGTCCCACGCGCCAGTCAAAACAGACAGTGGCAATGATGTGGATGAGCCCATGTACGTGTCACCAGTTCGCCCTTCTGTGCAACTCGATCACTCGTTACACAAGCAAATGTCTGCTAAGACTAAACACACACCTGCTCAAGTGGAGCAGTGGTGCCGCGATGAACTACTCAAAAAAGCCATGGAGAAAGAGGCTCTAGAGAAAACAACTATACCAGCGAAAATGCCATCCTCAGAATCCAAAAAAACTGATGTGCCTGAAGCTTTAGGGCAACCTGTAATCAGAGGAAGTCGTAAGACATTGAAGGGTGACACTGTCTTGGTTTTTGAGCTCTGTATGACCGAGAATCCGAGCATTCTAAAGGGATTCTTTATACCAAAGGATAATCTTGTCCAACGCAAGCAAGAGCTGATTGGTCAAATCACAACCCGTGAAAATGGCTCTATTTATATAAAACTGAGTACACAGAATAAAGACAGCACGCTCACTGTTATTGGGCACGGGAATGCCATAAATAAACATCGTGATGGCAGACCTGTTTATTTCGATGAGTACGCGTTCAACATCGAGGGCAGCACTATCTCCTGCCGTGTAAACAGTAAAATATCTGAGGGTTTGCGGGATAAATTGGGCTTTGAGTCGTCGCGAATCGAGCGCCACACATCTCCAATAGAACCTTTAGTGCCAGAACTTGCCGTCAACCCTATTCCAACAAAACGGTCAAGACCACACTAAGGATCACTGGTTTGTTTGATCGAAGTAAATTGTTTTTATTAAATTTCTTCTGTAGCTATTGCTGCTGGATAAGCAACTCGTGACATGGTATGTTCAAGTGATCTGCAATTCGGCAAAGTGTATGTAACGAAGGATTCCCTATTTTTCGTTCAATTTGCGATACAAAAGTTCTATTCACATCTGCGTTTAGGGCAAGTCTCTCTTGCGACAGTCCGCGTATTTTTCGCTCTCGCTTTATATTAGTTGCCAATGTACTTCGTATCATTTCATATGAGTCCATTCCTCATTTTTTGATAATTGACACTATTAATCCACATGATATATCATTCAATTTGAGGTTTGGTTCAGTTATAAAAGCATTGTTCGCAAAGAAGTCTCTATTGAATGTTTTTCAATTGCTATTTGACACTACTTTATAAAATTCCAAAAAATGAGGTTACTTAAGATGCTCCTAAAAAAAACCTCCATTATTGGTTCATTGACCATCGTGATCCTGTTGTCTGGCTGCCAATCGCTGAGCCAGGTTGGTCAATCCTATGGTCAATTTGCGGATAATATGAATGAAAAATTTAATAAAATGCAGACAGATTTGATTAATGGATCCCAAACCTTAGAAAGAGCACCAAATTTGCCAGCAGGTCTGATTGTTCATTTGAGATATGGTGTTTATGCGGGTGCTAATAAATTAATAGGTGATTTAACTTATTCGAGATATTGCAAGACTCTTATTTTAGATGCCGAACTATATAATGCAGATAGCGCTCAAATCAGTTCAGCACCGTTAGTACTACATGATGTTAAACCTAACATCAAAGTTCTCATCGAGCAATTCGCTCCATCCGATCCACAACGCCAAAGTAACTCTGTTAGAAAAATTTTATTGTCGAATTTACAATGTATGCGATAGGTCTGCAGCTTTTTAAGAAAACTAAAATGGATTGATATCAAGACAGTAAATTTGGGGTAGCCATGACTGAATCTGAGTATTTGATATTGTTAGAAAAAATTGAAAGGTTTCGGGTAAGTTTACAGGATAATCCATACACGCTATCGAAGTCAGCGCAATCAACCCTTGCTTTGCTTGCAGTTGATAATATCCAGCCAACTCCTTCAGGACTCTTGCGCTTTATGGCGAGCGACAGTGGCGTGATTTCAAAGACAGAAGCGATAGAAATGCTCAAGTGGGAAGCCAAGATAAAGGCTAAAATTAAATAATAGCTATTGGAGACTTAGAAAAATGGATGAACTTCAACTAGAAAAAACGATTAAATTGGCTTGTAAGATCATATTAGATCAAACATTGCCACGTTGCTGGAAGATACGCATAGTTAAGCAAGGTCAATCGGCGCTTGAACGCGAGTTGCTGCCCGTTCACTTCAAGTCGTTGAAAGGTGCAGTCAAATTTGTTTCTCAATATCGGAATGATTGGCAGGTTAATGAACTATCCGATAGTTATACCATGAGTGCATCAGACGCTCGTTCTATCGTGGCTGATGCTCAACCGTGAGTTTCCTCGTCTGGGTGTTTCATCATCCTCTACGAGTGATAGTTAGCATTACTTTCTTCGAGCTTGGCTGGTTCGCAGCTTTCTATTTGTTCGGAGATCCATATCATTCGTACACTCTGCACGATTGGCTGTGGGGTTATCATCACTCTTGATACTTCCGATTATTAACATTAATCCAATCTTCTTTTCAAAATCTTTGAAATTTCGTTGTACCAGCCCCCACATGAGAATTTCACCATAGCTTGTACTACCTGTTGATCAGAGCGGTTGCCAAACTATGCTATTTCGCTTTATTAGTCGTTATTTTTACCATACCTGCCTTTATGTATGGAACTGTCATGCTGAACAAGCACTGTAAAGTCTGTAATGCATTGTTTAAACCTTGTCCACAAGTTGAAAATCAAACTTATTGCTCAAAACCAGAATGTCAGAAAGCTCGTAAACGGATGTGGCAAAAAAACAAACGTGAGACCGATTTGTCCTATCGTGAGAATCAATACGCAGCGCACCGAGCTTGGCTCAATCGCAATCCAGAATATGTTCGTCCGAGCCGTAAGCCTAAGAAAAAACCAGACAATGTCATACAGGGCACAGTTTTACAACCTGAACTCAATACAACTATCCCATGTGAAGGCTGTGGCAAGATGGACTTGTTAATTAAGGAAAACTTATTTAGAACAGGTCTTTATCATCTAAAATTCTTAAATGATGAAACAAAAAAGATGGATGCGTGGATTGTTGAAATAACTGTTATATCAAAGTGTTGTAATAGATGAAAAATATAAAGAGATGACCAGATAGTTTTTTTATCAAGCAACTGCTAGCGTATTCCGTATGTATTTTAACCACATGCAATGATTTAGCTTACGCCGAGCTGTGACGTGGTCTTGATTAATGCATAGATGTTCCGTTGTTTTACATCATAATCGGACAACTAGAGCTCATGGAATCAAATAGCATAACAGAGGTGGATCAGAATAAACCGAAGCGGTTTAGGGCCGCCGAATATGTACGCATGTCCACCGAACATCAGCAATACTCTACACTTAATCAGGCTGATAAAATCCGCGAATATGCAGCGCGTCGCGATATAGAAATCGTTCGAACCTACACTGATGAGGGTAAAAGTGGTTTGAATATCGTAGGACGACAAGGATTGCAGGAGTTGATTCGCGATGTACAAGCAGGTGCGACTGATTTTGAGATCATCTTAGTCTATGATGTAAGCCGCTGGGGACGATTTCAGGATGCTGATGAAAGTGCCTATTACGAATATATCTGCCGTCAAGCAGGTATACAAGTTGCTTACTGCGCTGAGCAATTTGAAAACGATGGCTCAATATCGTCTACTATTGTTAAAAGCCTCAAACGCTCCATGGCTGGTGAATATAGCCGAGAACTATCTGCTAAAGTTTTTGCAGGACAATGTCGGTTGATTCAGCTGGGTTTTCGTCAAGGTGGACCTGCTGGTTATGGACTGCGCCGTGTTCTTGTAGATCAACATGGTGCCATCAAAGCTGAACTTTCCAGAGGTGAGCATAAAAGTTTACAAACTGACCGAGTAGTTCTTATTCCTGGGCCAGACAATGAGGTGCGTACGGTTAACACCATGTATCGTTGGTTTATTGATGATGGTCTAGTTGAGTCAGAGATTGCTAGCCGACTTAACAGTATGGCTGTTCGTACTGATCTTAATCGTGATTGGACACGGGCTACTGTGCATGAGGTTCTGACCAATGAAAAATACATTGGCAATAACGTCTACAACCGAAGGTCGTTTAAGCTTAAAAAAAAGCGAGTCGCGAATACTCCCGAAAAGTGGATCAAAAAAGTCGGTGCTTTTGAACCTGTAGTTCCTCCAGATATTTTCTATACCGCGCAAGGTATTATTCGTGCTAGATCGTATCGCTATAGCAATGATGAATTAATCGAACGACTACGCAATTTATATCAAAAGCGGGGCTTCCTTTCAGGGTTAATCATCAATGAAACAGATGATATGCCGTCAACTTCAATTTATGCCCATCGCTTTGGTAGCTTAATTCGCGCTTATCAAATCGTCGGATTTACACCTGATCGCGATTATCAGTATCTCGAAACCAATAAATTTTTGCGACGTTTCCACCCTGAAATCATTCATGAAACTGAAAATCAAATGATTGCGCTGGGTGGAATAGTTCAGCGTGACCCTGCGACAGATCTTTTATGGGTCAATGACGAGTTTAGCATTTCCCTCGTGATTTCTCGTTGTCAAACTTCTGAGACAGGCCGTCGGAGTTGGAAAGTACGCTTCGATACCAGTCTCTCTCCCGACATTACCGTGGCTGTTCGCCTGAATCAGACAAATGATGCGGCGCTAGATTATTACCTGCTGCCAAGATTGGATTTCGGGCAAGAAAGAATCCGTTTAGCCGATCATAATTCAATTGAGTTTGAAAGCTATCGTTTTAGTAGTCTCGATTATTTATATGGTATGGCAGAGCGTACTCGTCTAAGGAGGTTTGCATGAGCGATTGTCCAGATGCAGGTATCGTGCGCATGATTCCTATCGATTGTATTGATGTGTTGAATCCACGTGATAGAAATAACAGCGTATTTAATGAAATTATAAAAAATATTGAAACAGTCGGTTTGAAAAAGCCAATTACAGTCACGTCACGCTTTAAAACGGGTGGCTCAGAGCATTATCTTTTAATTTGTGGCGAGGGACGATTAAAGGCATTTCGAGCGCTAGGTGAAAGTCATATTCCTGCTTTAGTCATTGATGTTAGCGAGGAAAATGCATTCATCATGAGTTTGGCTGAGAATATTGCACGCCGCCACCATCGCCCTTTAGAGTTACTTGTAGGTATAGAGCAGTTACTTGATCGAGGGTATGGGAAGAATGAAATTGCAAAGAAAACTGGGTTATCGCCAGAGTATGTGCAGGGAGTATTAACATTACTCAAGCACGGTGAAGAACGATTATTAGTTGCTGTAGAGAAAGGTGGAATCCCATTGAATGTTGCATTAGCAATTGTTGGTGCAGGTAATGATGATGTCGCTATTCAATCTGCGTTGCAAGATGCTTATGAGTCTGGAGCACTTCGTGGCAACCGTTTGAATCATGCACGCAGAATTATTGCGCACAGGAGCATATCTGGGCGAAAAGTTTCGCGCAATCCTGAAGTAAGAAGAACTCAGGAGCTAACATCTTCAGGCATTATACGAACTTATCAAAAGGAAGCTGAACGACAGAAACTATTGATAAAGAAATCCAATATAACTCAGCAGCGGTTGTTGATTATTGTTAGTGCGTTACGAAAATTATTTGCTGATGAGAATTTTGTGACGTTATTACGAGCGGAAGATTTAGATTCATTACCTACGTACCTTGATGAGCGTATAAAGGTTGGAGCACATTCATTATGAGTAAAGTTCCTGTGGGTTTCGATCTTGAAACATTGATGATTCCGATTAAACAGATTTTACCATCAAGACGAATGCCCAGTTCAGTCATGACTACGCGTAAATATCAGCAAATTAAAGCCTCAATTCAAGAGGTTGGGCTTATCGAGCCCTTATCTATAGCCGTATCTGATGCTAAAACTGGACATTATATTTTACTGGATGGGCATGTACGGCGACTGGTTTTACAAGAGTTGGGACACGAGCAAGCAGTTTGCCTGATCTCAACCGATGATGAGAGTTATACCTACAATAGCAGAGTAAACCGTTTGTCACCCATCCAAGAACATCGGATGATTAAGCGGGCGGTGGATCGAGGGGTTGATCCTGAACGATTGGCTAGAGCACTGAATTTAGATACAAATTCTATCGTAAAAAAATTAACCATGTTGCACGGTATATGCCCAGAAGCGATAGAGCTACTAAAAAGTCGCCAGTTTTCCTCTCAAGTTTTCTCAGCACTTAGAAAAATGAAGCCAACTCGCCAGTTAGAGTGCATTGATTTAATGATTTCAGCTAATAACATTACTGCCAAATATGCGGAGTCAATATTAGTTGCTACGCCTGAATCGATGTTGGTACAAGGAAATCGAAAAGCAAATCAGCGTAAAGGATTAAGTTCAGAGCAGATGGCAAAAATGGAAATGGAGATGAGTAATCTTGAAGTGCAGTTTAAGATTGCTGAGCAAAGTTATGGTGATGACAGTTTGGATTTTGTTGTAGCAAAAGGTTATTTGACACGTTTACTAAGCAATTCATCAGTAACTCGCTATCTCAAGCAACATCAACAGGAAATCTTGACTGAACTTGAGAATATTGTTCAGGTCACTTCCTACTAAAGTTTTATAGCAGTAATTAGTTGTATTACATACTATTATTGCCTTGAGCTTCACAATTATAGCCATTCCTCCTGCTTTTTTGAAAGTAGCTTTTTTAGGGGGCTGATGATTAGTTTTTTTGAGATCGGCTATAATCTCAAGTACTAAAAAAGCCCCTAAAAAGGAGCTTAATTTTTTACCATGTTAGAAGTAAGTATGATTTGAACTATTATTTTGATTGCGGCGAAGAGCGTCTTGGCGAACTTTTTCTAGGCTTTTCGCTGTGTTGCTCTGCTCTTGAAGATGCTTCATCATTGCTTCCTGCAGCTGTTTTGGCTGTTGGTAAGTCATTGGCTGCTGCATCAATATTGGCTTGATCATTTGAATTTTCCTGTTCGGTTACTTTATCTGGTTCCCACTTACTGCAAAATACTTCTGAACTATCAAGTAATGAGCGCATAAATAGGTCAATTTTGTTTAAAAGCGAAACCTCGTCAGGTTCAGGACCCCTCACAGTTTTGAATATATCACGAGCTTCCTTTCTGTCAATAACAAATGCGTGTGAAGGATAACCTACGATAAGTCTTTCCACCCCATCTTGCTTAATATTTTTGAATTTTCTTTCAAGCATATTCCCATAAGATAACGCAATACTTGAAGCCCGATTGATTTCTCCTATTCGAATAGGATCAATCTGAGCAAAGACTGGCTGAAATAGACCTGTTGTTAGATTTGTCGCAATTTCACTTGCAAGCTTAGTAGAGACTCTTGCGCTTACTTTTGTATCAATCATAAAGTCTTTAAACATCTGTTGTGCTTGAGATTTTAGTGCAGTTATTCCTTGGATAATATCCATACCAGACGACCGCTCAAACATCTCATTCAAATTTGCAAGTTGAACATCCAAAGGGCCTAGCTCACCCATGTCAGAAATGATTAGCTCTGATGCGCCAATAGCGATCAATGTTCCAGCCGACTTACAGTAATGTGGGACAAAAAGCCTAATACCATCAACATAATGATGTTGGAGCGCACGAGCAATACGAAATGCTGCATGAGGATCTCCACCATATGTGTATAGGACTAGATTAACCTTTTTTGAGTTAGATGAACTTGCAGCCTCATCACAGACCTTGGTTATCTTTTCATAGCCATTTCGGCTAATTTCACCAGAGTAAACAATAGTGTCTACTCCATTTTCATGTACACTCATTTTGCATCCTTATTTTTTTAAATTATTAATCTATACAAAAAAAATGGAAGTGCCTACTAACAATAATTAAGTGGCAACGTCAAAAAAATCTTCACTTATCTCCACTATAACCTCAATGAACCCCTCATTAAAGTTATGTCTTAAGCGTAGTACACGATAACATGGGAAGTCATCGTCAGGGCATATATGTTCCCCAACTCTGGGCATCGTTGGATACTTAAAATCCCCTACTAGCTCTACCTTGTGCAGATCATGATTAATCTTGAAAAGTCTAACTTTGAATGTACTCATTCTCAACTCCGCAATAACTTCTTGGAAAAGCGAAAAATAATTGATTTCGACGAAGTGAAAAAGAAGGGCAGACTAGCTACCCTTCAGTTCAATTAACAACGTACTAAGAATGCCCATGCTTCGTATCCATATTCATGCGCATCTAATATTTTTTCAGATTTGCCTCGTACTTTGCGATAACGGCAGAATATCCATCGAAAGCCTTCTGGCGCGGGGTAGTTACCCAGTTTCGTCATAATGCATACACACCTCCTTACTCAAGATAATTTGATTTTCAGTATCAAATGCACTAAAGTAAGGTTTCGACGCTTTACTTTGGTTGCTTTGAGACTGCTATACAGGTCTGAAGTTTCCTATATAGAACCGACATTTGCTAATGCTTTTGTCGGTTTTTCACTTTCTAATTTCATTAGTCTATAAGCTGATGCCTCATAGCTTGTTTGATACATAATTTGGACTTGAATAGCACTATTTATTGTTTTACATATATTGAATGGCATTAAAAGCTCAGATGCAAAGGTGTTCGCTTGCCATTCAGAATCCTCAAAAATTTTATGGCCACCATTATTGGCACGAGCCAAGGCAATATTTTCATGAAGTGTTAAATGTCCAATCTCATGACAAATTGTAAATCTCGCACGTCCATCATTATTATGCAAAGCATCGTATACATCTTCACGGATAAGTAATTCTAATGTGTCTGGGCTTGCTGCTGCTTCGCAGTTTCCCATTTCTTCCATGGTCTTAATTATTAAAACTACACCCAGCTTACCTAGAATAATTTCCAAGCTCTTAACCACATTAAGACTTTTATTATCTTCGCATTTGAAAAGCAGTCTTCTATACATGAGGGCTAGGCCTCTAATATTGTTTACGCTTCGAGGTTTAACCTTTACACCATGTGGCTTAAAGTCTGGGTGCATTTAGTTTTTCTCCCTGATTAAAGTTCTTCTTTCAAAGCTTGATGGATTCGTTCCGCAAAGGTCGAAGATCCTTCTAATCGTCTAGCAAACATAAGCGCAACTTCAGATTCGAAATCACTTTTGGGTCGAAGAGTAACATCAGGTCTAGACTTACTTGCAGCGAGAGTCAATGAATGAGCCTCGCCTGTAGATAAAGACATGTGTTGTGTAATGTTGTTAATAAGTTGCGCATTAACAGGCTTGCGCCCAGTCTCAACTGCAGACAAGTAAGCTGGAGTTACTTCCAACCTATCTGACAAATCCTTCAAAGTCATATCTTTATCGATTCGCATCTTCCTGAGCGCTTTTCCAAAATCTGATAATGTTGACATAGCTACCTTCTCCTTAAGCCTGACAACTAGTTGTCTTGTAGGCATGAGATTAACTCATAAATCAATTCTATAACTGTTTTTAAGATAAATCAACCAGTAGGTTAATTTTTTAAATAAATGATTATTTTATATCTTGGATTGAGTTAATTCGATTCTTACAGTTTAGTTAGCAATTGGGTGCATTAGAGTAAGCCCAGCACTTGACCACGATTCATGGCTTCGCGGAATTATTTTGCCATATCAACCAGTTCTTGCATGACCTGCGCGGTTTCGATACTGCGGTTTTGGTAGCGCTTGACCACGTTTGACAATAATTCAGAAAATTTCTTTTGCTGGACAACGTTGCTAGACATCTTCGATTTGATTTCACCTTCAAGCAGGCGTTCAAGTAATTCAACAGCAAGATTTCTCTCTGGGAGATTACTTTAGGGATTTTGGGCTTGTCGGCGAGATTGTTCGGCCATAATGATTCTTTTGCGCTCCTCAATTGGTAAATCAAAAATACTTATATATTTTTCAGGTAATCGCTTTCCAAGATTCTCGGCGTAAGATTGCCTTGCCAAAAGATCCGAAATCACCTTGCTACTGATATAGAAAAACCATCCCTTATTGGAACCCTCAATTTCACCACGATACATTTTTTTTAATTCTTCAGCATAAGATAAAGTCAAAAGCTTCTTGATTGCTTTCTTAAAATTATCTGTTAGTTCAGAATTGGACCATGCTGTACCCCAGTTATGGGCAAATTCATTCCTGATCATGGCCATGATTTTTATGGCTTCATATTCGTTATCAGTGATCAGATATAAAACATTGGCGATCTTTGCTCGGTACATGAGAGTGGACAGTGGACTACCATCAAGCTGTTCAATTAGAGCTTTTGTTTTAAGCTTGTTTGGGAAGAAGCCATTCAGCAGCGCTATCAAACGTTCATCAATAAAAGACACAATGTTCAAAACCGCTCCGCGTTCGGTCTCAGTTTCGACAGCGCTAGCAAAATCTGAAAGCATCTTGTTGTATTCTTCACTTTCCAAAGAAGCAATAAAACTTAAACTCTCACCTAATTTAGCCATAAATTTCCCCTGCTATTTACGAGTTACCATACATCCGTTATGCCCTTAATATCTGGTCTTCAATCTTTTAGTCAGCATCAACAGCCAAACTAGCAGTTTTCGGGTCGTATACAACATCTGTGATCGAACCATCATGGATACGGCCCACGACTTCATCAATCACGTGAAGGGGGACTAGAAACCACTCCCGTGGATGCACAGGATTCCCAAACCTATCCTGAATAGAGAGATTGAGCTGTACAGGTGAAAAAATCCGATGAAACAAGTTTTCCAATTTTGTTTTATTAATGCTGGCAAGTTTGTATGTCGCAACAATCTCAACATCCGCCATCAAGAATGTCGGATCAAGGGCAGCATTAGTAATTCGTGCTTCAACCTTGCCTCCAGTTACGCCGATTTTGTGGATCAAATCTCGATGTTGAGCAATGTACGGATGATCTGACAAACTTCTCAGCACATAAATCGTGCCACTCTCGATATCTCCTTCTTCCCACTCTTCACCAAACAGTGGCCCATTATTAGGATCAGTGACTCTACGACCTGCTTCATCCTTATGCAGCGCGCGTTGCAAAGATCGGCGTAACAGGTTGCTCTCAGTTCCATTGGAAAAAATCACTCTCAAACGCGCATCATTGCTTCCATTTGGGGCTTTGATTGTTTCGCCAACTTCAGCAATATAGGCAACTTGACCAGACAGGATAAAAAAGTTCCCTGCCTCAACACTCGCATCTCTAACAAATCGCTTTGTCACTCGTAAACCAGTCTGAATGTCCTTTTCGACCTGTTCAAACAGCGGCTTATATTCTGCAAAATTAATACAGGGAGTGCGGTTTGCAACTTCTTCTGCTGCACGTCGCTCTTCAAAAGTACCGACATGCTTTAGCTGAGTAATATCATTGTCGGCATCACCTGATATTCCTAACTCAGCAAGTAATTCTTCATCATCTAAATCATCTATCTGTGTGCCCATTGATAGAGCATCAGCAGAAAGCAGCCCTTGATGATCTAAAGGGGTGAGCAACTCAAAAGCATCGGGTAATGATCGTAATTGATCAAGCCGCACAGCATACAGGCGCTCAAATATGTCACGATCTTCGCCATGGAGCGGTAAACGGCCATGTTGTTCGTAAAATCGCTGAATGTCTTCAAATCCCGCAATCAGTCGCTCTTCGCGTTGGCTGCGACCGCCGACTTTAATGGGCGCCACACTGACGCCAAGGGCATCAAGCAAATCATCATCGGATAAATCAGACATCTGTCGCTCCACGCTGTTCTGCGGCTTTCTGTTGAGCACGATGTCGTGCAAGTGCTGCAATACCTTCAGCCATACGCTTTTCCCAAGGGTCTTGCGCATTAATATCAGGTAAACGACCGCGTTCTGTTTTAAATTGTAAGGCACGCTTTGCTAGATCGCGCGCTTCATCATACGAAATATTGAGTTTTTTGGCGGCGATACTCGCTTGTACCTGTTTAAGCGTTTTCTCATCCATCGTCTTACCGAGAATGGAATATGCGGCATCAAATGGATTAATTCGATCAATCAAATCAATATCCAAATCACGCACATTCACAAACTTACGCACCCCTTGGATCAAGGACAGATTGCCTTTTTCTAATCCCGCATTGTCGCCATTAAAACTTTCATCACTTTGGGTTTCGTACTTGGCCTGTTGAGTCATGACGAGTGCAGCAACGGCATGTTGTCGCACGGCTTCGTGATCAGCTTCACTAAGCTGTGGATAGCGATCACGAACTATTTTGCCCATACGAACTTGATTCAATTCTTCTGGAATCGTATTGTCATGATCAAAAAGCCCTCGTTCAAGTGATGGCTTATCCTGCACAAATGCAGTGATTACCTCATTCAGATCCTCGCTACAAATACGTGCAGCCTCTGGGCTTTTCGGCATGGACAGGCCGTTAATTTCTACATGCACTTGACCAGTTTTGTCATTAACACCAACATTTGATTTGTTTTCTTGATAGCCATCAGGGCCATAATCAAAGCCTTCTTGAGGCCCTGTATTCTTTGGCGTGAATTCAAATTTCGGTGCAAGCACTTGCTCCATTAGCAAGCTGGCTGCAATGGCTTTTAACGTGTCATTGATTGCTTCAACGACTGTAGATTCATCAGCAGTGGGTTCAGCGATTAAATTGGTAAAACGTGCTCGAACCTTACCTTTGGCATCGCGTGTTGCACGGCCAATGATTTGAATAATCTCGGTCAAACTGCTGCGGTAGCCAATGGTCAATGCATGCTCACACCAAATCCAGTCAAAGCCTTCCTTTGCCATGCCCAGCGCAATAATGATGTCAACATGATCGCGATTGTTTCGTTGAGTTGAATCTTTGAGAGCATTCAGCACATTCGAGCGTTTTGACGTATCCGCATCGTCAACCAGATCAGCCACTTTGATAATTCGGCCGCCATGTTCAGCAGATAACTCAATCAGATGAAATCCTGTTTTAGGATCAACTCCTTTCCAAGTCCCCAGTGAATCAATGATTTCCTCAACTTCTTTGTGTTTGTCTTTTAGACTTTCCCGTGAGTTCACATTGGGGATATGCACAATCGTTTTTAGCGCAGGATCAAGCACCTTCATAATGGCATCAAGGTAGCGACCTGTATAAAAGAAATAGCCGATGTCTAGCGATTTTAGGTATTCGTAGCCATTGAGCTGTTCATAATAAGTGTACGTGATTGTCTCGAAACGGGATTCATCTTCTGGCGATAGTACTGCCTCGGCATCGCCACGGAAATACGAACCCGTCATTGCGACGATATGGGCTTTGTCACGCACGATGAACTGACCCAATTGAGCGCCTAGTCGATTATCAGGATTAGAGCTAACATGATGAAACTCATCGACCGCAATCAACCGATTATCAAATGCGGCGATACCTAGTTCATCTACTGCAAACCGAAATGTCGCATGGGTGCAGACCAGCACATGATCTTCACTGGCGAGGAATTCTCCAACAGCCTTGACCTTCGATTTAGCAATGCGCGGTTCATCAATGCCTGGCGCATTACACAAGTTCCATTGAGGTTTGACGACCCAATCCGCCCAAAATCCAAATTTACTCAATGGCTCATCAGAAAAACTGCCCCCGATAGAACGCTCAGGAACAACGATAATCGCCTGCTTCAAACCTTGGTTATGCAGTTTGTCCAATGCGACAAACATCAATGCGCGAGATTTACCTGATGCAGGAGGTGACTTGATCAGTAGGTATTGTTCACCACGTTTAGCATAGGCGCGCTCCTGCATAGCACGCATTCCCATGCTATTTGGCTTTTGCGATGCGCCTGTATGAGCCGTCGTAATAGACACAGCAGGTATCGTTTGCTTGTTCGTTGGATTCTGAGAGTCCATCATTATATTTTTTCCTTTTACGCTTACTGCCTCAAGGCATCTTATTCATTTAGGTAGAGATTGCGTTTCTAGGCATTTAAATTGGCCGCGTATATCGCGCGTATAACCGCGTATAACCGCGTATAAGTTCATCATTACGAATCGCTATTTACAGTGTAAAAAGAGCCGCGCAGTTTGCCATGCTGTATGAGCTTGTCTTCATTTTTCAAACGCGTGAGCAGTCGAGTTGCTTGATCCTCGCTCAAATGACACAACTCAATGACATCGTTACGCTGAATGCGACTATGTTGTTGAACAAAGTTCAAAACCATTTGTTCATGTTGCAATGAACTAAAACCAGCTTGCCGCGTATAGGCCACTTGCTCGCCATGAGCACGATACATTTGCGCTGATAGGGTATAACTGCGACTGCGGGTATTACCATGTGCCTGCAACAATCCAGCCTCGACTAACTGTTCCAAGGTACGTCTTGTCTGTGTTGCATTGCGGTGTATATGTTGAGACAACTCATCCGCATCCATTCTCTTGTGTTCACGCAATGCTGCCAACACAATCAGACTATCAATCGGCAATGGGGTGTCATTGTGACTTTTCTCTTGCTCTACCACCAGTTTTAAAAACGGCTCGTCAGCATCTACTGTTGCCAACTGCAATACCACATTATTATGATCAGTACGGCTGTAATCTGGTTCAGGACGTCCAAAGCGCAACATACCCCGATATATTTTGTCTACACCACGACCAGAACGCTCAACAATACCAATTCGCTTCATGGCATCAGCCAGAGCTGGATTGCGTGGGCGCGGCTCAGTCGTTAGCAGGTTTTGCAAGGTTACACCTTCTACCAATCCACCGGGATTACTCACAGTCAACCCATGGTCATCTAACCGCACATGAACCGTTCCTAGACGGTGGTAATCACGATGTACCAGCGCATTTGCTACTGCCTCTCGAAATGCCCCCATGTCTACTTTTGGTACGGGCACACGAAACAAACCTATTTGAATTTCACTTTCTGGATTATAAGGACGAAAATTTGTCTCCAGCCAATCCAATGCCTTCAATAAAGGGAAACGTCTAAATTCATTAAATGAAACAGCCTCTCGCGCCAACACCTGAAACGCCAGTTCATACGTGGGGACTCGCTCACGCAATGCTGGCTCTCGCCCTATGACTAATAGACCAGTCAGCGTTGGAACACGCACACCCTGATCATTGCGAGTGGTGAAACCTAGTGCGCCATCCAGTGCTTCATCGTCTAATTCCAGTAGCACGCGGTCGCCGCCATATTGGCGAACGGTTTGACGCAATCGCTCACGTTCTAGCGGATCCAAATCATTCAGTGTTGCGCCAGCCACAGCTTGTGCAGAAACGTCATACAAGCCAAAGCGTCCAGCACGGCTGCTTCGTTCATGCGGTAACATCGGTACACATTCAGGTGTACCATCCTGTTTGAGACGACGACGTAAATACATGCCACTCGTGGTCGCAACTTCAGTACTGGATTGGGGCACGAGTATTTGAGCCACATGCACGCCAGCTACCTCTATTGGATTCACGGTAACAGCTAGGGAAGGGGATGTTCTGGACGCGATCATCCCCGACAACCCCGTCAAATTCTGATGTTCTTTATGCAAGCCAGTGGGAGTTCCATCATCTTCTACGCCCAACCAGAGTTCACCGCCTTCAGCGTTGGCTAGACATGTCAAAGCCGCAACCAAATCATCATCAGACAATCGCTTACGGTCACTCTTAAATTCAACTTTTAGGCTTTCCGAAGTAGGTAAGATGCGTGGCTCAGTCATGCTTTCTTTCCTCTCACAGTTGCTTTCTTAGCGGTTTCAGTAGTCATTTTTGTATAAAGATCAAAGAGTTTTTCCTGTCGCTCTGTATCGTTTTTAAAACGCCGACCAATATAAATCCGCTCAAGTAACTCATCGTTTTGCTCATGAGCACGACGTAAGTTTTCAGGCATTGTTTCTGGATCATAGAGATCAGTTATGGTTGCTGGGAAATGTATTTCACGAGCTAACAGAATATTTTCTGCACAGTGGGTCAGATCAGCTTTATTCTGTTCTGTTAAAGCTGGAACTGGGAAAGTGTTCCAGCCCATTGTATTAGAGTACCTATAGTGAATTCTCATTTTACCGCAGACTGTTGCAATCCATACACGATGCAGACTAGATGCAATAATCGCCATATTCCAAAGAGGTGCATCGAAAATTGCAAATGCCTCACTTGTTACCGTACATTGGTTATCAATTAATCCACATGGTAAAAATTTACGATTTTCAGTTGTTGTCCTAGCGATGATTATTGTCCATTTATCACCAATATTCATTTCTCTCATCTGATGGGATCGTGTTGCCATATCATTAGCACCACTATCTTTACTTGCCAGACGTATAGCTCTGACTTTTTCAATGCGCTCCGAGATACCATTAACTTCAATAGCTTCTGTAAGATTGCAATCATTTATCCACAAACAATAACGATCAATACCTCGTGTGAATTCAGCCGAACCATAAATGCGACGAATAAAGTGATTATTTTGAGTATCCGTTAAACAAAGATGGTCAACCTCAGTTCGACTCAAAAGTAAAAAACCTCCATCAACTGGCTTATTCCCAAACTTCATTGGAGCTAAACCAGAAATAGAGTATGAGGACTTTTCTACAATGATATTTGCAGCAGGAACCAAATAGGCGTTGATATTATCTGATCGCTTCTCAATCGTGTCACCGTTTTCACCAATCGAAAACAGCTGTTTTAACTGCCCGATTTTATTTGAAATGCCGACTATTGCTACAGTAACCCCAGCATTGTTACTGGCGAGATTTGCCCATTGAAAGCTAGTGTATGCAAAAGTAATCTCATTCCCAGTTCCGAAAATCAGAGGCCACAAAATCGGCACTTGCTGTCCTTGGCAGATGGAATTTGTCGTTACAAAAGCTGCTGCTGAATTTGTATGTTTGCCATAGTCAGCGGCTTTCATGAACCAGCCAGCCACATAGTCGAGCGATTTCCAGCTGGTTGTACGACCATTAAAGATATTTTCTAAATCGGCTTTCTGACCTGCATCTTGCCATGTCGAACCTAAATATGGCGGATTTCCACAAATATAAGTCTCACCACCCTCATTCTCGAATTCTATTTCTGCTTGCTCTAATGGGGTCTCAAACAGGTCATTAGCAACGAGTTTGACACTACTGCCTGTAGGCGGACAAATACTAAGCCAATCAACCCGCAGCGAATTGCCACAAGTTATCCAGTTCTCAGCACTCAGCGGCAAAAATTCAGCCAATGCCTGCTGCTGACCCAAATACAACTCATCGCACTGGTACTCTGCAATAATCAACGCTAATCGTGCAATTTCCGCAGGAAAATCACGTAATTCAATCCCGCGAAAATTGGTTAATGGAATTTCGGAGCGTAAATGTGTTTCTTGTCTTTTTTGATTGATTTTGGATTCAATGGCGCGCAATTGTTTGTAAGCAATCACCAAGAAATTTCCAGAACCACAGGCTGGATCAAACACACGAATTCTCGCCATGCGTTTTCGCAGGTTCAAGAGCATCCGATGATTATCACCTGCTGCCTCAAGTTGTGCATTCAGATCATCCAAAAATAGCGGATTGAGCACTTTTAGAATGTTGGGCACACTGGTGTAGTGCATTCCCAATGAACCCCGCTCTTCATCATCAGCCACTGCCTGAATCATCGAACCAAAAATATCAGGATTGATCTTTTTCCAGTCAAGCTCACCCGCCCGAATTAAATAAGATCGAGCAATTTTTGAAAATTTGGGAACTTCGGTACTGCCTGAAAAAAGTCCACCATTCACATAAGGAAAAGGATCAGCCCAGTTTGGCACTTTTTCAGTTTTACGCTTTGATTCGTGGACGTTCATTGACCTAAAAAGTTCACTGACAACCTCATGCGTATTGGATGAGTCACGCTCAGTCATTTGATCAATAGTACGGGTAAACAACCCTGAGCCATCGAAAATACCCGTATCTTCAGCAAAGAAGCAAAAAATCAACCGCGCCATGAAATGATTCATATCATGGCGACGTGCTTCAGTTGCCCATTCAGGATTGTCCTTGAGTAACTCAACATAAAGCCTATTTAGACGGCTCGTAGCTCGGACATCAATAGGATTTTCTTTGATTTCCTTGATCGTTGAGATGCCAGCAAGAGGCAAGAAAAAACCAAAATGCTGTTCAAGATCTACGAAGCTAGATGTGAAGTGCTCACCGCTACTGAGCTCTTCCGTTTCCAACATCTCGCCATCAGTCGCAAGGATAAATTTTGCTTTAGCCGTTGCCGTTTTTGGACTTTCACGCAGCGCATTTAAGGTGGCACTAACTTGGCCTAAATCACAAACGGCGATATGAATATTATTACGTTGAAGCACGCCATTGGGTACATCTGACGCATTGGTATCACCGCTCTTCAGCCGCTTGATCGTGGTCTCTTTGTTGCCAAAGGCAGCAAGAAACGCATAAGGGAATTGCTCCCTATCAAATGGTTGACTCGACAGATCAGATACGGCGACTTCAATTTCAACTGCATTCATATTTTTACTTTTGCCAAAAAATTCATTTATTCCATTAACTAACATTCAAGAGAGTAAATTTTATCAACCTAAAATTTACACGATATCTCGAACCTCTTACTCCGATGTTGTCATAACTACTTTTGAGAAGGACCTCTACAGAGGTCGAAGGTTTAAATCTCAATAAGTGTAACGTCCAAAGTGATGGCGGACAAATGAAAGTTATCGCTTAGACATAGGTCAAATATGACTTACGCTTTCAATTTATTTTCAAGATCGGGATATTTTCGGGATATTACTAAACGTAAAATATAATATATCAATAAATACAGCATTTTATGTTTTATATTTAAGTCCTCTCATCCGCACCAAATATGATTGCGTTTAGCGCAATTAAAAAAGCCCAGAAATTAAATCTGGGCTTTTTTTATGCAAAATTTTTATGAAAAGTGGTTGATTAAACTGGTGGTTGTGTCGTGTTGGACGTGTCCATCGTTTCGATTAAGGCTTTATCCAGAGTCGGATCATAGGTTAGCCATTCGCGCCAGACCGCAAGTAGCATGGCCAAAATGACAGGACCGATAAATAGCCCAATCATTCCAAAAGCAGTTAACCCACCTAAGACACCAAATAAAACCACAAGAAATGGGATTTCGGTTGCGCTGGAAATCACTATAGGACGGAAAATATTATCAATCGTGAAGATTACGATGCCTGCCCACACGGCTAAGCAAGTCGCTTCAAGCGGAAAACCTGTTAAAGCGAGCCATGCAACTGCTAAACCCCAAGCAATTGGGGATGCAAAAGGAATCATTGCTAATAGTGATGTGATAATTGCAAATACAAAAGCACCAGGTAATCCTGCGAGACTATATCCTATAAATGCAAGTGCGCCTTGAGCAACAGCGGTAAGTACATTGCCATAAACAACGGCACGTGTCGTTGCGGCAATAGCAGATAAATAGTGGTCAGCCTGTTTGCCAATAATGCGCTCTAATGCTGATTTGATCTGCACCATAATCCGAGCGCCATCTTTATAAAAAAAGAACATCGTGAGTAGGCAAAATGCTAGAGACGCGAGGTGTTCGGCGATATTACCCACAAAGCGAGCGCCTTTACCAACTTGCTGGTGAAGTACTCCGCGTAATTGAGCTTCAAGTGCGTGAGGGTCGTCATTGAGTTGTGCGACCACATCTTGTAAATAACCACCAACCCATGGCATGTTTTGTAATGATATGGGCAATATTAACTGCCCAGCTTTTAATTGATCGTGTAGTTGGTGGTACCAATATACCACTTGATGTTCGAGGATAATTAAACCGAAACCGATGGGTACGCCAATAATAATAACCAATCCAATTGTCACAACGCCTGCCGCAGCGTGTTCTCTACCTGAGAGTCTGCTTAATGCCCATTGATATAAAGGCCATGTGACATAAACCAAAACCGCTGCCCATGCGACAGGAGTGAGAAAAATCTTGAAAATTTCAAAGCTAAAGTAAGCGAGAGAGCCTAATAAAAGAGGCAATAACATGCGTTGAATAGCGAGTGTTGATATTGTGGATGGCCTAGACATAGGTTGAGCGCCGAATATGGGTAAGTTGTAGTTTACGAAGATCGTGAGTTTAACAATGTTATCGCAATGTTATTCTGTTGGAAAAAATAAATGAAGTGATGCTATATTATCTGATCACCTGTATAAAAATGGGTGAAATTTAAACTTAATTTTTTTAATATCCCTGAAAATCAGTTAAATCGTTCTCGTGAGAATAGATTGCAAGGAGTGCGAAAGATGAAGCAAAGTCAAAACCGCCAATGGCAAGTTTGTTTTTTGGCGTTCGTGGTGCTTTCTGGTGCAACAGCATGCAGTAAACACAAAACCCCACCAAAACCAGAAGTAGCTACTGAGAGCAAGACTTTGACTCCTGCAGAGCAAGCGCTTAAACAGCAAGAAACAGATAAACATGGTGATGATTATTATAAAGCTGATAATAAACAACGTGTTAGCGAAGAAAATAGTATTATCGATGATGTCAATGCGAGTACTGCGAAAAAATAAGCCTTAAGCTTCACGATGAGTGTGGTTCGGGCTTTGTAGAGGCGTCGGAGAATATATTTTCGGTCTTTATTTAGCCTTAGTTGGTGAATTCCTGAGCTATCATTGATATTTATGATAATTCAGCTTGTGATTCTGTATTTGTTTTTGTAATATGACCGCCTCGTGGTGAGATGGCCGAGTGGCTTAAGGTACTCCCCTGCTAAGGGAGAGTAGGTTAACCCCTACCGAGGGTTCGAATCCCTCTCTCACCGCCATTTTTTTGCTGTATGTTTCAATGTTTCTAGATTTGATTTTTAAATTAAAGATAGAAAATAAATTGAACAAAAAAGTAAAAAAAGAGTTGACGTAAGTTGTAGAAGTTCTATAGAATACGCCACCTCGATGCAGTGAAGTTTGAAGATATCATATTGATTTCAAACAGCATTGTGTTGTAAATTGCGCTGGTAGCTCAGCTGGATAGAGCATCAGGCTACGAACTTGAGGGTCGGGGGTTCGACTCCCTCCCAGCGCACCAGATATAGTTTCGCCGTTGTTCGTAGAACATCGTAAAGCCCTTTAGCCACAAGCTTTAGGGCTTTTTTGTTGCTCGTCGTTGTACGCCGCGAACCATTGTGAATCGCGCTAAAAGCTGGTAAATATGCTGGTAAGTTATTTTTACCAGCATTAACCATAGCGTAAGGCTTTCATGATGCTAACAGATGCGAATATTAGAAAGTTAAAATTACCAGCAGCAAGCCAAAAAGCAGCCGACAAATATAGCTTTGGACATGGCTTGCGCTTATACGTTTATGCCAATGGCAAAAAGATATGGTTTATTGAATACCGACACCAGAGCAAGCAAATCTCATGGCGTATCTTTAACAATCTCAGTGTTTGCATTTGCCGAAGAGCAATATATTTATCCTGATGAACTGAAAGGCAAACTTTCATTAGAGTTGGGACAAGCAGTTTTATTATTGATGCCACCAGTTGGTCAACGAAATATTGATTGGGGTTATTTAGCTAATTCTGAAAATATATCTTGGATCGATAATCCTTATATAGAAAGAAATGGCGATGATGGGGCGCAACAAGGTACATCTCGAACAGGTTGGCTACGAGTAAATGTGTTAGGAGTAAACTCAACAATTTTAAAGAAAAATTTATTTGAACTAGGATGGACGGTGGAATACGAAAATGATTCAGATGGTCGATATGATGTTGATACTATAACTTTAGAACCAGGAACAGATGATGGGGAGAATAATTGTTTTGGAAGAACGACAACAGGTTGCTCTTTTGACCCAAGACCTTCCTTGCTGAAAGCAGGAATTCATTTTTCTTTAGTTTGTGATAAAAAAGATGGTAACTCCGAGGATAAAATATTGTTACTGAGTGCGAAAGGCAAGAAGAACACATATGCGGATTGGAATCAGGGCTTTGGGTCAGGAGGAAAAACAGCATTACTTACTCTAAACTTAAAAGGTAGTAATAGGACAATGTGTAAGGCAGATACTAATTAATATATTTCATCCTCCGAACTAATTTAAATAGAAAAAATTTACATAAATTATTGATGAGTTGATTTGGTAGAAGCTCAGTCTAAAAGTAGATTGGATTTCATTATTATTTTAAAAGCTGGTAAATTTGCTGGTAAATATTAAATGTATTTAAATATATATTTATTTAAAACAGTATTTTATGTTTTAGGTTTGAAGCCCTCCCAGGCACCATATTATGTTTCACTGCTATCTCAGCAGAAAAAACCCTTAAACTTTCGGTTTAAGGGTTTTTTATTGCCTGAATTTTAATTTCTGTTTTTCACGTCGTTTGAGATTATTGAGAATAGGGAGTAGTTGCTGTCATGATGCAATTTCGCCCAGCAACTTTTGCTTGATACATTGCTGCATCTGCTTGTTCAAGAATCCATTTTTCAGAAGTGTTACCTTCAGGTTGTTCTGCAACTCCTATGCTGACCGTGAAATAGATTTCTGCGGATCCAAACGTTGTGATGGGTGTTTTTTCTGCGGCAGCTCGAATACGCTCAGCGATGGAGCATGCTTCTTCTAAGTTTGCTTCTAATAACAGTATGGCAAACTCATCACCCCCTAGACGCACAACGGTATCGATTTGTCGTGCCATTTGTCGACATATTTTTGCTAATGCACAAATTGCAGCGTCACCTGAGGAGTGACCATAAACATCATTAATTTTCTTGAAATGATCAATATCCAAGATGATGAGTGAAACGGGATGGTTAAGGCGTTGGCTACGCATGATTTCATCGCGTATTGTGGGGATAAAGTGCCGTCGATTGCTGACGCCAGTGAGCGGGTCAGTGTTAGACATTTGCGCGAGAGTCATTTCTGATTCGTACCGTAAGCGATAGTTTAGGGCAAATGCAAAGTGCGCTAGCATCATTGCGATTGCTGTCGGCCAAATCAGAACTGCATATTGCGCATTTTGGAAATGATGAGCGATGCCGATGATGCCAAGGAATTGTGGAAATAGCGCAAAAAGAAATGTGCTTAAAAGGTTGACGCGAACTGAGAAACCTTGAAACATGAGGAGTGGAATGAATAAAAAAAATGTAAATCCGCCGATACCATAAGTCATTCCATTGTGAATGCGATCAAGAATGAGGATGTAAACAAATAATCCAGTCATTCCTAGGGCAATTGATGCGAATTCCAGCAAACGCCGATTTTTAATGTATTTGAAGGCAAATGGAAACACTAGGCTAGATAGAAATAGTAGTCTCAGCCCAATGGTATGACGAGCTCCGATAGGATCCGTCACATAATCCCACACCCAATGAGAGACTCCCACGGCTGCTGGCATGACAAACATGATTGAGCAAAACGCACGAAGATCACTCCATTTTTTGATCAAAACGGGTTCTGGTTCGGTGAAGAATCTGAGGACGTTGAGTCGGTCTTTGAGAGTCCACATGTAATCCCTTCTCTCCTGAAGTGAGCACAATATGAGGAAGCCGTCTATTTAATCTGGTTTTGGGTCTTTGATAGATTTTTATACGGCGAACATCAACATCCTGTTGTCTAATCTCCTGAGTCTACAAGCCTTCTGAGTGGGCGACAAGATGTGATAACTACGTCACGAAAAAATATGTCGTTATTGAAAGAAAAAAGGGCTTGAGTAAGGGTTTTAGGTTCGATTTTTTCATAGTCTCCTGCGTAATGAGCTATTTTTTATTTTCATATGTCATCAGATCAATCAAAAGAGCCCTACATTTGTAGGGCTCTTGAGAGGCTTTTTCTTTAGCTCACCTTTTTGACTCTAAACCATGCGGCATAGAGTGCAGGCAGGAATAATAACGTCAGTACAGTGGCCACAATGAGTCCTCCCATAATCGCAACAGCCATTGGACCGAAGAACACACTGCGTGAGAGTGGAATCATGGCAAGCACCGCCGCCAGAGCAGTAAGTACGATAGGGCGTAATCGTCGCACAGTTGCTTCAATGATCGCATCCCATGCCGTCCGTCCAGTTTGAATGTCTTGCTCAATTTGATCAATCAAGATCAAGGAGTTACGCATAATCATGCCTGATAGCGCAATTGTACCAAGCATGGCGACAAAGCCGAATGGTTGCTGAAAAACGAGCAGGAAAATTGAAATGCCAATTAAGCCTAATGGCGCAGTGAGAAAGACGATCACAGTGCGTGATGCGCTACGGAGTTGTAGCATCAGCAGTGTAATGACAACGACTAAAAATAGAGGAATGCCAGCATTCACTGAAGTTTGTCCACGTGCCGAATCTTCGATTGTTCCACCAACTGCCAATTGATAACCATAGGGAAGTTTGGCGCGAATGCCATCTAAGGTTGGCAAAATCTGATTAATCAGTGTGATAGGTTGGCTATTATCATAAATATCAGCACGAACCGTGACAGTAGGTAAGCGGTCTCTGCGCCAAATAATGCCTTCTTCAAATCCATATTCCAATGTGGCGATTTGTGAAAGTGGAATTGTGCCGCCATTTGTTGTGGGCACGGCAAGGCTAGACAGTGAACTGACCGCACTGCGATCCAATGCTGTACCGCGCACTTGAATGTCAATCAAGGAGATGTTTTCTCGGTATTCACTGACGGTGACGCCTGTAAGAGCACTTTGTAGGAAGTTCGCAAGATCTTGGCTGTTGACACCTAGTGCGCGCGCGCGATCTTGATCAACGTTGAGGAAAATGGTCTTGCTCGGTTCTTCCCAATCTAGATGTACATTCACCACATGTGGGTTTTCTTGTACTTTGGCAGCCACTTCTCGGGCAATTTTTCGGACATCTTGGATGTTTTCGCCAGAGACGCGAAGTTGTACAGGGTAGCCAACAGGTGGGCCATTTTCGAGACGTGCAACGCGAGTGCGGATGTCTGGAAACGATTGGTTGAGGGTTTTAATGAGCCAAGTTCTGATTTCCTCGCGATCTTTTAATGTTTTTGCCAAAATGACAAATTGAGCAAAGCTGGCTTGTGGCAATTGTTGATCAAGCGGAAGATAAAAACGCGGTGAACCAGAGCCAATATAGGCAACGTAATTATCGATACCTGGGTGGTTTTTTAGTAATACTTCGAGTTTTTTGGCTTGCGCCTCGGTTGCGGTCAAAGAAGCACCTTCCGCCAGTTTCATGTCCACCATGAGTTCTAGGCGGCTGGAATCTGGGAAAAACTGTTGTTGCACAAAACCAAATAGAACAATCGAGCCGATAAAGGCTGAAACAGTAATCGCAATCACGGTTTTTCGGTAGCTGATGCACCATTCTACGATACGACGAAAACGTTGGTAAAACTGGGTCGCGTAAGGATCATGTACTTCTGAGTGACTGTGATGTGTTGATGATGACGTTGATGTGGCTTTATTGGCTTCAATCGCCTGATCTGGATTACTGCTATCGCCTTTCCTTTGTGTAAATTTAGGAAGTAATAAATCCCCTAAATATGGAACGAAAATTACGGCGGCTAACCATGATAATAATAAAGCAATGGTGACAACTTCAAAAATAGAGCGAGTATATTCACCTGTGCTGGACTGTGCTGTCGCAATGGGTAGAAAGCCAGCAGCAGTGATGAGCGTTCCTGTCAGCATGGGAAATGCGGTTGAACTCCAAGCAAAACTTGCTGCTTGTAAACGACTGAAGCCTTGTTCGAGTTTAATCAGCATCATCTCTACGGCAATAATGGCATCGTCGACCAATAAGCCAAGTGCAAGAACCAATGCTCCGAGTGAAATTTTATGTAGACCAATATCAAAGAAATGCATGGCAGCAAAAGTCATGGCGAGAACCAGCGGGATTGCTAGTGCAACGACCATTCCCGTGCGAAAGCCTAATGAGAAAAAACTCACCAACAATACGATGATAATGGCTTCGCCAAGCGCGTCTAAAAATTCACGAACACCAGTTTTAACTGCAGCAGGTTGGTCTGAAACTTTGCGCAGTTGCATGCCGACGGGAAGGTTTTTTTGGATTTCGGCAAAGTTATTTTCTAGATTCTTGCCTAAACCCAAAATGTCACCGCCAGATTTCATGGACACTTCGATACCAATCGCATCTTCACCCAAAAATCGCATACGAGGTTGGGCGGGATCACTAAACCCACGATAGACATCAGCAATATCACTGAGGATGAAACTACGTCCTGCAACTTGAATCGGAAACTTTTTAATCTCATCAACCGATTTAAAGCGTCCACTGACGCGCAGTTGAATCCGATCTGTTGGCGTCTCGAAGAATCCTGCGGGGGTAATTGAGTTCTGAGCTTGTAAGGCATCTTGTACGGTTTGTAAGGGCAGACCTAGACTGGCAATTTTTGTATTTGAGAGTTCGATCCAGATTTTTTCATCTTGTAGACCAACGAGGTCGACTTTACCGACATCTGGGACGTTTTCGAGTTGAAGCTGGATGCGATCGGCATAATCTTTAAGAACGGCATAGTCAAAGCCTTTGCCCGTCAATGCATAGATATTGCCATAATTGTCGCCAAATTCGTCATTGAAGTAAGGTCCTTGTACACCTTGAGGTAGGGTTTGTTTAATGTCGCCGACTTTTTTACGGACTTGATACCACAAGTTAGGAATTTCACTAGAATGCATCGAGTCTCGAGCCATAAAGCTAATCATTGACTCGCCAGGGCGAGAGTAGGAAATGACTTTGTCGTAATTTCCTGTTTCCATGACTTTCTTTTCGATAGGGTCAGTCACCAGTTTGGCGACTTCTTCCGCATTTGCTCCAGGCCAATAGGTCTGAATCACCATCACTTTAAAAGTAAACGGCGGGTCTTCACTTTGTCCAAGTTTGGTATAGGATATTGCCCCTGTAATTCCCAGCAAAATCATGAAATAAAGGACAAGTTGACGATTTTTAAGTGCCCAAGCAGAGAGATTAAAATTCATGATTTAACCCTGCTTTGGCGAGTGAGATGCTGTGCCTGAATCTTTGCTTGGATTCTTGCTTGGCGAGATCACATCAATCGCACGATTCTGACGGTCTACAGGAAGGATTTGTTGATCATCGTGGAGTAGTTGCACGCCAGCCGTGACGACCCAGTCTGTTGGTTGAAGACCTGAGATAATTGTTGCAGTATTTCGTCCGTAGACGCCGACTTGAATGGGCATTTTTTTAATCCGTGAGGTTTCTAGATTAACGACCCAAACGTATGCGACACCTTGTTCCGCAGTGATTGCCGATAGAGGAAGTGAAATCAGTGGTTTAGATGCAGCGTCGTTGGTAAAAACTCGTGCACTTTGTCCAATATCAACGTTAGGTTCAGATTGATCAAAGGCAATTCGAGTGGCGAAGGTACGAGAAGTATCTGCTGCTGGTGAAATTTCTCGAACATGTGCAGGAAAATGTGCATCAGGCTGCGACCACACTGTGACCGTGACAGCTTGCCCAACATGAAAATGCGTTGCATCCTGTTCAGGAATCCCGATCAAGACTTCGCGATCACCTTGGGTTGCTAGTGTGTATGCGGTTTGTCCTGCGGTGACGACTTGCCCTGCTTCAATTTGACGTTGTACGATTTTGCCATTTTGTGGCGCACGCAGGAATGTGTATTCGATTTGGTTGTTTGCCAGACTCAGTTGAGATTTTGCTTGGGTGAGTGCTGATTCTGCGGCTTTAAATTGATTATCTACTTGGTCGTATTGTGAACGACTGATTGCATTAGGTGCTAATAGTAGCTTGTAGCGCGCTAATTCTGCGCTGGCGATGCGTTCGGCAGATTCTGCGCTCGCAAGCTGTGCTTTTGCAGCATTTAATTGAAGTTCTGCGTCTTGTGGATCGAGTTGCGCAAGAATTTGACCTTGCTTGACTGTATCGCCGACATCAACCAATCGTTTAATCACTTTTCCAGACACTCGAAATGACAATTGCGGTTGGAATCGTGCAGTGACCTCACCTGAATAGCTGTTCAGCAGAGTATCTGCTGGGATAGGTTGTGCAACAATTGCTGGACGTGGTGCAGGTTTTTCGGGCTCGGCGTGGTGACAAGCACTGATCAAGACGACTGTTGTCATGAGTGCTGTGCGAATTGGCAACTGCATAGACATGATATTTTTCCTAGAATTAGCGGTATAAGTTGTGTTGAATCGGTGGATAGTTGTCGTGCACGCGCGCTGCCATGCGGTTATCTGGTCGCAAAATAGTCGACCGTGACTGTTCATTGTTATACTATGCAGTCTGGTGGACTTAGTAAACCCTTCGGTTCAATATTTATTGAACTAATTAGTTTTGTATCTGCTGTAAATTTTGGAAAAATTGATAGAGTAGCTTATGACCACATCATTATCCTCTGCACCGAACGCTGTGATTGGTGGCTTGGGACGACCAAAAGACTTGGCCAAGCGAGCCGCAATTTTGTTAGCGGCAAAGGACTTGTTTTTGCGATTGGGCTATGATGGAAGTAGTATGGATGCGATTGCGGCTGAAGCAAAAGTATCTAAATTAACGGTATATAGCCATTTTAACGACAAGGAAACCTTGTTTGCAGCGGCAATTGAAGCGCATTGTATTAATCATTTACCACCATCACTTTTTGATTTGGCAGAACATGCGTCTATTTCAGATGTGCTGTATGGCCTTGCTTCTCGGTTCCAGCAGTTAATTAATAATCAAGAGTCAACAGAACTACACCGATTGCTTGTGACACTTGCAGTGCAAAACCCTGAAAAAACGCGATTATTTTACAATGCGGGTCCACAGAGAACGCTGAATGAGGTTGTGCGATTATTTGAACAGGCTCATCGACAAGGCAAACTCAATATTCCTGATTGTGAAATGGCTGCGGAATATTTTCTGGCTTCGTTTACGGGATGTACCCAACTTCGTCTGATTTTAGCGATTGATGAAGCAGAAGATCGAGCTGCGGGTGAGCGCTATGTGCGCGAAGTCGTGCAGCGGTTCGTTCGCGCTTATAGTGTTTAAAGCGTTTTTAACTCGTTGTAACCGTGTACTAATTCTGCCATAACGCCTTCCACATTCGAGTCAGCAGCCCTCGTGCAGCCGCTTGTGTTTGTGAACTTGCTGACACACCATAATATTTCACTTGATCATTGCGCCCTTCATTTGTTAAAGGGTTTGTTTCTCGATGATGAATTTCGCCTTGCCGTATTCCCATTTTTGTGGATAAAGGCATGTTGATACGTTGCTGTTTGATCTGAGCGGGTAAGCTTGGAAACAAGTCTAAGCCAATCTTTTCATTGAGTTCTGCAAGTGAGATGATATTCACTTGACCTGATGCATCGTTGGGCGAGAAATAAACACCAGCAGCCTGACGTCTTGGAAAGTAAACAACTTTATAGATGTCTGAAGGCACAAGTACATTGCCAATCTTGCGAATTTGATTACCTCTAAATGCCGCGCCAGTGATTACATAAGCATCACCTTCTTGTTTGACGAGCTCTCGTGTTGCTTCCTCAAGTAATCGCCATGGGTTCTGATTGTTGTAGCTGTTTTGCGGAACAATATTGGCCAGAGAAAAGCTGTTAAATTGTTGTTCGCGCGTTCCCATATCGCCATTCGGGGACATATGTCCTCGATCAAATCCGCTACCTTTATAATCCCCTAGCGTTGCACGTTGATCAAAAGGAAGTTGATTTTCTTCATGAAAATTATTTTGTCGAGGTAGGTGTTCTGCACGTTCAAGGCGATCTCTAGTGAGATGTTCTGCTGACCATAGTGGTGTTCGGGTAATTCCCGAATACATCACGGTAAAACCATCAAAGCATAACTCACTGGTTCCGCGAGACAATGCAGGATTGATAAAGTTCGGCGCATCACCTTGATAATAATTTTCAAGGCATGACGGATGGGTCGATTGACTAGTATGAGATGAAGAATCCGCAAACGCTGTAGATTCAATCACTACGTTTAAAACCAAGCTAGACAAAATAAGATAACGAAGGAACATGAAAACTCTTAAATGAATAAAAACAATAATCTGGTATAAAACAAAAAGACAAAGCAGAATAAACGGCTTTGTCTTTTATAGAATAATAGCGAGCGTTAAATCTCGATTTGACTGCCCATTTCAACGACGCGATTGGTCGGGATCTGAAAGAAGTCACTGACCGCACTGGTATTGCGAGACATGGAAATAAATAGTTTCTCACGCCATGGCGCCATTCCATCACCGACAGTATGTAGGATTCGCTCACGAGAGACAAAAAAGCTAATCATCATCATATCAAACGGTAAATTAAGTAACGCTAAACCTTGCTCTACAACAACAGGTACATCTGGCTGTTCTTTGAATCCATAACGTGCCACCAAACGATAGAAACGTTCATTCATTCGCTCAACTGTCACTCGCGACTCATCATTCACATAAGGAATATCTTCAGTAATTACTGTCATGAGAACGTTAGTCTCGTGCAAGATTTTGTTATGTTTAAGATTGTGTAGCAGTGCATGAGGCACAACAGTCTGGCTTGCTGTCAGAAATACAGCGGTACCTTTTACCGTATGTGCCGAACTGGTGACACTATTTACAAATAAATCAAGTGGTAGCGTATCTTTTTGGAGTTTCGAGAGCAGGAGATCACGTCCCCGTTTCCATGTCATCATAATGGTGAACGCAATACTACCTACGAGTAGTGGGAACCAGCCGCCTGCAAATATTTTCAGCGAACTTGCACCGAAGAATACAAGATCAAGTGTCAAAAATGGCAAGACAATCAAAGCAACTTTTACAGATTTCCAGCGCCATTTGTTGTACATCACAAAGCTTACTAATAATGTATCGCACATCATGGTCATCGTTACGGCTAAACCATATGCGGAAGCAAGATTTGAGCTTGATTTAAATAGAACCACAAGTACGATAATAGAGCCGAGCAGTAACCAGTTCAAAAAAGGAATATAAATTTGTCCAATTTCAGATTCAGAGGTATGTAATACCGTAAAGCGCGGCAAGTAGCCTAACTGCATTGCTTGTCTCGCAATCGAGAAAACCCCAGAAATAACGGCTTGCGACGCGATGACCGTAGCAATCGTCGCTAGAACGATCATCGGATATAAACCTAATTCAGGCACAAGATTAAAAAAGGGATTATTAATTGCAGTAGGATCACGCAATAACAGTGCGCCTTGCCCCGCATAGTTGAGTAATAACGATGGTAAGACTACGAAAAACCAAGCCATTTGAATTGGTTTTCGACCAAAGTGTCCCATGTCTGCGTAGAGTGCTTCGCCACCTGTAATGGTGAGTACAACCGCGCTCATGGTCAAAAATGATCCGCCAGGATGGTTGACGATAAAAAGCCCTGCCCAGTAAGGGTTGACCATGCCGAGGATTGCAGGATTTTTCATAATACTGATGACCCCTAGGAATCCTAGGGAGATAAACCAAAGCAATGTGACTGGACCAAAGAACCGACCCACGGAACCTGTGCCTTTCCGTTGAATGACAAATAATCCAATCAATACGGCAATTGTGATAGGAATAACGAATGGTGTGAATACTGGGGTTGCAATTTCTAATCCTTCTACGGCTGAAAGGACTGATACCGCAGGTGTAATAATACCGTCGCCAAAAAATAGAGCCGCACCAAAAAGACCAATCGCAATTAATGATGCACGTGTTTTGGATCCCAAACGTTTATTGCGTAGACTGAGCGCCAAGAGCGCCATGATTCCGCCTTCGCCGTTATTATTAGCATGCATGATGATCGCAACGTATTTAATTGATACGACAATCATAAGCGACCAAAAAATTAATGACAGTACGCCCAGTATGTTGCCGTGGGTCAGTGCGATCCCGTGAGTCACATGAAAACATTCTTTTAATGCATAAAGCGGGCTTGTACCGATGTCTCCGAATACAATACCTAATGCGGCAAGAGTCAACGCTGACATTGCTTGGCGTTGCTGAGAGTCTTGCATATCACTGTCCAATCTATACTAATGTGTACATGTTAGCATCGAATACTTAAAGGACACCGTTTCTGTCTTAAAAAATTCCGATTGGCTTTGGTTGGGTTTTTCGTTAGACTACCGCCCCTTGGTGAGGTGTCCGAGTGGCTGAAGGAGCACGCCTGGAAAGTGTGTATGCGCTAATACCGTATCGAGGGTTCGAATCCCTCTCTCACCGCCAAATGTATTAATGCATGATAAAGAGCAATTTAGCCATTTTTCACGCAAAAGCAATGTGAATTCATTTAAATTTGTTGTAAAAAAACTGAATGCGAGATCAAATGTAAATACACCCTAGACTTTTTTGTTTTGTAATATGGAGTGATATGCGCCATGCTGAAAATAAATTATAGTTAGTCTTTGGTTAAAACTAATATAAATACGTTTATATGCTAATTAACATTATAAATGGGATCTTAATTAATTTTAACTATTATTGAGAACATTGTTTTTATATTATTTGTCAAATTTTATGATTGTTTAGTCCAGTATGGCTGTTAAATTTGTGTTACAAATAGGCTTGTATATGTTTTTGAAAAGAGTTTGTGGCATCTTGGACAAAAATGCGGCTTGAGTTGTATGGGAGAGTTTAATATAACCTGAATCACGCTTAAGCCTGTCCAAAAGGCTTGACCTGAGCTTTAATAGTCACACATTGATAAGCAATCAATGAGGCATACACATGAGCAATAAATCCTCGCCATGAGCGATGCCTTGAATGCTCAATGCCTAAATCATCTTTCAGTTGACTATTCACGGTTTCGATGAGATTATGCTGACACATATAGTGCTCATCCTCCTCTGAGAAACTGGGTTGTGACATATTTGCACGAGTGCGAGTGATCAGATCGCATTCGCGGACGCTCAGTAATTCCTTATAAAATTTAGAGATATATCCACGATCACCAAATAACTTACCTTGTACTGGATGTCTTTGAAAGAGTGGAAATAATGCTGTCACATCAGCGACATTGCCTGCGGTGACCAATGCAGAAACAATTTCACAAGCTCTATTCACGATCAAATGCAACTTAAAGCCATAGAACCATCCAGTAGAAGATTTACCTCGCCCCGCGGTTGCACGAAAAGTACGATGACGGTTAATTCTCGTATTTTTACAAACAGTCAGCGGCGTTGAATCAACGAAATAAATATGATCTGATTTTGGCTTGGTCAACAGTGCTTCAAAGAAAGCAATAATGGCAGTAGCGTGCTGAGCCACCAGTGCATTGATGCGTTGATAGGAAGGAAATGCTTTAAAGTCATTTCGATGATAAAAGCCAACAAAAGCAATGAAGTGCTTGAAAGTTTTAAAGTGACTAAGATGAAACCAAGTTGCCAAGAAGATGAGTTCTGAGAGTTCTAAGAAAGCATTTCTACATCGTTGTATCACGCCAGCTTCTTTGAGGCTATTGAGATAAATAGGCTTAAAACGAATACAAAAATCGTCAATAAGGCAGAATAATTCGGTATGATCGTACATGGTGGTTGTCTTGTTTGTCGTTTGTGAGAATTCAACAAGTTGAGACAATCACCATTTTTTCAATGCTTTAATAAAAATTCTTATCCGTTATTCAGGTTAATATAGGAATGTATGTAATATGTTGCAGTTGACTAAATGTATAGCCGTTTCGTCATGCATAGCTCTTTTATCTGCTTGCGCGTTTGCTCCTGGAATGCGAGTTGGTGATCTTCCTCCTTCAGGAACACGAATCACTACAGATAAAGGCTTGAATGTTCAAGTTGAAACTTTAACAGCGAACAATTTGCCTGCTGCTAAAGAATCTAGTGTTTTGTCTGATGCCTTCCCATTGTTTGCTCGAAAGTCTTATCCAGTTTATAGGCTTGCCCCTGGGGATGTTTTAGAGATCAATTTGTGGGCTAATCCTGAAATTACTCCACCAACGGCGGTAACTGCGCAGGGTTCTATCGCTGGTTTTTTGATTGATCAAGATGGCTATCTTGCTTTCCCTTTGGTGGGTAGAGTTAAGGCTGAAGGTGAAACTTTGGCTAGTTTTTCTGATAAGTTACAAAAACGCCTTGCTGTGTATTTAAAACAACCAGACGCAACGGTAAAAGTTATTGTCTATAATGGCCGTAAATTTAATGTGGATGGTGAAGTTCGATCACCTGGTCAATATTCAATATCAAATCAGCCACAAACTTTATATTCTGCTTTGGCTAGTGCGGGTGGAGTGTTGGCAACAGGTGATATTAATAATCTTGTTTTAACTAGAGATGGTAGAAATTATCATCTCGGTTTGCTAGATTTACAACTTAATAATATGTCGCCTAATGAGGTTTTTTTAAAAGAAGGGGATAGTATTCATGTTTATGCTAAAGAAAATAAAAAAATATATGTGATGGGGGAGGCTGGTGTTCCAAGTGCATTAGTGGTACCTGAACAAGGTATGAGTCTAGCGAATGTGATTGGTGAGGGGAAAGGATTAAGTCCTGTTGCGGCTAATTCCGCATTGGTTTATGTGGTGCGTGATGATTCGAAGCATAATTTAACGACAATTTATCATCTTGATTTGTCATCGATTGCTAATATCGCATTGGCTCAAAGGTTTAAGATGCAGACTAACGATCTGGTTTATATTGATGCGACGGGTTTGGCACGATGGAGTCGGGTGCTTGATTTAGTTTTACCGTCAGCTCAGGGTTTGGCTAATCTTGGATTGGTGGGTTACTATACGAAGCAATAAAAAAGTTGGGTATGATGAGTTTTCAGAATATATTGGTGGTTTGTGTTGGGAATATTTGTCGCAGCCCAATGGCGGAGGCATTGCTTAAGCAGGCGTACCCACTTAAAAACATCTTTTCGGCTGGACTTGATGGTTTGGTTGGTCGGTCTGTAGATCCTTTGGCAATTGAGTGTATGTCTGAGGTGGGTATAGATATTTCTGCTCATATTGTACAAAAACTTGATGCTAAGATGTTGATTCAAGCGGATATTATACTTGCTATGACGACGGGGCAGGTGAGGGAAATTGAAGAGCGCTGGACATTTAGTAAAGGGAAGGTGTTTCGGCTTTGTCATTGGAGTGGTGAGAATGTTTCTGATCCTTATCGTCAAGAAAAAGCAGTATTTGTGTCAATAAGGGATTTGATTATCAAAGGGGTGGGGAGTTGGCGACCTTATTTGTCCTAGGTATCGTAGTGACTGCTGTCGATTAAGCTGAGTGATAATAATCGTTTTGATTTACTCTTTTTCATTGTGAACAGTATTTTCTAATATTAGAAGTAATTATTTGGTGAGTAGCGGGATAATCTATGACGGCATTAAATCTGCAGCAAGAAAATAAGAAAAATGATGAGATAATCGATATTGCTACGCTCTTTCGTGTTATTTTGCTCAATAAGCTATTAATTGGTGTGTCTGTTTTATTTTTTGTTTTTGCTGCGGTGTTGTATTTGCGTGTTACTCAACCTGTTTATTCTGTTAATGGTTTAGTGCAAGTGGAAAGTAATCGCAGTGTGGTAGATGGTTTGTTGGGGGGGAGTGGGTTATCAACTTTAGCCAATTTAGCGGATGTGAAATCGCCTGCAGATACCGAGATACAATTGCTGAAATCTCGCTTTATATTAGGTGATGTGGTTCGTAATCTAAATCTAGACATCGTATTGTTTAGTGATAAAGACAGATGGTATCGGCGGTTGCTTCATCCCGTGGCGGCGAAGTTAGATTATGCTAAGGATGGTGTTCGGTACACGACTGCAGAGCAGGTTGTTGAGATTCGTAAGTTTAATCTGCCTGATGCGTTGTTGAATCAAACGTTTAAATTGAATTTTTTGACGGATGGGCGTTATACACTAGAGTTGTTGAATAAATCTGAAATTCCGGGTTTTGAGAATCAGGCTGTGATCGTGGGTTCGGTGGGACATTTGCTGACGCAGTCTATGGGTGATGGAACTTTACAGTTGCTTGTGCAGAAAAGCACAAGCAATCCAACGTTAGACTCAATGTATTTAACTAAGCGAAACCTATTCCGAGCAGTGCAGAATATCGACGATAATTTATTCATTACTGAACAAGGTAAGCAAACTGGGATTTTGGCGTTGATTTATAAAGGCGTGAATCAAGATAGTATTCAGCAAACATTAAATGAGGTTATGCGTTCGTATCTGGCGCAAAATGTTGCAAATCGTACAGAGGATACACAACAAACGTTGAAGTTTTTAGATGATCAATTGCCTCAATTGAGGGCGGATTTAGAGTCCTCTGAAGATCGGTATAATCAGTTTCGTGAAAAAAATAAAACAATTGATCCAGAGAAAGAAGCTGCGTTATTGTTACAGCAAAGTGTTGAACTAAAAACGAAAAGAGTGGAGTTGGAGCAACAGGCTACTCTATTAGGTCAAAAATACACGGCAAATTTTCCGCAGATGTTACAAGTCAAGGCGCAGTTAGCTGCACTTGATCAAGATGATAAAACACTAGAACTTAGAGTTCAGGCAATGCCTGAACTACAGCGTAAATATTTACAGTTATATAGAGACGTCCAAGTTAACACTGTTTTATATACCAATTTATTAAATAGCTATCAGCAATTAAAAGTTTTGAAAGCGGGGAAGACTGCTACCGCACGCGTGCTAGAGCAAGCAATAAAATCGGATAATCTAATCAAACCGAAGAAAGCGCTGGTTTTGTTGTTATCTGTTATTTTAGGCGTTGTTGTTGGTGTTATTTTAGTTATATTTAAGAATCTGTTCAGCGCAGGTGTTAAAGATATTGCTGAAATTGAAGCGAAGACTGGAGTCTCCGTTGTGGCAACTGTTCCTCGTTCGTTATATCAAAGACGTATGTTTCGCCATCATGATGAACAAAGAATTGGTCTAATTGCGGCTGACGATCTAGAGGATCTAGCTGTCGAAAGTTTAAGAAGTTTGCGAACGGTCGTGCATTTCTCAGTAGTGAAGGCTCGCAATAATATCATATTGTTTACTGGTCCCTCTCCTGAGATAGGTAAAACCTTTGTTTCAGCAAATTTTGCAGCAGTTTGTGCGCAAATGGGAAAATCTGTTGTTCTTATTGATGGCGATATACGTCGAGGCCATTTAAATAAGTATTTCAATGTTGGTAAAGTGCAAGGTTTAGCAGACTATTTAGGGCAAGATGACGTGCAGCTTGATCATGTTTGTAATCCTACTTCGATCACGGGTCTGAGTTTAATTACGAAAGGGAGTGCTCCATCTAATCCTTCAGAACTTTTGCTGACTGGGCGATTCAACACGATGATGAGTACTTTGTCGGAAAAATATGATTATGTGATTATTGATTCTCCGCCTATATTGGCTGCAGCTGATGCTGCAATCATTGCACGAATGGCAGGTATGGTTTTTATGGTTGTGCGTTATGCGCAGACGCATGTACGTGAATTGGAGTTGTCACTGGCTCGATTATCACAGGCAGGTGCTTCGGTCGAAGGTATTGTGCTCAATGATATACAGAGGGGTAAGAGTTATGGATATGATTACCAGTATTCTTATCAATATCGTACACGTAAGTAGCATATTATGAGCGTTTGAAAATTCATCTGATTTTGATGCTTCGTATTTTAAGGGTATTATTGAAGGATTCATTGCAAATGATTAATCATAACAATCTAAAGATTGCAATTGTTGGATTGGGGTATGTTGGCTTACCATTGGCTGTTGCGTTTGGTAAGAAACGCTCAGTCGTTGGGTTTGATATCAATCAGTCACGAATTGAAGCGTTGAAAACAGGTTGTGATCACACGCTTGAAGTTAGTGAGTTAGAGTTGGCAGAGGCAAAGTTATTGCAATTTAGCCATCAAATTACAGATTTGAATGACTGTAATATTTTTATTGTCACCGTACCCACGCCGATTGATGAATATCGTCAGCCAGACTTAACGCCTCTGATTAAAGCGTCTGAATGCATTGGTCAGGTGCTTAAAAAAGGCGACATCGTGATTTACGAATCGACAGTTTATCCTGGTGCGACTGAAGATGATTGTGTGCCTGTATTAGAACGTGTATCGGGGCTGAAATTTAATCAAGATTTCTTTGCCGGATATAGCCCAGAACGAATTAATCCAGGTGATAAAACACATCGCGTAACGAATATTCGTAAAGTGACATCAGGGTCGACACCTGAAATTGCAGACATGGTTGATGCGCTGTATAACGAAATTATTGTGGCGGGAACGCATAAAGCTGCGAGTATCAAAGTTGCCGAAGCTGCCAAAGTGATTGAAAATACTCAGCGAGATGTCAATATTGCATTAATCAATGAATTGGCACTTATTTTTAACAAAATGGGTATTGATACGGAAGAAGTGCTTGAGGCTGCAGGAACGAAGTGGAATTTCTTGCCATTCCGTCCAGGACTTGTAGGAGGGCATTGTATTGGCGTAGATCCCTACTATCTGACACATAAAGCACAATCGATCGGCTATCATCCTGAAATTATTTTGGCAGGTCGTCGTTTGAATGACAGCATGGGTGCATATGTGGCGACTCAATTGGTCAAGGCAATGCTGAAAAAGAAGATTCAGGTTGATGGTGCACGTGTTTTAGTCATGGGCTTGACGTTTAAGGAAAATTGTCCAGATCTACGTAATACCAAAATTGTAGATATTCTTGCGGAACTTAAGGAATACAATATTGCCGTCGATGTGTACGATCCTTGGGTCGATGCAGCAGAAGCTAAACATGAATATGATCTTAGTGTGATTGAGGCTCCGCAAAGTGAGCAATATGACGGCATTATTCTGGCTGTCGCTCATGAGCAATTTAAACAGATGTCCGAAACACATGTCCGCAGTTTTGGTCGTAAGAGTCATGTCTTGTATGACTTGAAATACATCCTGAATAAAGCACAATCCGATATACGTTTGTAAGAGAGAGATTTAATGAGTCGTTTTCAGCAAGTTTGTGAGACCTTGCACCATTCTCCAAAAGCTTGGCTAGTAACAGGCGTTGCTGGCTTTATAGGTTCAAATCTATTAGAAACATTATTGAAGCTTGATCAGCGCGTAGTTGGTTTAGATAATTTCGCAACGGGTCATCAACATAACTTAGATGAAGTGCGATCCGTGGTGACCGCGGATCAATGGCAGCGATTTACTTTCATTCAGGGTGATATTTGTCAACTTGCTGATTGTCAGCGTGCTTGCGTCAATGTGGATTATGTACTGCACCAAGCGGCATTGGGTTCCGTGCCGCGTTCAATAGATGATCCTATTTTAACCAACAGTAGCAATATCGATGGTTTTTTGAATATGCTCGTAGCGGCGCGTGATGCAAAGGTTCAGAGCTTTACCTATGCGGCAAGCAGTTCGACTTATGGTGATCATCCGGGATTACCGAAAGTCGAAGATACGATCGGTAAACCGTTGTCACCTTATGCAGTTACTAAATATGTGAATGAGCTGTACGCCGATGTGTTTAGTCGTTGTTATGGATTTCATACAATTGGACTGCGGTATTTCAATGTATTCGGCAAGCGTCAAGATCCAAACGGTGCTTATGCAGCGGTCATTCCGAAGTGGGCAGCGGCAATGATTCAAGGCGAAGATGTTTATATTAATGGCGATGGGGAAACCAGTCGCGACTTTTGCTTTATTGAAAATACGGTACAAGCCAATATTTTAGCAGCTACGTGTGCCGACAGCGCTGCACTCAATCATGTTTATAATGTTGCGGTGAGTGGACGAACAACGTTAAATGACTTGTTTGGCGCATTGAAAACATCTTTGATAGAAAATGGTGTGGTTTACCATAAGTCTCCTGTTTATCGTGCTTTTCGCGCGGGTGATGTGCGTCATTCACAGGCGGATATTACGAAGATTAAAAGTCTCTTGGGTTACGATCCTGTTTTTAATATTGATAGTGGTATTCGTAAAGCAATGGCTTGGTATGCTACGGCACTCTCTCATGAATAATCGGGTTGATTTTAGTGGAATTCCAAAGACTGGATAGTATTAATTGTTGATAATCAACTGATGATGAAAGATGGTGAGTAGTCAATGAGCTTAGTTAAACGAATTGGTTTCAAATTGCTGGGCGATGATCATGGACACCTCACTGTACTTGAAGAGAATAGAAATACTCCCTTTACTATTAAGCGTGCTAGCGTTCGCTGTTGTTGGAAATCCTGCAAAAATTATTCGCGGACAGCTTACTAACAAGCCAAAAATATTATGATTAACGAACGTCATTTGAAACCTACTCATAGATATAACAACTATCCATTCTATATAAATAGCTTATCTGTACCGATATTGAGGTGCACTCAATGTCATTAAGTAAAAATACTGCTTGGAACTTAATAGGAACTGGGACACCATTTCTAGTTGGTTTGGCAACTATTCCCTACCTAATCAAACACATTGGCGTTGAATCCTTCGGTATATTAACGCTTATTTGGACTCTTATTGGTTATTTTAGTTTATTTGATCTTGGTTTGGGTCGAGCATTGACGCAACAAGTCGCCTCTTGCATCGCGACCAAGCGACTGGAGCGCCTCCCTAGCCTAGTGAAATCGGGACTCGTCTTTACGGGTTGGACAGGCTTAATTGGTGGCTTACTACTTGCTGTATTATCACAGCCACTTGGTCATAGTTGGTTAAAGGTTAGTTCCTCTTTGCAACATGACACTGCATGCAGCCTTCTAATTGCAGCTTTAGGCATTCCCCTAACCACTGTCACTACAGGTTTACGAGGGGTTATTGAAGCCTATGAAGATTTTAGAGGTTCAAATATATTACGAATATCACTTGGAATTGCAAACTTCGCCTTACCAGCATTAAGTGTAATGTTTTTTGGACCATCGCTGATACTCATTGTAGTAACACTCATTCTTGCAAGGGTGGTTATATTCGTTGCGCATATTCGATTAATGAATACTAAACTACCCGCTGGTTGGTTCAAAAAAGAGGCGAATTCAAAGGACGTTAAAAACTTGCTAACTTTTGGGGTATGGATGACTGTGTCCAATATTATTAGCCCCCTCATGGTAACAGCTGATCGATTTATCATTTCTGCGACATTGGGAGCAGGTTTAGTCGCATACTACACAGTCCCCTTTGAGATTCTAATCCGCGTGCTCATTTTGCCTGCCGCACTAACAAGTGCATTGTTTCCGCGACTTGCAACCTTATTTCATGCTGAAGATTCGACAGCTGCGAAATCACTATATTATCGAAGTCTCAAAATAGTCACGATCACTCTACTTCCCATTTGCCTAATAATTACATTGGGTTCGTATTATGGACTTACTCTCTGGTTAGGTAAGGATTTTGCAGAACATTCGTGGATAATCGTATGCATACTTACTGTAGGAATTTTCTTAAATGGTATTGCCTATGTGCCTTTTTCGGCAATTCAGGCAACGGGTAATGCTAAAATTACTGCATATTTCCACATTTTAGAGCTCTGTATCTACATCCCTTTACTTTTGTTAGCATTGCGGCTATTTGGTCTCTATGGCGCTGCGATTGTATGGACCATTCGAATCGCTTTAGACCTATCCCTCTTGCTTTTTTTTGCAAAGAAGCTGATCAGTTCACATAAGGGTTTTGTTCGATGATATTTAGTTTGCATTCAAGAAAATATTTAGATATAAATCAAATTTTTACGTTGGTTTTATGGCATTTCGTGTGGAAATTATATTGATGGATCCTAGGGGCTGGTCGGTGGTTTCTAGTAAGATGCTCCCCGTTTTTGGGGGGTGTTGAGTGATGTCGGCTGCAGACTGGAGCGTAATATTTTATTTCGGCAGTATTTTTTTCTTAATGATTTTGGCAGTGCTTTTTCCATACTTTGATCGTGTGTTCGCGGTATTTATTGCAAGTATACTTTTTTTCTTTTCTGGATTCAGGGAAGGAGGATTTGATTACGACGCATATCTTGTGATGATTCAGTCGGGGCTTGAGAGCCACAATGCATCATTGATCGATGCCGCTTCATATGCAAAAGATCCCTTGTTTGGTGTATTTACATACGGTGTGAGTTTTTTTTCCAGTGATGAGGTCTTTATTTTTGGAGTAATGGTTTTTTTTGCAGTATTCACTAAGCTGTTATTTGCTTTTTCCATGTCTGGGCGGAGTTCGTCATTTTTGGGTCTTTATGCGATTTTTTTGGCTCCAGGTCTGGAGTTTGCTGCAGTAAGAACGGCACTCGGATTGGGATTGTTTTTGTTAGCTATTCAAAGATGGTCTACTAGAAAATATAAAAATATATTTTTGGTGCTTGCAGGTTTATCTCATATTTCGGTATGGGTACCTGTAGTAGCGGCTTATTTTCAACGTAAAGTATCTAAAAGATTAAATGTTCTAGCATTGTTGGGTGTGGTAGTCGTTTCATTTTTGACAGCTGAATCTGTTCGTATCTGGGCACCCACTCGGGCTGAGGACTATGTAGGTGATTTGGGGACGTTAAATGCAGTAATCGTTGCTCTTTTCTGTCTGTTTCTAGTGATATTTTCTTTTCCAAAACGAGCATTAGCTTCTTCTCAGGTGGAATCTAGTTTTAGTAATGTTGCTTTATATAATGTATCTCTTGTGTTGATGACTATCGCTGTCGGTGCAGCCTCTCCGCAGGTGACATTGTCATCGCGAATTCTGGAAATTTCTTGGTGCATCACATTTGTTTTGTTTTTTAGGGTGGGGTGGTTTAAGCGAAATATAGCCCAATTCTGGATCGGGTTATTTGTATTTTTAGCCTTCCTTTGCTTTGAGAATATATATCGTGAGACTTGGGTAGCGTTTTATGAGTTTAATATTTTTTAATCATTCAGATTGATCAAAGTCGGCATTTTGTTGAGTTACCTCTAGATGAAAAACATCACGGTTGCAGCGTTTACTCAGGGTATGAATGTACCCAGTGCAAGATTCCGAGTCAGACAGTTGATAGATCCTCTAGTCGATCATAGTGTCACCCTGACAGAATTTGTGTCGCAATATTCTGCTTATCCTCCTCAGCAGACATGGAGACGACCACAGTGGATGTTGAATGAGTTAGTTGGGCGTATTCCACAGTTAATTGCTTCACATAAATACGATGTATCCATTATTCAAAGAGAGTTTATTTCGACAATTCCTAGTTTGGAGTTTTTGTCGAAACGTCCGAGAATATTCGATGTGGACGATGCCGTGTGGCTATATCGGGGAGGAATTGCGGCAGATACGATTGCACGTGCCTCGGATCGTATAGTGTGTGGTAATAGCTTTTTAGCCGATTATTTTTCACAATTTGGAAAAAAAATAGACATCATTCCCACAGCGGTTGATATTGCACGATTCAATCGAAAAGAGAAAAATGGTAAAAGTCGATTAATTCTCGGTTGGTCGGGCTCATCGAGCGGGTATCGGTTCTTTGATGGCTTGGAAAAACCAATGGCAAAATTATTGGAGCGATATCCTGACTGGGTTTTGCGCATTGTGTCTAATAGTCCTCCTGTATTCAATGATATTCCTGCGTCTAAAGTAGAATATATTCAGTGGACACCTGCGAATGAGGCGCAGACGATTGCAGAAATGGATATTGGTCTGATGCCTCTCGATAATTCATTTTGGTCGCGTGGAAAATGCAGTTACAAAATGCTGTTGTATATGGCATGTGGAGTTCCTGTAGTTGTGTCGGATGTCGGAATGAATGCTGAGATTATTCGGCAGGCAGATGTTGGGTTTGGCGTATCCAATCCCGATGAGTGGATGACTGCATTAGAGGCGCTCATGGATTCAGAAGGGACAAGACGGCTTTTGGGCTCCAATGGTCGTCAATTGGTTGAGCAATATTATTCCTTGGATGCGATAGCGAATGTTTGGTCTAATACGCTATGCGATACCATTGGGTTACTTTGATTGTATTGGGGCGGAATATTGAGGACAGTTGAGGTTTCAATCACTTTACAACTGATCGTATTGGGTTGCGATTGCTCTTCAATTTTGCAAAAGCGTTTTCTATCAAATGCATCATTTATATAATGCCCAACCCATTAACATTGACCTGTAGGCGTTGAGTTTAGTTTAAGAAGGGTTCTGAAATGTGCGGATTTGCTGGGTTTTATGATGAACGTCCAGAGACTAACCCATTCAATTCTATTTTGGGAAATATGCTGCAAGCCATTACTCATCGTGGTCCAAATGATGAGGGTATTTGGGCTGAGCAAGGGATCTATTTGGGTCATCGCAGATTATCTATTCTTGATTTGTCCGCTGCTGGTCATCAACCGATGTTATCGGCTTCACAGCAATACGTGATCGCGTTTAATGGTGAAATTTATAACTTCCAGCAGATTCGTCAGCAATTAGAAAGAAATCATGCGATCACTTGGCGGGGGCATTCTGATACAGAAGTTATGCTTGCTGCGATTGAGACTTGGGGTTTAGATCAGGCACTCAGTCAATTCAATGGGATGTTCGCCTTTGCGTTGTGGGATAGAAAGTCGAAAACCTTGACGTTGGCAAGAGATCGATTAGGAGAAAAGCCGCTTTATTATTCCCATAATCAAAACCGAATTATTTTTGGATCTGAGCTCACAACGTTAGAGCAATTTCCTGATTTAAATAAAGAGATTGATCGAGAAGCATTGGGTGAATACTTTAAATATTCTTATATTCCTGCGCCATATTCGATTTATAAAGATGTTAAAAAACTTAAACCTGCGCATTATTTAGTTTGGTCTCCTCGTCGAGGAGTGATTCAAGAGCGTTGTTATTGGGATATTCAATCGATTGCCGCAAAATCTCAAAAGCAGATTAAGCCATTATCGGATCAAGAGGCAATTGAGCAACTGGATGTGTTGCTCAAAGATTCCGTCTCCCTAAGGATGGAAGCCGATGTGCCGCTCGGAAGTTTTTTATCGGGTGGTATCGACTCTTCTGTCGTTTCGGCAGTGATGCAGAGTCAGTCTACTATTCCGGTGCGTACTTTCTCGATAGGCTTTGATATTCCCGGTTATAACGAGGCGGTGCATGCCGCTGCGGTTGCAAAGCATTTGGGTACGAATCACACGGAACATTATGTGACGGGTTCTGATGCGTTGGCTGTTGTTCCTAAATTAGGGACTTTATATGATGAGCCTTTTGCTGATTCTTCCCAGATACCGATGTATTTGGTGAGTCAAATGGCCAAGCAGCATGTCACTGTTTGTTTAAGTGGCGACGGTGGCGATGAGTTGTTTGGTGGATATTCGCGTTATTTTATGAGCACGCAAATTCTCAAGAAACTTAAACGGCTGCCGATGCGCAGGTCGATTCAGTTTTTTTTAGAAAAAACACCGTTCTATATTTTGGATTATCTTGCTAAGATCGCCAGTAGTTTGACGAAACTGCCTTTGACAGCAAGTAAACTAAAAACGTTTGCCCCGCTTCTTTCTGCTCATAATCAATATGAATTATATTGTTTATTGATGATGTGTTGGCGGAACCCACAGTCAGTCGTATTAGAATGTACTAATTTATATCAACATGATTTTAATTTTGATTTAAAAGATTTCATCCATGTCATGATGATGCATGATTCGTTGACGTATTTACCTGGTGATATTTTGACTAAGGTCGATCGGGCGACAATGGCGGTGAGTCTTGAGGGGCGGATTCCATTGCTGGATCATCGAGTTGCAGAGTTTGCATGGTGTTTACCACTGTCGCAGAAAGTTCGAGATGATCAGGGTAAGTGGTTGTTGCGTCAGGTCTTATATCAATATGTTCCTCAAAGTTTGATCGATCGACCTAAGATGGGTTTTGGTATTCCTTTAGCTGAATGGCTTAGAACTGATTTGGCTGATTGGGCAGGAGTAATGCTCAATCCAGATAAATTGAAGCGGCAAGGACTATTAAACTATAGAGTGGTTGATCAGATTTGGCAGAGTCATCTCCATGCCAGAGCCGATTATAGTAGCCAATTGTGGTCGGTGATTATGTTGCAGGCTTGGCTAGCAGAGCGAGGACTTTAATAAACATGAAGATTCTTCATGTCATTACTAATTATGCGGGTGCAGGCGGTGCGGAAAAGATGCTTTCACGTTTGGTTGAAAGTACACCGCAATGTGAGCATGCGATTATTGCATTGATGGGCTTCTCCGAGTTGTATAGCCATACTCTGGAACAGACTATTCAGCATGAGGAGTTGAATTGGAATTTAATTAATACACTATCAGTTGTTTGGAAGCTCAAAAAGCTCATTGATGAGATAAAGCCTGATGTTATTCAAGGTTGGATGTATCATGGGAATGTATTTGCTTCCGTTGCGAGTCGATTGAGTGTGAGTGAACCCCCAGTCGTTTGGGGGATGCGTCACTCTTTGGATGCGCCGAAAGAAGAGTCAGTGAGTACCAAGGTTGCACTACACGTTTCAAAATGGCTATCAGGTCATCCAGCAATTGTTGTGTATTGTGCGCAGTCAGCTTTAAAAAAGCATATACAATTTGGTTTTGTGTCACGTAAAGATGTTGTGATTCCGAATGGAGTGTTATTAAACCATTCGCTAGGAGTCAGATCATTTGATCGATCTCAAGTTGTTGTGGGTTTTGCTGGACGTTACCACACAGCTAAAGGCTTTCAATATTTGTTTGAAGCGATCTCGCAAGTTCAGCAGCAAAATCGCGATGTTTGTTTTAGATTGGCTGGCAATGGTGTTGAGTTGGATAACCCAGCTATCGCAGCATTGATGTCACAGCACCATATTGATCCAACTCGGATTGAGTTGCTTGGTCAAGTTTCTGATATGCCAACGTTCTATCACAGTATTGATTTGCTGATGCTGACGTCAATTACGGAAGGCTTCCCTAATGTTTTGGTGGAGGCTATGGCAGCGGGTGTGCCTTGTGTGACAACAGATGTTGGTGATGCGCGTCCAATCGTTGATCAAACAGGATTTGTTGTACCTGCCAGAGATGCTGGGGCGATTTCAAGAGAAATTTTAAGCTATATTGGTTTAACCCCAGCGCAAAAAGAGGATTTATCTAGTCTGGCATTGGAAAGAATTAAATCACATTATCAATTACATGCGGTTGCCAATATGTATATCGACATATGGGAGCAAGCGGGCAGATGTGTATGAAGTTTCTAATTATCGCGAGTTACCCTGACTCAATTCTTCGCTTTCGTGGAGCCCTGATCCAAGCAATTCAGGATAAAGGATTCGAGATTCACATCGTTGCTCCAAATCTACGGGACGCTCCAGAAGTGCGTCAGCAACTGGAGACTTTGGGCTATATCGTGCATGACATTTTTATGCAACGTACAGGCGTTAATATATTGGCAGATGCAAAAACACTTCGTCAGCTATATATCCTCATACGCAATTTGCAGCCTGATTACGTCATGGGGTATACGATCAAACCTGTAATTTATGGTTCTATCGCAGCTCATTATGCAAAAGTACCGCATCGATTTGCGTTGATTACTGGATTGGGTTATACGTTTCAGTCGATAGAGCCTGGTCAGTCTCGAGTAAGCCTTTTTCAGAAGCTTATCCACTGGTTATATGCGTATGCGCTCAAGAGGGTAGATGTTACTTTTTTTCAAAATTCGGATGATAGGACCTTGTTTTATCAATTGGGGCTTCTGAAAGAGGGTGCGAAGTCAGTTGTAGTGAACGGTTCTGGTGTGAATATTCTGGACTATTCGATCACACCCATCCCGTATAATGATCAGCAAGAAATCGTGATGCATTTCCTGCTCATTGCACGTTTGTTAATTGACAAAGGGGTTCGTGAGTTTGCTGCGGCAGCGAAACGCATAAAAGCACAATATCCACATGCTCAATTTAGTCTGGTTGGGTGGATTGACGACAACCCAAACGCGATTCATCAATCCGAACTTGATGAGTGGGTTCGGGGAGGGTATATTGAGTTTTTGGGTAAGCTTATGGATGTCCGCCCCGCAATTGCTGAAAGTTCAGTGTATGTTTTGCCGTCTTATCGGGAAGGAGTTCCGTGTACTGTTTTGGAAGCCATGGCGATGGCACGACCTGTAATTACAACAGATGCGCCTGGATGCCGTGAAACGGTTGAAAATGGGTATAACGGTTTCTTGGTTCCCATAAAATCTGTGGATGCATTGGTTAAAGCTATGGAAAAGTTTATCGCTCAGCCATCGTTAGTGACGACGATGGGAACAAGTGCTCGTAAAATGGCAGAAGAAAAATTTGATGTCCATTCGGTCAACCAAATGATGTTAAAAGAAATGGGACTTTAGTCGATCATGATGTTGTTATTTATTGTTGTTTCAAAACTTATCATTGGGCAATTTCAGTGGATTCAGATGCGACTTGAGATGGAGTTGCTCTGATGAGTGAATATCTGGCAGTTTTTGGTGCTGCATCCATGATCGACCAGATCTTTACTTGGTATCCAGATTTTCTCAAGGAGTACATTCGCGATGCTGTTGTTGTTACACCTGAGCGATCTGAGTTATTAGATCAGGTGGGCTTATCAAAAGGGTTTCATAACATTAAAATTCCTCGAAAGCCTAATTTGGTGCAGGATATTTTTGCACTATTCGCACTCTTTTTTTTCATGTACAAGAATCGCTTTAAGTTCGTTCATTCTTACATGCCTAAAGCAGGGTTTATTACGGCATTGTCTGTTTTCATGCTGCGGAGCTTGGGTTCTCAGATTGTTTATGTACACACGTTTACGGGTCTGTCTTGGTCTGGACAAAGAGGTTTAAAATTATGGTTGTTATCTAAATTTGATTTGTGGATCACCTATGTCGCTGATTATATTTTGGTTGAAAGTGTGGGGGTTGCTAGTGAGTTAGTCGGGCTAAATAAAAATTGCAAGCCGACAATCATTGGGTGCGGGAATATTGCTGGTGTTAATTTAGCTTATTTTAAGCCAGATCCTTCTTTTGAAAAAATAAGAAAGGAACGCGAGTTAAAATTGGTTTATGTGGGACGTGTATCGGTCGAGAAAGGTATATTTGATATTTTATCGATATTTCATGAGAAGTATGACTTTGTTATCCATTTGGATATTGTGGGTACATTGGAGTTAGGGGCTGAAGATTTAAAAAAATTTAATCATATTCTTAGCATTCATCCAGAGATTAACTATGTTGGATTTCAGTTAGATGTGAGACCGTATATTCAAAAAGCGGACTATCTGGTACTGGGTAGTCATCGAGAAGGATTTGCCAATGTTATCTTACAGTCATTGGCTTTGGGCGTACCTGTTATTTCATCCAAGGTGAATGGAATCCAAGATATTTTAAGTAAGTTGGATCAGGGTGAGGAAATTGGTTTTTTCTTTGAGGTTCGGAATATTGACGCATTAAAACGCCTTATTCCAGAGGCTTATAATGCTATGGGAACAATAAAATATTCCATCATGCAAAAAACGAGTATAACCACCATCAGTCAGTATTATTCTAGTCAGGTTGCCTACGATGGGCTGAAATCGTTTTATCGTCAGCTTGGTGTTATTCAGTGATGAAACGCCTATTTGACTGTGTAGCCGCTTTGATAGCATTGGCTATTTTATCTCCAGTATTGGTTGTGGTTGCCATATTGATCCGTAAAAAAATAGGCTTTCCTATACTGTTTAGGCAGGTACGTCCCGGTTTAGATGGCAAACCATTTGTAATGGTCAAGTTCAGAACCATGTTGGATGAAAATGATGCTCAAGGTAATCCATTGCCAGACGATCAACGGTTAACTAAATTTGGTAGTTTTCTTCGTTCTACTAGCATAGATGAGTTGCCTGAGCTATGGAATGTGATAAAAGGTGATATGAGTCTGGTCGGTCCTCGTCCGTTGTTGATGGAATATTTACCCTTATATACGCCACAGCAAGCAAAACGTCATGACGTTCGACCTGGTATCACGGGCTGGGCGCAGGTTAATGGACGTAATGCGATTAGCTGGGAAGAGAAGTTTAAGCTTGATACGTGGTATGTAGAACATCGAACTTTAGGTTTAGATCTGAGGATTATTTTTCTGACGATTAAAAAAGTATTGGTTCGTGATGGCATTAGTGCGGATGGTGAAGCGACAATGTCTAAGTTCACAGGCACACAGGAAGGTCAAAATAATGACTGAACCATTGTTTGGTGTGTATGGAGCAAGTGGTTGTGGACGTGGAATTATGCCATTGGCTCGGGAGTGGGTGTTAAAACATGGTATTTTATTGAATCGTCTAGTATTTATTGATGATGGTCAAGATGTATCGAAAGTTGTAAATGGTCACAGCGTTTTGACATATGCTGAATTTTTAGCATCAGATGCATCGGAACGTCGAGTCAGTATAGCTATCGCAAATAGTCGAATTCGTGAAAAAATTGCTTTACAACTTCAACGTGACCATATTCTTGCTTGGTCTGTGCAAGCGAGTAATTGTGTAATTATGGATGATGTCGATGTTGGAGAAGGTTCTATTCTAAGTCCTTTTGTCACATTGACTTCCAATATCCGTATAGGTAAATACTTTCAAGCTAATTTATATAGCTATGTTGAGCATGATTGTATTATCGGTGATTTTGTGACGTTTGCCCCAAGCGTAAAATGTAATGGCAATGTGCACATCGAGGATCATGTCTATGTTGGAACCGGAGCAATGATTAAACAAGGTACCCCAGATCAACCTTTGATCATTGGTCGAGGTGCAGTTATCGGTATGGGTGCTGTCGTGACTAAAAGCGTTCCTGCGGGAGTTACTGTTGTCGGGAATCCTGCTCGAATCTTCGTTAAGTCATAAATTTTCGTTTTTGAGATTAATATTTTATGTTAAACACACCTTTCTCACCATGGCCGAGTTTTAGCCAACAAGAAGCTGATGCTGTATCAACGGTATTATTATCCAATAAGGTCAATTACTGGACTGGGTCTGAGTGTCGCGAATTCGAAAAGGAGTTTGCTACATGGTGTCAAGTTCCGCATGCTGTTGCGCTGGCTAATGGCACTGTTGCTTTAGATCTTGCGTTAAAGGCGTTACATATTGGAGCTGGGGATGAGGTTATTGTGACACCTCGCACGTTTCTTGCTTCAGTAAGCTCTATCGTTACTGCAGGTGCGATCCCCGTTTTTGCAGACGTGGATCGGGACTCACAAAATATTACGCCTGAAACCGTCTCAAAAGTCATTACGCCTCGTACAAAGGCAATTATTGCGGTGCATTTAGCGGGCTGGCCGTGTGATATGGAAGGATTGATGTTATTGGCTCAGCAGCATCATCTTGTTGTGATTGAGGATTGTGCGCAGGCACATGGTGCGTTATGGCATGGTAAGCCCGTTGGTAGTTTGGGACATGCTGCTGCGTGGTCGTTCTGTCAAGATAAGATCATGACGACGGGTGGTGAGGGAGGGATGTTGACCACTAACGATCACGCATTATGGTCAAGCGCATGGTCGTACAAGGATCATGGTAAGAGTTTTGATGCGGTTTACAATCGTCAGCATGCACCAGGTTTTCGTTGGTTGCATGAGTCGTTTGGAACTAATTGGCGCATGTTGGAAATGCAGGGCGTAATTGGTCGTATTCAGTTGCAACGAATGCCTGACTGGCATGAAGCTCGTAAGGCGAATGCAATATCTATTCTTGCTGCTTGTGCTGAATCACCTGCTCTTCGTGTTCCTGAAGTGCCTAGTTATATTGAACACGCTTGGTATCGTGCATATGCTTTTGTAAGACCTGAAAAGTTAGCCGCAGGTTGGAACCGCGATCGGATTATGAACGAAATTGTAGCTCGCGGAGTACCGTGTTATTCGGGTTCATGCTCAGAGGTTTATTTAGAAAAGGCTTTTGATGGGACAAATTGGCGTCCATCTGAGCCACTGCCTGTTGCGCGTGAGCTGGGTGAAACGAGCTTGATGTTCTTAACGCATCCAACACTTACTGCGGCAGAGATCGAAAAAACTTGCCAAGTTGTACGTGAGGTGATGTTGGAAGCGCAGCTCTGATTATGGTCATACATTATAAATATTTAATGTGATGTTGATTGTTTTTTTAGGTGGTGCTTTATAATATGATTTTTAAGGTAATAATCTTTTTTGAGATATTTTGCTGTTTGTAGGGTTGTTAAAAACGTTTGCGTTTGGTAGGTTTTATCTATTTAATTAGGTCTGTGTGATTTATTGAGTGTTTTGTGTTCAATTGGTGTGTGGCTTGATCATTCATTTTTATAATCAGTAAGTCTATTTTGAGTTTTTTAGGAGAAAATAATGGAAGCAAATCGCAAAATGTCATTCCGAGTGAAAGTGCTTGGTGTTTCTGTCGCAACAGCTTTGTTGGCTGCGTGTGGTGGTGGTGGTGGTAGTGGTACATCAAATGTAAACTCTACATCGATTAGCGGTAAAGCAGTGGATTTTTATCTGAATGGTGCGACTGTAACCTTCACCGATTGTGGTAATGTAACTGCGACAACAGATGCAACAGGTAACTTCACAACTCCTCAGAACTGTTCAAATAGTGCATACACTGTAACTGGTGGTACTGATATCGGTACAGGACTTGCATTTAAAGGCTTATTAAAGTCATCATTTAATTCACAAAATCAAGTGAGCACAATCGCTTCACCGTTGACAACGCTGTTGGCTTTCAATCCAAATCTGAACCTACAATCATTGTTTGGTTTAACTAAAGATCCAAGAACTACTGATCCAATGACCGATGCGGCATCATTACGTGCTGCTGAGGTTGTGCAGGCGCTATTGAATCAAGTTAGCACAGCTTTACAAGGAGCAGGTGCAACACAACAACAGGCAGCAGATGCCGCTGCAAAAGCATTGGCTAGCGTACTTGCGAGTACAAATAGCACAGGCTCAACAGCGATTTTGACAAATGCGGCGAATATTCAATCTCTCATTAATTTGGCAGCTACGAATGCAAGCGTCACTCTATCATCTACTACACTGGCGACTACGATTGCTAATCAAGTTGGAAGTGTAGACACTGCGCTTTCTAATATTGCAATCGGTGCTACACCAGCAGATACTTTGACGGCATTAAAAACAGGTGGTGTAACTTCGGTTATTACCACAGCAGCAACAAGTAGTGCTCTAACCAATTATATCCAATTGAGTAATGTGTTGTTGAATGGTTCGCAGAGTGAGTCACTTGCACAAGTTCAAGCATCTACAACAACGCCAATCAGTGTAACTGGTGGATTATCTGATCTCCAGATTAGTATGTCAGGTCAAGGTAGTTACGCAAGTTCAACACAAACTGTAGATGCTGGGTTCACTTACACGACCAAAGGTAATACTGTGAGTGTTGTGATTAAGGGTGTTCAATTAACATTTAGTGGCGGAACGTTGACTGGCGCGACAGTTCCAACTGGTGCAAGTTATTCATTCAGTGTAACAGGTACTAGCAGTGCATCTGCTACGATGACGAATAAGACAGCTGATAATTTATTAAATAATGGAAAAGTTGATCTTTCAATTCCAGTATTTTTGTCTAAACTGTCTGGCGCAGCATCTTCTGTGAATACAACTGCACTTATCCCGGCTTCTGGCGTAACAACAACAGCAGCTCTCACGATCGGTAGCCCCTCAACGAATGCTGCGGTGTCTGTTGGTGATGGTAGCGGTCAGCCAGTGTCTGCAGTGAGTGTAATCTCTGGTTCAACTTCTGTAGTTGGTTCTGGTGTGAATGTCAGCGTTAACTAATTTTTTCTAAATTAATCTGAGGTAATGTCCTGATTGTCTTTGTGAATTAAGAAGACAATCAGGATTTTTTATTATTGTTATTTATGTTTTTCTTGTTTAGTTACATATTAAAAATATAATCCCTCTATATCTAATATCTTTAGGAATTCCGAGATGTTTTTGCCCTACACCAAGAAAATCGTCCGCTGTGGATTCGTTGTATTAGGTTTATGCTTAGAATCTGTGGCATTTGCAGCACCCAGCGATGTATTTTTGCATACAGAGCCAAATATTGGTGACTCCGATTTTCGTGGTGAGATTGGATATGACGTGATGAATAGTGCAGTTGATGTTTTTAATTTGCGCTCACATCAAGGGTCAGCACCAGATCATGCTGGGGACTATGATGGGGGACACCTCACGCTCGGATATAATCTTTCTCCAAATTGGTCTACCGAAGCAACATACTGGCGCAGAGATATTGCTTATGGTGTAGATACGAATTCGATCGATAGCTGGTTGGTGTCACTATATTATGATCCCTTTGCGCTTCCACTTGCTGAAGATCGTGCAGTTTTACGATTGTCGCTATGGGGAGATCATGCTAGTCAAGTCAATAAGTCAACACCAACGAAGATTAATACGACGACTTTTAATCAAGTGACTGTGAATAATCCGAATGACATTCAGGCTCAACTTGATGCGATTTTTTCTAGTGTCTTGAATGAACGTAACCTGCTGACGTGGTTTTTGAGTGCGGGTGTGAGTAAAGTTGATATTGGTGATATAAATGCTGTTCAAATGCGTGGAAATTGTAAATTTAACGTAGATATCAGTACCGATAATATTGCGACGGGTACGTTAGCTGCACCTTGTTCTACCAGTTCAGGGCAGTTGTTGGATGCATCTTTTACAGCGAATGCCAGTCAGTATGGTGTTGATGTAAAAAAGGATTTTAACTATACAGCGAGCTTTCTTGGCTTAGGTGGTTCTTGGCGTTGGAAGTACAACCGTTTCACGACGAACCTAGGATATGAGTATCAATACATCCGCCGTAATGGGGTCGATAAGCAAGTTTCGAGTTTCGGAGCTACGCCAATTACGTCTAATCAAACACTTGGTCTAGATGTTGCTTATAAACTGAATAAGAACTTAGATATATTTGTGCAAGGACAAGCATTTAAATCTAATTTTGTGGGTACTATTCCATTTCTTTATAATACGATGACTGCAGGTCGACTAGATCGTTATTATGGCGTAACGAGTCTAGGTTTGCGTTTTTCCGGTTTCTAGTTTTTCATGAGGTTAAAAGTACTTATTAAAGAGCGCTTTATTCAGGTGAAACTAGAGGAGCTTAGACCGTCTTAGTGCATATTGATTTTTTATCCTAGCGTGTTCGAAATTGTTCAGCTATAGGGTATATTTGTTGATGATTTAAATATATGTTTTTGGTACCCCTTGCTATGAATGAACTACTGCTAAGATTGTCAGTATTACCAAGACGGATTAAGCAACTTGTATTGCTGGTGGCTGATGCAGTAGCGATGCCTTGTTTATTTTTGTTCGTTTATGCTGTTCGTTTAGATGATTTTTCTATATTAGCTCTTACAAAGATAGAGTTGTATCCAATATTAATTTCCATTCTATGCATTACTGTTTTTGTGTGCTGTGGTATTTATCGAGCGGTGATACGTGCTTTTGATGAAAGTTTTCTACATGATTTGATTTTGGCTGTTTTGATTATCGTGATGATGCTGTTGGCATTATCTATTTCCAATATTGTATTTATTCCGCATAGTGTTCCATTCTTTTTTGGTTTTCTTATTTTTTTATGGGTTTGGTCCACTCGATCTCTGATTCGATGGGTCGTTCGGAAAACTTTTAATATTGAGGCAGGGTGTCGTCGGGTTGCAATCTATGGAGCTGGTTCGGCAGGTCGTCAACTGTTGGCTGCAATACGCGCATCACACGAATACCATGCGGTTGTATTCTTTGATGATAGTCCAAGCCTAATGTACACAACAGTAATTGGTTTAAGAGTTTATTCTGGCTGTGATTTTGAGTCTGTATATCATAAGTTTAATTTAGATGAAGTTCTGATCGCTTTACCTTCTGCTAGTAAGTCAAGGCAGCGTGAAGTGGTTGAATTACTTGAACCTTTTAAAATTCCTGTTCGCACACTACCAGGTTTGATGGATCTAGTGGGTGGGCAAGTTTCTATTTCAGATATTCGTGAAATAGATATTGTCGATCTTTTGGGGCGAGATTTGGTTCCTCCGATTCGTGAGTTATTGCTTAAGAATATTCAAGACAAAACTGTTTTGGTCACAGGTGCGGGTGGGTCGATTGGTAGTGAGTTGTGCCGTCAGATAGTTAAACTTCATCCGAAGACTCTTATTTTGTTAGAGCAAAGTGAGTATGCTTTATACCAAATTGAACAGGAGTTGAAGGCAACTTCAGAGGTGCCTCTTGTTGTAATCATGGGAAGTGTATTAAAAGAGCATCGCCTGAAATCAATAATGCAAGAGTATGATGTGAAGACCGTTTATCATGCGGCGGCGTATAAGCATGTGCCTTTGGTTGAGGTTAACCCGTTTGAGGGGATTATTAATAATACGATCGGAACTGCGCGGTGTGCGAAAGCAGCACTAGAGGCAAAAGTTGAGACTTTTGTTTTAATTTCTACAGATAAAGCAGTGCGACCGACCAACATCATGGGTGCGACAAAGCGTCTTGCCGAGTTGGTCTGTCAGGCTTATGCAACGATTTCAGGGAGTGATACTCAGTTTAGCATGGTGCGTTTTGGTAACGTACTTGGTTCTTCGGGATCTGTTATTCCTTTGTTTAAAAAGCAGCTTGCGAAAGGCGGACCTCTTACGGTCACCGATCCAGAAATGACGCGTTATTTCATGACGATTCCTGAAGCGGCTCAGCTTGTGTTGCAGGCTGGTGCGATGGGAACAGGGGGCGATGTATTCTTACTGGATATGGGGGAACCTGTCAAAATTGTTGATTTAGCGAAGAAAATGATTCTTTTGAGTGGATTAAGTATCCATGATACTCATCATTCTGGCGATATAGAGATTCAGTTTACAGGTCTTAGACCTGGTGAGAAGCTCTATGAGGAGTTATTAATTGATGCTGCTATTGTAGAGAAAACAGCACACACTTTGATTATGCGCTCTAAAGAAAAATATTTTTCAATGGCTGAAATTGATGAGATGTTGGAAATTATGCTTGAGGCTTCTCGAGATCATGATGTAGATAAAGCTCTGGCTCAAATTGAAAAATTTGTAGATGGATACAAGCGCAGTCAAATTTACTCATAAGCTAATCTGAGTTATTCGATTCAGTAATTTATAGAAGGAGTCTACTAGAGGGCTCCTTTTTTTATGGTGATATTACTTTTTGTTGATGAGAGGCTGGTTGTTTTGATGTTTCATGGTGTGCTTCAGTCGTTTGATCAAAGTATGCCTTGTTGTTTTGCTTTGCGCCGTCTCTACTTGTGTATTTGTAGGTTTTGTTGCGACGGGTGGTGTGGATTGATCGGCAGAGTAGTTGAGAGCGCTTCGAGAGACGACTGGATCAGCCAAAGCGGTTAGCGATATTGTGAGTAACGAAATAGCGAGCAAAGTTTTCATGTGCTTCATCTGTATCCGCTGAGAGGGTATATTGAGATTGCCGCGATTATCTAATGAATTCAAGTGGTGGAATGAAAAAATGTGTGTTAACCATTCTTGATAGGGACTTGAAGATATGTTGTAAGAATCATTTTTATTGATATTTATGTGCTTAGATGAATTTGTGGTGAGGTCGCCAAAAAAATTAGCGACTTCACGATCGTGATGATTTAGATTTAATCATCCAAATGTGCAAAGCGGACGAGATTGGATAGGTGGATATTGCGTTTTTCTGCTTTCTTATACATGAGAATGATTTTGCCAATTTGTTGAACAACTTCAGCACCACTGACCGAAACGACACTTTCAATCAATGTTTGGCGCAGTTCGCGGTCTTCGCCTGCGACTTTGACTTTAATCAGTTCATGGTCAGCAAGGGCGCGATGCAGTTCTTCAATCACACCATCAGAGAGTCCCTGATTTCCAAGCATAACGATAGGGTTGAGCTCGTGTCCAATACGACGTAAGCGTTTGCGTTCTTGGGTTGAGAGTGTGGACATAGCAAAACCTATAGCGGATGTGGTAAAGAATAAAGCGAAATGATTTTATCAAACGGATCGCGGATCAAACTATGAGTATTGTAGCGTAAAACACGTATGAAATATGCTTAAGGTGGATATGAGCAGGCATCAAATACTATTTTGGCTTAAAATAGTCTAGGACGTGTTGGTTTAACTCCCCCTTTAGTTTTTTTTAAAGACTTTAAGGCTACCTACGCTACTTTTGCACGGATAATAGTGAGATTGTTTTTTATTCTGCATTAATCCGTTTGCCAATATAGCTATTGTCTGCATGGATTAGCTTATCTAAGTTCAGTTTTGATCGTAAAGATCAAGTTTCATATGTTTTAGATTTAAATTTATTAAATATTTTTGTAAACGAAAAAACGCATTGTCTTCGATTATTGTAAAACTTCGCGCATTAACTGGAAAACTCATGGCAACCCGCATTACCAACAAAAAACTTTCTAACAGTAGTGCAACTTGGATGCGTGAGCATCTCGATGATTTTTATGTTAAGCAAGCGCATAAAGATGGGTATCGTGCTCGCGCTGCTTATAAACTATTGGAAATTAATGATAAATATAAAATTATTAAACCGGGCATGACGGTTGTTGATCTGGGGTCTGCACCTGGTAGCTGGTCGCAAATTGCAGCCAAACTTACGGGAGATCGTGGCATGGTGCTCGCGACGGACATCCTTGAAATGGATAATTTGGCGGGTGTGACTTTTATTCAGGGTGATTTTCGTGAGGATGACGTCTTTAATAAATTGTTAGAAATGTTAGCTGGTCGACGAGTAGACATTGTAATTTCGGATATGGCACCCAATACATCTGGTAATAGTGCTGTAGATCAACCTCGGATGATATACCTGTGTGAGCTTGCGCTGGATTTTGCCAATAAAGTGCTTGATGAAAAAGGGCAGTTTTTGGTGAAAGTTTTCCAAGGCGAAGGTTTTGATGAATACCGTAAAGCGGTCGTTAAAGAGTTCACTGTGGTGAAGTCGGTCAAGCCTAAAGCATCGCGTCCACGGTCGCCTGAGATTTATTTGCTGGCGCAGGGGCGTAAGTAAGCTTGGCGTGTAGAGGGTGTGGCAAATACGACGAATCTGTTTTTCTTGTATTTTCTAAGTGAACACATAGATGGCAACCATACAAATCGTGACAAAATCGAACTTGTTTGGCCTGTAATTAGGTTGTTGTAGATCTGTAATAGCGCTATGGTAATGGTAGATAATTTGATTTAAAGCATTTTGATTGAAAAACGTGTTGTATTTAATTCAGTAACTATAGGTGGAAAAAGCCTTGAACGATATCTTCAAAAATACGGTGCTGTGGCTGATTGTGATCGGCGTCGTGGCAATGGTATTTCTCAATTTTGACAACAAGAAAAAGCCAGAGGCTCTGAGCTATTCTGAGTTTGTGACTGCGGTCAATAGTGGGCAGGTGAAGAGTGTCAAAATTGATGGTGAAAGCATTCAAGGTCAGCGTAAGGACAGCACAACGTTTGAAACTGTACGTCCAAGCATCCCAGATAATGCATTATTGCCAAGCCTAACTGCGCAAAAAGTTGAAGTACAAGGTGCTGCTCCTGAGCGTCAAAGTGTTTGGATGCAATTGCTTGTTGCAAGCTTCCCAGTTCTGTTGATCATTGGTTTGATCATGTTTTTTATGCGTAATGCACAAGGCGGTGGTAGCGGCGGTGGCGGTGGTCGCGGTCCGATGAGCTTTGGTAAGTCTAAAGCGAAGATGCTGACAGAAGATCAAATCAAGGTGAATTTCACTGATGTTGCTGGTTGTGATGAGGCGAAAGCGGAGCTGGTTGAGATTGTTGATTTCCTTCGTGACCCATCTAAGTTTAAACGTCTTGGTGCGATGATTCCGCGCGGTGTATTGATGGTTGGTCCACCAGGAACAGGTAAAACATTACTGGCAAAAGCCGTTGCGGGTGAAGCAAAAGTTCCATTCTTCTCGATTTCTGGTTCAGATTTCGTCGAGATGTTTGTTGGTGTTGGTGCATCTCGTGTACGTGATATGTTTGAACAAGCAAAGCGTCATGCGCCTTGTATTATCTTTATCGACGAAATCGATGCGGTTGGTCGTCATCGCGGTTCAGGTATGGGCGGTGGTAATGATGAGCGCGAACAAACATTGAACCAGATGTTGGTTGAGATGGATGGTTTTGAGGGTTCAGAAGGCGTCATCGTGATTGCGGCGACAAACCGTGCTGATGTGTTGGATAAAGCGTTATTGCGCCCGGGTCGTTTTGACCGTCAGGTTGCAGTGAGCTTGCCGGACATTAAGGGTCGCGAAGAGATTCTGAATGTCCATATGAAAAAACTCCCTTCAGCAACAGGTGTTGAAACTAAAGTGCTTGCACGTGGTACGCCTGGTATGAGTGGTGCGGATTTGGCAAACTTGGTCAATGAAGCAGCTTTATTTGCAGCGCGTCGTAATAAGAACACTGTAGATATGCATGATTTTGAAGATGCTAAAGACAAGATCTTCATGGGGCCAGAACGTAAGTCGATGGTGATGCGTGATGAAGAGCGCAAAAACACGGCATACCATGAGGCAGGTCATGCTGTCGTTGCAGAGCTATTGCCGAATACTGATCCTGTGCATAAAGTCACGATTATGCCGCGCGGTTGGGCATTAGGTGTGACATGGCAGTTGCCTGAGTTTGATCGTATCAGCAATTATAAAGACAAGATGTTGAATGAGTTATCAATCTTGTTTGGTGGTCGTATTGCTGAAGAAGTGTTTGTGAATCAAAAGTCTACAGGTGCATCGAATGACTTTGAACGCGCAACGAAAATTGCACGTGCGATGGTCACTAAATATGGCATGAGTGATGCACTCGGGGTCATGGTGTACGAAGATGATTCTCAAGATGGCGGCTATTTCGGTAAGATCGGCAATCGTACGGTCAGCGAAGCAACACAGCAGTTGATTGATCAAGAGATTCGCCGCATTTTAGAAACGCAATATACTGTTGCGCGTGATTTGATTGAGGCGAATAAAGACAAGATCGAAGTGATGGTTGAAGCATTGCTGAAATGGGAAACCATCGACCGTGATCAAGTCATTGATATCATGGAAGGTCGCCAACCACGTGAACCTAAAGTGTATGAGCCAGTCAATCCTGTGCCTGTGTCAGTGACACCTGCTGAAGGTGCGGTGTTACCGCCGCCATTACCAGCGATGTAATGGTCGTTGTTTGATCTAAAAAGCCCTCGTTTCAACGGGGGCTTTCTTTATGGCTTTGATCATCAGATGCCAGTATCCAATCGGTTTAGAATACATTATGAAACTACACGCTCTTCCTCAGCAGACATTAGTCTGTGGTCGTCATACTCTTGATCTCGCTCAACCTCATGTGATGGGTATTTTGAACGTCACGCCTGACTCATTTTCAGATGGTGGTCGATTTAATCATCTGGATGTGGCATTACGGCAAGCTGAAAGCATGTTGAAGAATGGTGCATCAATACTTGATATTGGCGGAGAGTCAACTCGACCGAATGCACAGGCAGTTTCTTTACAAGAGGAATTAGATCGGGTTATTCCGTTAGTAGAAGCCATAAATAGTCGATTTGATGTGGTGATCTCAATTGATACGAGTACACCTGAAGTATTTACTGTGGCTGCACAAGCGGGTGCAACGATTTGGAATGATGTTCGTGCATTAACTCGTCCGAATGCACTTGAAGTTGCGGCGAAGTTAGATTTGCCAGTGGTACTCATGCATATGCGGGGAGAGCCTGCAACGATGAATGATTTGGCGGTTTATGATGATGTCATGTGTGAAGTTCAGGATGAACTCATTCTGCGTGTAGATGCTGCCCTAGCTGCAGGTATTCGTCGCGAGAATATTATTCTGGATATGGGATTTGGTTTTGCAAAAAATACAGCGCAAAGTTTAACGCTACTGAATGAGCTATGGCGGTTGAATGACCTTGGATTTCCTTTACTCATGGGTATTTCACGTAAACGTGTGCTGGGTGAAATATTGGGCGGAGCTGCTGTGGATGAGCGTTTATATGCGGGGTTGTCTGCTGCTTTACTTGGCGTGCAGCAGGGGGTGTCTATCATCAGAACACATGATGTCAAGGCGACAGTTGAGATGTTAATGGTGTATACGCAAGTCAACCGTCTAAATTGTTGATAACAACTTTGATAGCAATTTCAATAAGAACAATGCCATGGCGGGCTAAATCAATAGTGAGCAATTTCAGTCAGGACATACCAGTAATGTCATGGCACATTAACCCTAAGTCTTAAGCTGAAAAAAACACGATGAGCCGTAGCAAAGTAGAGCAAAGCAGGGCAGCACAGTATGCCGCACGTTTTAACCAAGTCTTCGATTACATTGAGAAGCATCTTGATGAGCCGCTCAGTGTGGAGGATTTGAGCCGTGTGGCTTATTTTTCTAAATTTCACTTTCATCGTCAGTTTTCAGAGTATTGCGGTATTAATGTCAGTCGCTATATTCAGTTGATCAAACTCAAACGTGCATCTCATCGTTTGGTATTCAATCCAGATGAGAGAATTATTGATATTGCACTGGATGCAGGATTTGAGAATCCAGAATCTTTTTCGCGTGCGTTCAAGCATATTTTTGGGCAGACACCGACAGAGTTTAGAAAGAATCCAGCTTGGGACTTATGGCATAAACATTACCAATTTCCTAAACGAGAAGGAGCAAAAAAGATGGATGTAAAAATTGTCCATGTAGAGTCAGAGTTAGTCGCAGCATTGGAGCATCGCGGATCTCCTACAGTACTGAATGACTCCGTACAGCAGTTCATTGAATGGCGCAAAACCACAGGTTTATCGCCTGTCGAAAGTAGCAGAACTTACGGCATTGTCTATGATAATCCAGAGACGACGCCCCCAGCAGATTTTCGTTTCGATATCTGCGGTTCGGTGACGGAGGAAGTTCCTGCAAACACGAAAGGCATTATGACCAAACTGATTCCTGGTGGTCGTTGTGCTGTGGTGCGTCATGTAGGTTCGCGAGATAGAATCGGTGAGAGTGTTTATTATTTATATCGTCAGTGGTTACCGCACAGTGGCGAAGAGTTGAGAGATTTTCCTGTTTATTTTCATTATCTAACGGTGGGTTTTGATCAACCAGAGTTTGAGCAGCAAACCGATGTTTATTTGCCGCTGAAATCTTTGAATGAAGTTATTGCTTAAAAAAACCTTGAAACTAAAAAAAGCGTCAGTCCTAAAGATCTGACGCTTTTTTTATATCTATAGCGTGATGTGAATTTAAGATGACTGAGGATAAGGATTGTTAATCATCGGTTGATTGACTTCTACAATGATATGAACCAATTCCTCATGAATACTCAGTTGTCGACGGAAATATTCTCCGTTTGCTTCAGGGCTAATCGTGGTTAGATTCAGCACGCAAGCGTATTGATCCTTGCCTACACGCCAGACGTGAATGTCGTTGATTTCCGCACGCAGTGGGCTGGCTTCGATTACCTCAATGACTTCTGCAACGACTGGCGCATCCATCTCCGCATCAAGCAGAATACGTCCAGAATCACGAATTAGACCATAAGACCAAATCGCAACGAGCACACCACCAACTAATCCCATCACGGGATCTAACCAATTCGCTCCCCAGAGTTTCCCGCCGATCAAGGCAAGGATTGCCAAGACTGAAGTTGCAGCATCAGTGATTACATGAATATAGGCCGAGCGTAAATTCAGGTCGTGATTGCCATGAGAGTGTGAATGTCCATGATCGTGATCATGATGTTTGTGTGACGAATCATGTGAATGATCGTGTCCGTGACTGTGTCCATGATTGTGCCCATGACTATGGTTGTCTTTGAGCAGCCAAGCACAAATGAGATTGACCGCTAATCCAATTGCAGCAATAAAAATCGCTTCATCATAGTGAATTGGCGTTGGTGAGAGCAATCGTTCGCCAGATTGAAAGAGCATCCACGCAGAAACCAGTACCAATAAAATAGAGCTGGTAAAACTTGCGAGGATTTCAATTTTCCATGTACCGAAAGTGAAACGAGCATCTGTAGAGAGTTTTCTCGCTAAAACATAAGCAAACATCGATAGGCCAAGCGCCATGGCGTGTGTACTCATATGCCAGCCATCGGCGAGCAATGCCATCGAGTTATAGATATAACCGCCTGCAATCTCGGCAACCATCATGATTGCCGTCAGGATCACTGCCCATTTGATTTTCTTTTCGGCGAGTGGATTGCTGATATTGAAGGAGTAGGCTTTTCCTTGCGGCTTATTTGAGGATGTGGTGTTATGCTGATGTTGCTGCAATAATGACTCTGACATGATTATGCTTCGGGGTGGTGGCTAATATGTGATCAGTATAATATACTACCCCCTAGTATATTGAAAGTGAAATATGTAGGACATTAAGAGAGAAAACACGACTATGCCCCATACGATTCATGGAAAAAAGAAGATTCTAAATCGCATTCGTCGCATTAAAGGGCAAGCAGATGCACTTGAGAAGGCGTTAGATCAAGATGTTGAATGTATTGCGATCTTGCAACAGATTGCTGCGATTCGCGGCGCGGCAAATGGGTTAATGGCGGAAGTGCTGGAAGGGCATATTCGTGAGCATTTGGGGGTGAATGATATTACTGCTGAACAGCGACAAGTTGAGATTGAGCAGGTTGTTGGGATTTTGAAGTCGTATTGGAAATAGATTTAGCCTGTTTTACTACAGCCTTTAATCTATAACCATCTCAGGCAGGAATATGGATCCACGTCTATGGCGTTATTTACTATGCCGATAAAAGCTTCTGGAATCCAACAATATAGTATGCTGCCATCATCAGTTCCCAGTGAATAATAAAACCATGTTGCCCACGGCGGGCAATCGTTTTCGTCAATAAAACCTCCAGATGCTATACACATTAGCCCATCGTTTAGACTAAGTTCTGGATAAAAAACTAAGATCTTTCCATGTATGTCGCTGAGTGTTAATTCTTGGTTTTCAAACAGAGTGGTTCTTATAAGATTGAGTCTTTTAATTTCCTCTTTTTTCCGAAAAATGCCTACGTTGTAATCACGAATATCATTATGTGGACTTAACTCTGGCGGTCGAAGTGTCTTTGTTGGAGCATCTTTGTCGATTCGTGCTTCACACCAAAGTTTAGTTATGGATAAGCCTGAATGGAAAGTTTCGTCGAGGGATAGTTCTTGATGATTTATCATTTGGAAATTCTTTTAAAGAAATCTATGAAGATGTTTACAGGCAGTTCATTGATGGATTAATAAATAATCACGCGT
>JAGWUI010000012.1 GCA_028868515.1 Gammaproteobacteria bacterium
CAAAGTCCCCATCGAAATATAATCCACGCCTGTTTCCGCGACACTACGTAAATTGGCGTCAGTAATATTGCCAGACGCTTCCAGCTTACTACGACCTGCTGTGTGAATGACTGCACGGCGCATATCATCATTGCTAAAGTTATCGAGCATAATAATATCTGCACCTGCTTCAAGCGCCTGATTCAATTCATCAAAAGTCTCAACTTCAACTTCGACAGGTTTGTTTGGCGCGATGCGATGAGCGGCCTCAATAGCTTGTTGAATCCCACCTGAAGCTAAAATGTGATTTTCTTTGATTAAAAATGCATCAAATAGCCCGAGGCGATGATTTTGACCGCCGCCGATGGTTACCGCATATTTTTCAGCGATGCGTAAACCTGGTAGCGTTTTACGCGTGTCCAGAAGCTTGGTGGGTAAGCCTTCTAGGAGTTTGACGTGGGCTGCAACACGGGTTGCAACACCTGATAAGGTTTGGATGAAATTCAGGGCTGGACGTTCACCTGTGAGTAGGCTTCGCGCAGAACCTGAGAGCTCCAAAAAAACAGTATTTGCAGATAGGTATTGTCCTTCTTCTGCAAGCCATGTAATCTTAACTGTCGGATCTAGCTGATAAAAAAGAGCATCTACCCAAGGACGTCCTGCAAGGATCATCGGTTCTCGGGTAAGCACTCTGGCGTGAGCCTGCTCAGTAGCAGGGATCAGCTGGGCGGTAATATCTCCGCTATCTGGAATGAGATTGCTGCCGATATCTTCATCAAGTGCTAGCGTGATATTGCGCAAAATCGTTTGATTCAGTAAGTCGGCGGAAATCATTCGGTCAAATCCTGTTCATATAGTCCGTCTATTATAAGGTGCATTTGTCGGATTGTTTAAATATAGTTTGCTATTAAATGTGATGTGGTTATCATTTTCGGTGGCGTTAAGTGTTGCATAGTGGCAAAAAGTAGAAATTACTGACAGTAATCCTATTTTTTGTTCTTTAAATCGACTGTGTTATTGTTCGAAATCAGTATATATTAGCGTCCTAGGACTAAAAAAATGTGCATGATGCCATGAGCGAAATCAATCTGACTAAGCTGGATGATGCGGTGTCTTCGAAAGTTGCACCAAAAACTAAGAACCAGCTCATTTTCACAAATTTAGCTGCTGCACTTCGCCAGCCGCTGACAGATTTGTTTATTCTAAAGTTTGATCAATTTTTAGAAAGCTTGCCAAATTGGGCTGTTGAACGAGCAGAAGCGTTGCCAGCAAATTTGCAACAACGCTATATGGAAATCATTCCGATCCTTCGCCGCGAACGATTGAAGATTGAACAAGAAGTGGGTGCAAATTTCGATACTCAGTTTCATCGTTTTGCTCAATTAGATCAGTCTCGCGAGTCCAAAGCATCTAAAGCTGGAAGTAGCTTGGATGCAATCAGTTTAGAAGATATTGGTCTAGTTAGTACCGAAGATTATGATGTATCTGTTGCACTAGATGGTGTAGCTGATCGTTTGGCGCGAACACTAGAACCTGATTTAGGGCATTCATTTCAGCGTCTAAAGCCGCTTTCTGTAAAGCTGACTAATATCTCCCAATTACCCTATCATCCTCGTGTATTACTTAGTGTTTTGGTTGATAGCTTGTCCGCGCTGTCTTTGAGTTCAGAGCAAAAAATCGAACTGGTTCATAAGTTTGCTGGATTACTAGATTTGGCTGTGCTGAATGAAATTAAAGCACTCATTTTGCCAGCAATAGAAACGGCTGCTGTCCCAGAATTAGGAAAATTTCAACCCATTAAGTCGTCAGAAGTTGCAGAAAAGCCAAAACCGAAAACATCTTCTGATGGGCAGGGAGGGGGTTCAAATTCAGCCTCGCAAGCCCTTCCACCGCCTACGATGGAAAATGGTGTTCCGGTGTTACACGTAGCACCGAATGGCGGTTTTGTTGTCGATCCGAATTTATTGGCTCAACAAGCACAACATTTTGCAGCAATTAGCCAGAGTATCGCTACTGCATCTTTGCAGGTAGAGAATCGCTTTCCTTTTGCGACTGAACAGATTGTGGCGCAAACTGAACTTCTGGGAATGCTGGAAAAGTTACAAGCTGCACAACCTAGTACACCTCTTAACAAAGATGAGATCAAAACGAGTGTTGCTGCGGTTCGCGATAGCATTCGTAATGAATTGGTCAGTGACGAAGAAAATACGCAGGTTATCGCACAAGATGAAACCAATGTGATTGATTTGGTTTCAACCCTGTTTGATTATATTTTGGATGATAAAGAACTACCAACGCCAATGAAGGCGTTGATTAGTCGCCTACAAATTCCAGTGCTCAAGGTTGCATTGACCGATAAGAAATTCTTCGGAGGAGAGGATCATCCTGCACGTAAACTTCTCAATTTGCTAGCGAAAGCAGGCATGAGTTGGGATGAAAACAACAAAAGTAGCGAAGCTTTATATAAGAAAGTTGAGCATGTTGTCTTTGTTGTTTTAAACGAATTTCGAGATGATCTTCGGTTGTTTGAGGACTTGTATGCTGATTTTGATGAGTTCTATCAACAGCAACAAGCACGATTGGCGGCAATGGATGCTCGCACTCGTGAAGCTGAAGAAAATCGTGCGCGTGCAGAAACGGCAAAAACGGTTGTCCAGCAAGCATTAAATCGACGTTTGAATGGTCTGAAATTGCCATTTTCTATCGTACGATTGCTGCAAGAAGGCTGGCGTCATGTGCTGTATTTGTCTGCACTCAAAGAGGGTGTCGAGTCAGAGTCCTGGAAGCAAGCTGTCAAAGTAGTTGATGCGTTGATTTGGAGTATGTTGCCGCCTGCTGGTGATGTGCAGTGGATTGATCGTTTAAAAGCAGTATCTCCAAAACTGATTAACAGTTTGCGTAAGGGTTTGACTGCGGTTAACTTTGATGCACATCAGCTTGAAGTATTACTCGCTGAAATTGTAAAAAGCCACGAAGAAATTATTGGTGGTATTAACGCACCGCTGGTTGAAATTCTTGATCCTGCCGATACTAATGCAGCGAAACGTGCAGATGCGACTCCAGCAGTTTCGATTGAGCAAGCGATTAGTACGCCGAAAGTTGAGGTCAAAGCAGTTGCTTTACCTGTTGCAGAAGTTTCAACGATTTATACGGGTGAAACTTTACCACCAACTGATCCAAACGTGATTGCTGTTCGACGTATGGCGGTTGGAACATGGGTTGAGTTCGTGCAAACAGAAGGTGCAATTCGTCATCGTTTGGTCGCTAAGATTCATTCGTCAGAGAAGCTCATTTTTGCGAATAAACGTGGTATCAAGGCAGCTGAGTTGTCGATGATGCAATTAGCGATTGAGCTGAGTCAGAATCGTGCAATTATCCTGACTGAACAACCACAAATGTTTGATCGTGCTCTGTTATCTGTTGTTGATGGTTTGAAAAAACTATCTGCTTAACTATTTGCTTAATGTTAAGACGCCTTAACGATGCTATATTGCTGATATAGCTCGTTAAGATACAGGTGCATTGATGCAAAACACGATAGAAATCAAATCTGGTTGGCTGTCGAACGCGCGTCGAGTGGTTTCGCCTAATTATAATCATCGTCCTGAAGGCGCATCTGTGCGCCTTGTTGTTTTGCATAACATCAGTTTGCCTCCTGCATTTTCTACACAAGATTTTGAGCCATCGACAACAGGTGGTATTTTTTCTAGCGCGCGCTATGTCGAAGATTTTTTTCAGAATAAATTAGATTCAACCCTTCATCCTTATTTTGACATCATAAAAGACATGAAAGTTTCTGCGCATCTGCTCATCTCACGTAGTGGCGAGGTGATCCAGTTTGTGTCGTTTGATGAGCGGGCGTGGCATGCGGGGCGTTCGAATTATCTGGGTGTGCCTGAATGCAATGATTATTCAATTGGTATCGAGCTGGAAGGCGCAGATGATGTGCCATTTACAGAGACGCAATATGCGGCATTAGCTGAAGTTATTCCCGTGATTCAAAAAGCTTACCCTGAAACTAGAAATCATCTCGCTGGACATAGTGATATTGCGCCAGGACGTAAGACCGACCCCGGTGTGCATTTGGATTGGATGAGGGTGCGGGCGAGTTTGGGTTGAGTTTTCATCAAAAAGTCATTAAAAAATTATTAGAGGATGGCAAATGTCAGTTTCGTCAGCTTCTCCAAATCGATTGATTAGTCTCATTGGCGCACCTACCGATGTGGGGGCAGGCGCACGCGGAGCTTCAATGGGACCTGAAGCACTACGTGTGGCAAATATCGTGGAGATGCTGCAACGACAAGGGCTTGACGTGCGGGATTGTGGGAATCTAAGTGGTCCGGCTAACCCGTGGCAGCCTCCAGTGGATGGTTATCGACATTTAGCTGAAGTGATGGCATGGAATCATAGTGTCCATGATGCGGTTTATGCGGAGTTATCTGAGGCTCGTATTCCAATTTTGCTAGGTGGTGATCACTGTCTGGGGATTGGCTCGATCAGTGCGGTGGCTCGCTATTGCCGTGAACAAGGTAAGAAATTACGTATTATTTGGCTTGATGCACATGCCGATTTTAATACTAATACATTAACCCCAAGTGGTAATGTGCATGGGATGCCCGTTGCTTGTCTTTGTGGCTATGGTCCTGCTGAATTAACAGGGTTGAGTGGGCAAATTCCTGCGATTGAATCGGATTGGGTGAAGCAAATTGGTATTCGTAGCGTCGATTTGGGCGAGAAGCAGTTGGTCTATCAAGAGCAGATCGAAGTTTTTGATATGCGTTATATCGATGAAGTGGGGATGCGTGGCACGATGCATGCTGCTTTACGAGATTTAGATGAGCAGACGCATTTACATGTCAGTTTTGATGTGGATTTTTTGGATGCGATTACTGCACCTGGTGTGGGTACGGCTGTGCTGGGTGGGCCGACTTATCGAGAAGCGCAGTTATGCATGGAGATGATTGCTGATACAGGATTGCTTGCATCATTAGATATTGTGGAATTAAATCCAGCACTCGATGTGCGGAATCAGACGGCGATTGTGGCGGTGGATTTGATTGGCAGTTTGTTTGGTCAGTCGACGTTGGTGAGAAGGCATTCATCGAGATAGCTCATTGAGCTTGTGGTTGCTGAGCCCGTCGAAGTATCGAAATGCGCGGTAAAAGGTGCAGATATTGAAGTTCTCACTTTTACAGGTTTGGTGATTTAGCTTTTGGCTATGTTGCCACTTAAAGTGTAGATATTCACTTCGACAAGCTCAGTGAACTTTGCATGGTGGATACGAAACTCAGAAAAAACTTAATAACTATCATTTAATCAGTGGTTTTGTATTCAATCGTGACTTTATGCGCCGAGATTGAATGAAATCTACTACAATGCGTGCACTTTTAGGTTAATTTTACCTTCTTCTTTATATTTCTGCGGTAGAGGATGTTCGATGGCGCGAAATTTGTGGCGTTCCACTTTTATTGTCAGTGCAATGACGATGTTGTCGCGCATTCTCGGCTTAGTACGAGACATGGTGCTATTGAATGTCTTTGGTGCTGGCGGTGTGATGGATGCTTTTTTGGTTGCATTCAAAATTCCAAATTTTTTGCGCCGATTGTTTGCAGAGGGGGCGTTTTCGCAAGCCTTTGTACCTGTTTTATCAGAATATAAAACTACGCGAGCCCATGAGGAAGTCCAGATTCTGATTAGTCGAGCTTCAGGCTCACTAATGTTGATTTTAGGATTGTTGACGACGTTTTCTGTGGTTGCTGCACCTTTAGTCATTTATATTTTTGCTCCTGGGTTTCATGATCAGCCTGAAAAATTTGCGCTGGCAGTTGAATTGTTACGCCTGACATTCCCTTATTTATTTCTGATTTCAATGACCGCTTTTGCGGGGAGTGTGCTGAATAGTTATGGCTCGTTTGCCACGGCATCTTTTGCGCCAGTCTTGTTAAATGTGACCATGATTGCTGCCGCATGGTGGCTTGCACCTTATATGAGTCCGCACATCATGGCGCTCGGCTGGGGTGTGATGGCGGCTGGTTTTATCCAATTGGCAATTCAGATTCCTGAGCTGTGGAATAAAAAATTACTCATCCCACCAAAAGTCGATTTTAAACACGAAGGTGTACGTCGCATTCTGAAACTGATGTTGCCTGCTTTGTTTGGTGTGTCGGTTGTTCAGATTAATTTGCTCTTGGATACAGTACTCGCATCGTTCATGCATGAGGGTTCAGTGTCTTGGCTATACACTGCAGAGCGTATGACGGAGTTACCGCTAGGATTAATTGGTATTGCGATTGCGACGGTGATTTTGCCCTCACTCTCTGCGATTCATGCTGAGCAAGATCATGACCGATTTAAGGCGATGTTGGATTGGGCAGCGCGAGTGATCTTTTTAGTGGGGATTCCAGCAAGTTTAGCGATGATGATTTTGGCTGGACCGATGATTCAAGCGTTATTTCAGCATGGCAAATTTAATCAGTACGATGTTGGGATGACCGTGTGGGCGTTACGCGGTTTATCAGGTGGTATTCTTGCGTTTATGTTGATTAAGATTTTTGCTCCGGGATTCTATGCGCGCCAAGATACCAAGACACCAGTCAAAATTGGTTTAATCGCAGTTGTCGCCAATATGGGGTTTAACTTGATTTTGGTGGGTATTTTTTATCTATTAAAGTGGCCTTTACACGCAGCGCTGTCACTGGCGAGCACCTGTTCTGCATTCTTGAATGCGGGAATGCTTTACCATGCGCTAGCACGTGATGGCGTGTATCGAATTGAATCTCATTGGAAAAAAGTGGGCTTTCAATATTTATGCGGCAATGTGTGTATGGCCGTCGTATTAATTGGTGGATTACAGTTCTATCAACAAGATGCGTCACAATGGCGTCGTATTGCTGAGTTATTGTCGCTTTGTGAGTTGGGCGCGGTGGCTTATGCTGTGGGCTTGCTTTTGGCTGGATTTAGACCAAGTCACATTCGACATCATTAATGCCTGTTGGTAGCCTTCGTCTTTTCACATGGTGATTTAGGAGACGAAGGCGCACATTTCTGGCACACTATGCGATAGTGTTTGTTGACCATTTTAGAATGAATTTTTACGCATGAAACTGCTTCGTTTGCACAGCTTATCGCAGGACTACGTGTTACCGCCACTTGCGGTCACGATTGGTAACTTTGATGGTGTGCATTTGGGTCATCAAGCGATGATTCAAACCCTTAAAGACACTGCAAAAACATATGATCTGAAAACGCTGGTCATGATATTTGAGCCTCAGCCGCAAGAGTTCTTTCGTGGTGAGGAAGCTCCAGCACGAATTACATCATGGCGCGAAAAAGTAGAAATTTTGCGTTCGCTTGGTGTTGATTATGTGCTTTTGGCTCGCTTTGATAACGCGTTCCGTTCATTGAATGCGCAGGCTTTTGCTGATTTATTGAAGAATCGTTTAAACGCAAGAGAATTAGTCATTGGCGATGATTTTCGCTTTGGCTGTGATCGGGCGGGTGATGTCTCTTTTCTCAAGCATTATGGTTTTCCTGTCGCAATTTTACCAACGATTTTAGTTGATGGTGAACGTGTGAGTTCAACGCGTATTCGGCAGTGCTTAGCACAAGGTGATTTTGTGCAAGCTGCGCGGTTATTGGGGCGACCTTATCAGATTACGGGTCGCATTCAATACGGTGATCAGATTGGTCGCACGATTGATTTTCCAACGGCAAACGTTGCTTTAAATCGTCTGACTCCTTGTCTGCATGGGATTTATGCCGTGCAAATGGCGTTGTTCGATGGTCGCAGTTTGTTTGATTTGACCAGTCGACAAGGCATTCCAGCCTATGCCGATGGAAGTCTGTTTGGCGCTGGTCATGTGGGTGTACGTCCAGCGATCAAAGATCAAAGTAAAAAAACGTGGCGTTTAGAGGTTTTTTTACCCCATCCTGCTCATCCTGCCAAGCTTTCTGCTAATCTCTACGGTTTGCGTGTGGTGGTGACGTTCTTGCATTTTTTGCATGGTGAACGTGATTATCCATCATTAGAAGCACTGCAAGATGGGATTCAAGATGATGTAAAGCGGCTGATTGCATATCGTACGGAAACGGAAAACTTCCCAATATAATGTGATGCGCTATTTTCCGAAAGTAAAATTTGCAAGGTGAGTAGCTCATTGAGCTTGTCGAAATGCGCGGTGCTAGGTCATAAGCGTCCACTTCGACAAGCTCAGTGAACTTGGTTTACTAAATGATGTTGAAGATATGGTCAATGCGCCCAAATTGAATGCCCCAGATTTCGTTATATTTTTAAATTTTTCTCTAGCTAGAAAATCCTCAATAGATTGATTTAATTGGATTGTAGAACCTGATGAGCGATAAACCTGAAGACCAGAAAGTTGATTATAAAAGTACGTTGAATTTGCCTGATACGCCGTTTGCAATGCAAGCCAAGTTGGCAACGCGTGAAGTGCAATGGCTCGCGGATTGGCAAGCGGATGATTTGTATGGTCAAGTGCGTGCATCGCGTCAAGGTAAGCCAAAATACATCTTGCACGATGGTCCTCCTTATGCCAATGGTCAGATTCACCTCGGTCATGCGGTCAATAAAGTCCTAAAAGACATCATCTTAAAAAGTAAAACCTTGTCTGGTTTCGACGCGCCTTATGTGCCAGGTTGGGACTGTCACGGCTTGCCAATCGAACAAAAAGTTGAAGAAAAAGTCGGCAAAGTTGGCGTCAAAGTGGATGCAACTAAATTCCGTGAATTGTGCCGTGAATACGCCGCCAGCCAAGTTGAATTACAGAAAAAAGATTTTGAACGCTTAGGCGTTTTAGGTGATTGGCATAATCCATACCTGACGATGAACTTTGCACAAGAAGCGAATACCGTTCGTGCGTTAGGTAAGATAGTCAATGCAGGTCATGTCCAAGCTGGCATGAAACCTGTGAATTGGTGTTTGGACTGTGGTTCATCGCTTGCTGAAGCGGAAGTGGAATACCAAGACAAAAAATCCGATGCGATTGATGTTGGTTTTTCCGTGGTCGATTTGGCGGATTTGTCGAAACGCATTGGCGTGGAAGTCAAAACACCAGTTGATGTCGTGATCTGGACGACAACGCCATGGACATTGCCTGCAAACCAAGCGGTTGCGCTCAATGCAGATTTGGAATACCAACTCGTTGAAGTCCAATCGGAAGACAAGACCATTGCACTGATTCTAGCCAGCAAATTGGCAGGCGAGGCGACAGAGCGTTATGGGTTGCAATCTCCTAAAGTATTAGCAACATTCCAAGGTTCGGTATTAGAGCATTTAAGCCTACAGCACCCATTGATCATGGATCGCCAAGTGCCTGTGATTTTGGGTGAGCATGTTTCTGATGCCAGTGGTACTGGTGCAGTGCATACCGCGCCAGGTCATGGTGTAGACGACTATAAAGTGGGTTTGCAATACAGCCTGAAAGTTGAAAACCCAGTGAGTGGTAGTGGTGTGTATTTGCCTGAAGCTGCGGTTTTCTCAGGGCAACACATCTATAAAGCGAATCCACTGATTATCGAGCAGCTCAAGCTGGATCGTAAGCTGTGGGCGCATGTGGCAATTCAACATAGCTATCCACATTGCTGGCGTCATAAAACCCCGATTATTTTCCGTGCGACGCCACAGTGGTTTATTAGCATGGAAAAACAAGGTCTGCGTACAGACGCAATGGCTGCGATTCCGAAGGTCGAGTGGATTCCAGATTGGGGTCAAAATCGTATCGAAGCGATGATTGACGGCCGTCCTGACTGGTGTATTTCACGCCAGCGGACATGGGGCGTGCCGATTCCATTCTTTATTCACAAAGATACGGGCGCACTTCATCCAGCTACCGAAAGCTTGATTGAAAAAGTCGCCGTGTTGATTGAGCAAGGTGGCGTGGATGCGTGGTTTAAAGCCGAAGCTGCCGATCTCATCGGTGCGGATGCAGCGCAATATAATAAAGCGACTGATACGCTCGACGTGTGGTTTGATTCGGGCGTGACGCATTATTGTGTGTTGCAACAACGCGCTGAATTGGCTTTCCCTGCGGACATGTATTTGGAAGGTTCCGACCAGCATCGTGGTTGGTTCCAAACATCACTGCTGACAGGTTTGGCGATTGAGAAGACAGCACCATTCAAAAAAGTATTGACGCATGGTTTTGTGGTCGATGTGAATGGTCGCAAGATGTCGAAGTCACTCGGCAATATCATCACGCCACAAGACGTCATCAAAGACCTCGGCGCGGACGGTGTACGCTTCTGGGTTGCATCCAGTGATTACCGCTATGAAATGACTGCGGGTAAAGAAATTTTTAACCGCACAACCGACGGCTATCGTCGTATTCGCAATACTTTGCGTTTTTTGCTTGCAAACTTAAATGGCTTCAATCCTGCAACCGATATGGTTCCTGTCGAGCAGATGATTGCACTTGATCAGTTCATTCTGAATCGTGCGGCTGCTGTACAAAAAACGATTCAAGCGGCTTATGATGAGATGAGTTTTCATCAGGTTTGTAGCCAATTGGTCGCGTTCTGTACCAGTGATCTAGGTGGTTTTTATTTAGATATTATCAAAGATCGTCAATACACGACCAAAGCAGATTCTGTTGCGCGTCGTTCTGCTCAAACCGCGCTATATCATTTGGTGCATGCGTTTGTACGCTGGATGAGCCCGATCCTGACATTTACTGCGCAAGAAGCGTGGCAAGAAATTCCGAAAAACTCAGCAAATCCTGCTGATAAATATGTATTTACGACAGAATGGTATGATATTCCCGTGGCTACGCAACAAGCCGATGCGAATGGCATTAGCGAGGAAGAGTGGCTGACCATTCTCAATGTGAAGTCAGCGATCAATAAATTGATCGAAAATGCGCGTGCGAGCAAGACGATTGGTGCAAATCTTTCGGCAAAAGTACAAATCTGGGCAGAACCACATATTTATAACGTGTTGGCGAAGCTCAAAGATGAGCTACGCTTTGTCTTGATCGTCAGTGATGTCGAACTGAATCACAACGGTGTGGGTGAAGGTGAGGCTACTGAGTTAAGTGGTCTGCATGCATACGTTTCTGCGGCAGAAGGCATCAAATGTGCGCGTTGCTGGCATATTCGTAGCGATGTAGGTTTAACGCCGCATCATCCTGATTTATGTGCACGTTGTGTTGAAAATGTGGATGGTTCGGGTGAGGTGCGTCACTATGCTTAATTCTGCACCTAATTCTGCACCTAATAAATCTGTGCCTAATGCGTCAAAGACTCTGCGCCCTGTGAATATCGCGTGGCTGGGTTTGAGTGTACTGGCGATTTTGCTTGATCAATGGACTAAGCAGATTGCATCCGCGCATTTGACCTATGGCGAAGCGAAGTCGGTTTTTCCGTGTTTAGATTGGACGTTACTACATAATCACGGCGCGGCATTTAGTTTTTTATCTGATGCAGGCGGTTGGCAGCGTTATTTATTTACGGGTTTAGCGGTTGTGGTATCAATCGTTTTTGTCGGCTGGTTATTGCGCCTTCCAAAACATGCTTCAATTCTCGCTGCGGGTATTGCTCTCGTGTTAGGTGGTGCGGTTGGCAATTTGATTGATCGCGTATCTTTAGGTTATGTGGTCGATTTTATTAGCGTTTATTATAATAACCACTATTTCCCAGCATTTAACATTGCCGATAGTGCGATTACGCTCGGCACTATTTTTCTTATTATTGATATGTTGTTTTTGGATAAGATTCGCCAAGCCAAAAACACTAGCCAGAACAGCGATACAGCAGATTGATCATGACACAGACTCTCACCACATTTACCAATCCAAATGATGACACGCGTATAGCGCAAGGTTCACAAGTTGCTCTGCATTTTTCGGTCGCGCTGGAAAATGGGATAGAGATTGATAATACGCGCAGTTATCCAGAGCCTGTCAGTCTTGTCATCGGCGATGGTAATTTGCTCGAAGGTTTCGAGAAGGCTCTACTCGGCTTACGCGCTGGTGATCGTCGTACTGTGCATTTGCCACCAGAAGATGCATTTGGTCCGTGGAATCCAGAGAACGTCCAGTTCTTTGACACAGTTCAGTTTGTGAAGGCTGGAGATGATCGTCCTCAAGTTGGTACGATGATGGAGTTTCAGGACAAAGGTGGCGGTACGCTGGCTGGCGTGGTGAAGGCGGTCAATGATGATAAGGTTGAAGTGGACTTCAATCATCCATTAGCAGGGCGCAATATCGTGTTTGAAGTAGAGATTGCGAAGGTAACACCAGCAGGAGTGAGTGGAGTTAAGCTCTCTTAATTGGGATTTAGCCTGTTAGGTCTATAAAAAATGGTTGTCTCCAATACGGTTTTCACTGAAATCAGATTTTGGTTGTTGATTGTTTTTTCAATTGTTTTACCGTTTTGTATTTATGGCGTGCTGATGATGAAGCGCGCCATTTCTCGTTTAGCGGTACTACTTTTCGGTATCACGCTGGTGATGATTGCAGGTGTCGATTTTTATTTGCTGCATAGTCTTGCAGGAGAAATTAAGCGAGCTGTTACTGCTGATGATGCCATCTTGATTGATGAAATTTCATTTGCACTGTATGTGTTACCTGCGTTATTTGCAGGGATTGGGATCAATGTCGTGTCGCATATTTTGGTCAGTCATTTAGTTGAGGCGGAAGAACGGTTTAAGCAAGAGAAGAAGTTTAAAGATAGGGATTTGGATGATTAATTTCAGCTGATTATAAAAATATATAACCCTGTGTAGGATGGTTAAAACTTATGTTACGCTTGCTAAAAGAGATGCATAATTTTTTAAATATTGAATTTATTAAGAATAATTTATTATATAAATAGTAAAACTAGAGAGTTCAACAATGCTAGACAATACCCCTGAAAAACAGCTACGTGAGCTTCCTATTTTAGTTAAATTGGTGCTAGTAGTATTCCTAATATGTGTTATACCCCCGTGGGAATATTATTGTGTGAATACACTTTTTCCTGCATTCATGGAAGTTGCAGGTATTGATCATGTTCGTGCACCCATCATAGGTGTTGTTGTTTTATCTCTTTTTCTACTATTTTTTATTATCGCTCTTATTTTATTTGCCTTTTTCTGTGTGTTTTTCTTGGTTTCTCGTATTTTTAAGGCGATATTGCCTAGCTCAAAGCAGTTTAAACAGCCTAGGAAGTGGTGATCAGTAAAGCTATTGTCTTCGCATAAGTTGGGATTAATTTAAGCTTGTTACTTCGCCGCTTAGTCTGAACACGAGCAATTTCAAATCATGATCAACAGCATAGTTGTCTTTCAACTGGATTAACTATCTGTAATTTATATCTTTAATAATTCAATGCAAATAATAATTTTCCAGACTACAATACAATTCAAACGAGTCTTACACTCAAATCATATAAAAAGATTGTGCTGAATTAGGAAAATCTTCATGAAAAGAATGCTCACGACAGCGCTACTCATCGGTTTTAGCCTCAATACAGCCCATGCTGTTGATAATAAGTTGACGATGTGCATTTACGATCCGATTGGTCAAAATGGCTATGCATATAACTATGCCAAAGATTACGCATTGCAAGCTCCGCGTTTCGGGGTGAATAACCCAATCGATCTTAAAATCTATACTAATGAAACGCTTGTGGTCGATGACTTTAAAGCAGGTCGTTGTGACGGCGCTTTGATGAGTAGTTTGCGGGCTCGTGAATTTAATTCGTTTACTGGAAGTCTGGATGCGATTGGCGCGTTGTCGAGCACTAAGGATTTGGGAATTGCATTGCAAGTTTTGTCGAGTAAAGCGCTCGCACCGAAAATGTCCAAAGGTGATTATGAAGTTTTAGGACTGATTCCGATTGGCCCAGCATATATGATGGTTAATGATCGTCGGATTGATACGCTGAACAAAATGAAAGGCAAAAAAGTTGCCGTCCTGAGTGTGGAAAAGTCAGCAAGTAAAGTGGCCCAGAAGGTAGGCGCACAAATTGTCCCTGTGGATTTGGCGACAGTTGCTGATGCGTTTAATACACGTAAAGTCGATGTGCTCAGTGCGCCAGCAGTAGTCTTTAAACCCTTTGAGCTTGCCAAAGGTATGACCGCAGCAGATGGAACTGTTCAAGGTGGTGTGATTCGTTCTCCACTGGCTGAGGTTACGGCGGCATTTGTGGTGCATAAAAGCAAACTACCTAATCCTGAAGTCAACCAGAAAATCCGAGATTATATTTACTCTCAGCTCGGTACAGCTTTCCGATTTATCGAAAGTTCGGAGAGAAGTGTCGATAATAAGTACTGGATTAATATTTCACCTGCCGACCAACAAGCGAATCAAGTGCTGATGCGTAGCACTCGAATAGAAATGACCAATGAAGGGATTTATGACAAAGAAATGATGCACTTGCTGAAAAATATTCGTTGTAAATCAGATCCTCACAATGCTGAATGTGCATTAAATGATGAGTAAGGAGTCGCATCTTCGTAGATAAAGATTTTGATTTGAATAATGCATTCGGCAAAAAACAATAAATCATTACAACTAAAAAACATTGGTTGCAAATAAACCAGACCATAATCATAAAAAATATGTTATTGGTAGAGTACGAAATAGCTGTTGGAGAAAGTGAATTAAACAGCTATGAAGATGAAAAAACTGCAATCCAAGGAGCGTGACAAGTTGTCACAGGAACAAAATGCAGGCATATGGCTATCATCAATGGATTCATATTGGGCGCCAATCGACGTTAGTCTTGTTTGCGCTATTACTCTCGGCGTGTGTCACGCCACATAAGCAGTCACGGTATATTGATGCTGTGGAAGCGCCTTTCAACGACCTTAATCTTGTACAAGAAGGTATTCCATCGATTCTTGTTGAAGCTGAGATTGCACCTTATCTTGTGCCAACCGATCAGAGCTGTGAGGCTTTAGATGACAATATTCATGAGTTGGATACCGCATTAGGTTCAGATCAAACAGGACGTAGCAGTGATCCAACGTTGTATGAACGTGCCCTTGAAGAAGCAAATAACCAAGCTGTAGGAGCAATCCGAAGTACAACGGAGAGTGTTCTTCCGTTTAGAAGCTGGGTCAGAAAGTTGAGTGGGGCAGACCGCCATGCCAAGCAAGTGGCTAAGGCGAATGCCGCAGGGCTGATCCGTCGTGCTTTCCTCAAAGGAATCCGAGTGTCTAAGAGTTGTCCTTTGGTGATGCCTCAGCAACCTTATGGCAAAACTGCTTTTGATCATCCGATTATATTCAAGCGTCTTAGTGGCTAAGTTTTATTCTGATAGTTATTTTTAAAACAAAAAACCACTGCTAAAGGTCGGTTTAACAGTGGTGAAAACTAAAGAGTTTTTGGATTGGTCAGTCAGCCTAGATGTAGCTGATTAGACTGGTGCAAGTTCAGTTGCTCTGGCTAAACGCGCAAATACTTTACCAGTGATACCACCTTTTGCTGCTTGACGTTTTAGCGTTGTGCGGATGTTGAGCATGGTTTCATTCGGTAAAGAATGGATCGCAATACGTTTTACTACGCCAGCCATTTGAGTGCCAAAGCTCGCTTTGTTGTAGTGTTGACCAAACTCAGCACAGATCGCTTGAACTTCAATGCCCATTTCACGATAACGATTCGCTGGCATATCAGGGAACATGTGATGTTCAATTTGATGGCTAAGATTGCCAGACATAAAGTCTAAAATTTTACCACCACTGATGTTACTTGAGCCTTTGAGTTGGCGTAGATACCATTCTGCTTTAGTTTCTTGATCCCCTTTGTCTTCAAACATTTCGACGTCTTCTGTGAAGTGACCACAGAAAATAATCGCGAATGCCCAAACGTTACGGATCAAGTTTGCAACAAAGTTACCTGCCAAAACAGGCAAGAACATTGGTCCTGCAATCACTGGGAAAAGGATGTAGTCTTTGGTGAATTGACGCACCGCTTTTTTACCAAAACTGCCACCTTTTGCAATAACTTGTTTGAGGCTGGCTTTGCCATCCATAAAGTCTTCAAAGTGCATGTTTTGTAGTGCCAATAGCCATTCAAAGCCCAGCATCAGCGTGATTGCCATAGGAATGTTGCCCAAGTTGCGTGGTTTCCATTCTTGTTCTTCGGTCATGCGAAGTACGCCGTAACCGATGTCATGGTCTTTGCCGATGATATTGGTATAAGTATGGTGCATGAAGTTATGGGTATGTTTCCAATCTTCACCAGAACATACAGTATCCCAGTCGTAGTTTGCGCCGTTCAAACTTGGATCATTCATCCAGTCAAATTGGCCGTGCATGACGTTATGACCCAGTTCCATGTTTTCAACAATCTTGGAAACACCTAACATGCCTGTTGCGAGTAACCATACAGGTGGAATCCAACCGCCAAACATCAGCATGGCGCGGCTTGCAATTTCGGTATAACGAACGAAATTACGTACGCCATAAATGTATTTAGAGTCTTCTACACCCACTTTTGCACGTGTGCGATCACGGAGTTCATCGATACGACGACCAAATTCAGCGACTTCTTCTGGAGTCAATACACGGCTTTTTTTCACAAAACGTACTTCAGGTTGTAATGTACTCATGGTTATTCTCTCTTTTAAATTAGTTTGATCAACAATCAGTTCGATAAATTAGCGTCAGTATTTATAGGTCAATCACGACTTCACTAATTGCAGCGTTGACACAGAGTTTGATCTGGACATTGTTTTGATCGTTGATTTCGCCTGTCACTTGATTACGGACAGCACCTGAAACTTTGGTACAGACACATGCGTTGCATACACCCATGCGGCAACCATAAGCAGGTGTTAATCCTGCCGCTTCAGCAGAGGCAAGCAAGTTACCTTTAGCTTCAAATTCGCGCTGGCTGCGGCGGAAGTTCACAGGTTGAGCTTCTGCATTTTCATCAATCTTGATTGGCAAAAAGCTTTCTTGGCGCATTTTTGCTGACCAGCCACGTTCAGCCCAAATTTCGCGGGTCGCCTTCATTAAGCCAGGTGCTGCACAAACATAGGTGTCGCGTGTTGCTGCATCTGGACATAAGCGATCGAGAGTTTCTACATCAAAGAACGCTGGTTTTTCAGCTGAATCAACGATGATATGTAGGCTGAAATGTGGATGCATAATCGCTAATGTTTCAAGTTCTTGGCGAAATGCTGGATCACGTGAGTAATAGATCAAAGTCACAGGAAGTTTTGAGCTTTCAAGTGAGGTTTTGATCATCGGTACGATTGGTGTGATGCCACTTCCTGCAGAGATGAACAAGCTAGGGTTTGCACAAGAGTTCAGCAAGAACTCACCAGATGCTGGGGTAATTTCTAACGCATCACCGATCTTGGCTTGTTTAGCGAGGTAGTTAGAAACACGACCTTGTCTTTTTACACCGATGACGAGTTTGCCATCTTTGGCATATTGTTCTGGTGTGCTAACCAAGCTGTAAGCACGTTGATGACGCACACCAGCGATGCTGACATTGACCATAATGAATTGGCCAGCTTGATAAGTCTTGAAACGACGATTCAAAAAGTGATTGGTCGACAAGGTAATTTTGACCATGTCGTCTTCGATATATTCGATATTTTCAATACGCGCCATCGTGCGTTTCATTGTCCATAGTGGGTTGACTTGTGCGAGAACGAAGTCAACGAAATCTTCACGAACCCAATGAGGTTTGTAGGCGTTTGGTTTTGCGCTGAATGTATTTGTTGTTAGTGTAGCTTGCATGGCTTAACCCTCTAGGGTGGATTTAAGATCAAATTTGAAGCGAATTCTGTTAAGTGAACGTATGTAACATTTGTGTACGGTTGTAATGTTTGTGAACACTTGTACACTAATATACGTGATTTTTAATTTTAGTCAACACTTGTACACTGAAATTTTATTAAATTTATTTTTAGCGTAGACGTGAATTTGTTAAACTTGAGTTCTTCAATTTTGTTTTACTGTTTTATTCTTTGTTTTTCTTATTTTTAATGGTTGGATGATTCGCCTATGTCTTTACGCGACGAGCGCAAGCAGCAGAGCAGACAAGCATTGCTTGATGCTGCATTGACGCTGAGTAGTGAGGGTGGGCGATCTTTTGGCACGATCAGTTTGCGTGAAGTTGCGCGTGAGGCAGGTCTGGTTCCGACAGCGTTCTATCGTCATTTTCAAGATATGGATGAGTTGGGCGCAGATTTAGTCGATTATGTTTCTGGTAATTTGCATCGTTTACGCATGAGTCTGCGCGAGGGTTTTGCCTTTTCGGCATCTCAGTCTGTATCTATTGCATCTACTACGCGCGGAAGTGTCGAACGATTTTTTGCCGCAATCGAGAAGCAACCTAATCAGTGGGCTTTTTTAGTTCGAGAGCGCTGGGGCGGCTCGGTTGTGGTACGTCGAGCGATTGATAAAGAAGTTCGTTTCTTTTCAGTAGATATGGCGGAAGATTTGCGGAAACTGCCTGCATTTAAATCATTAGAGCTTGCTGATTTAACGATTGTGTCAGAGATATTGGTGAATCTGTCATTTTCTTGGGCAATGACGTGGATTACATTGCATTTGTTTGATGAAGAAACGCCTTTGGCTGAACAACAAGAACAATTAATCCAGCGTGCGACACGTCAAGCACAATTGCTGAATCGCGGCGTGTCGAATTGGCACAGTAAACCTGAGAAGATACTCTTAAAGTAAAACGAGAAATTCATTTCTGCTGCATATACACATTTTATGATTGACAATAGAGCATTAAAACTCATGAGGTTTTAATGAGAATAGAGTACATTAGTGCTTAACGTGCAGTAAGACACAGGCAGGCAGAGATGTTAAATACATTATTACGGTTAGCATTTTTAATCGGTGGGATGGTTCTTTTATTAGATACATTTTTTCCAACAAAAATAGAGTCTCTCAAAATCGATCTTCACTCCACTCACGTCTATAACACTCAAAATAATAGGACAGGCAATAATATTGGTGACACAGAATATACGCTGCACTTTGTTGGTGGCCGCCTATCATCATGTACTGTTGGTTATGCTGCGTATTCAGGACTTCGTGATGGGGATGCAGTCGATGTTCAGGAAACGAAGATTCTTAAGCGATGTATCGCGATTTCAAAAGATGGCCAAGTCATTCAATCTAATAAATATTGGCGATTACTGGAAATGTTGTTTGGTTTCCTTCTAATTGCGGCTGGATTTGGATGGTTAAAAACGGATGAGATTGGTGGTATTAGCCTCTTTTCATGGTTAAGGTGAGATTACCCTTAATATCCATTGTTTCTTTTATAAGAAAGCCGCTCACATCTCTGTTAGCGGCTTTCTTTTTTGATAGCGGTTGGAAGTTTTACTTCTTAACTGCGCCTGCTTTACGTTCTTTTTCAATCAGGAAGTTTACGACTTTCAGTGCATCGCCGTTTTCACCACTTACGACGTATTTTCCGTCAACAACCAGTGCAGGAACACCTTCAAGTTGGTATTGCATCGCGAGTTTTTTCGATTCAGCAATTTTTCCGCTCACGGCGAAAGAATTGTAGAGACCATTGAACTTGTTTGCATCAATACCTTGACTGCCATAAAAAGATGCCAATGAAGCCTGATCAAAAATCTGTTTTGGATTCAGAGGGTCATGGATCGTGGTAAATAGCGCATGATGAATTGCTTCAGTTTGTTTGCCGAGCAGTTCCACTGCATAGAAACCACGCGCGTTTTGTTCCCATACTGGATTCAATGCTGCTGGTGTGCGAATAAAATTTACATCGGCAGGTTTTGTTTTTAGCCATTGAGAGACGAATGGATCCAAGCGGAAGCAATGAGGGCAGCCATACCAAAAGAATTCACGGACTTCGATTTGGTTGGGTTTATCTAGCGGACCTGGTTTAGCGATGACGCGGTAGTCTTTGCCTGCGACGTAATTGTCCGCGGCGTTTGCGAGGTTTGAAACGCTAGAAAACGTGAGTGCTGCGATTGCAGCAAAAAGAGTACTTTTAAAAGTGCGGCTTAACGAGATGGTCATGAAATATCCTTTACATCCTTGGTTCTTGAATACTGGGATGACGGCAGAAATGATACAGAAGCTGGAAAAATGCGGTTGCAAACGCTTCAGCGCTCATATTGCAACGTATCATCAACTGATTTACAAGCGTAACATAGGACAATCATCAGAAAATTTCAGTAGTGTGTCTGTGAATTTCTTGGCACAGAGTGTGAATCTGTGGAGGAAGTTTGATGAGAACAGGTTTGTTCTGGTGCTTTTTGTTTTACACTTAGCGATATGTCGTCAGCTTCAACATTAACGAGCAACAAAAGTACTAGCACCATAGTTCTCTATTAACGCATCAGATATCTAAGACGTAGGAAGAGTTTACAGATCATGACTTTAGAAGCAGCAACAGATTCAGCATTAAGCAATGCCCAGAACAAGGCCCACAATGTCGATGACCAAGAAATTGCAAAGTTTGAAGCATTGGCTTCGAAATGGTGGGATCCAAATTCTGAGTTTCGTCCGTTGCATCAGATCAATCCTTTACGCTTAAACTGGATCAGTGACCGTGTGGACGCGGCGACGGGGTTGACTGGTAAGCGTGTGCTGGATGTGGGCTGCGGTGGTGGTATTTTGGCTGAGTCTATGGCACGACGTGGTGCGAACGTATTGGGTATTGATATGGGGCTGGCACCGTTGTCGGTGGGTCGTCTACATGCTGAACAAAATAACGTGCAAGGTATTGAATATCGCCAGATTCCAGTTGAAGAATTAGCGGAACAAATGCCAGAACAATTCGATGTCGTGACGTGTATGGAAATGCTTGAGCATGTTCCTGATCCATCTTCAATTGTTCGTGCCTGCATGCGCTTGGTCAAACCGAATGGTCATGTGTTTTTTTCGACGATCAATCGTAATCCGAAGTCTTATTTATTTGCCATTATTGGTGCGGAATACGTGCTGCGTATGTTGCCGCGTGGGACGCATGATTATAAGAAATTTATTCGCCCATCAGAGTTGGTCGGCTTTGCGCGTGATGCAAATCTGACTTTACAAGAGATGACTGGTTTGCATTTTAATCCGTTGACGCAACATTACTGGTTAGCACCCAATGTCGATGTGAACTACATGCTCTCCACTCGCAAAATTGTACAGTGAAGTGATGCAATGAGTGGATTAAGTCATGTTGAGGCGGTGTTGTTTGATCTGGATGGTACGTTGATTGATACCGCACCAGATTTTGTGAGAATTATTAAAGAGCTTTGCGTTGAGGCAAATGTAGAGCCACTTGCAGAGGATGAAATTCGGGTACGTGTATCTGAAGGTTCTAAAGCGATGGTTCGTTTATTTCATCCAGAACTGAGTGATGATAGTCCTGAGTTGACGGGCTATCGCAATGAGTTTTTGCGGCGTTATGCTGAGAATATTGCGGTACATACAGCATTATTTGATGGTATGGATGAGGTACTGCTTGATTTGGAAGCGCGGCAGATTCCGTGGGGAATCGTGACCAATAAACCAAGAAGTTTGTCGGTTGCTTTGCTAGATGCGCTGGATTTGAGCCAGCGTTGTGCGGTCTTGGTCTGTCCTGATGATGTAAAGCATACTAAACCTGATCCAGAGCCGATGTATCTGGCAGCAAAGCACATTGGGGTTGCACCTGAGCATATTATTTATGTGGGTGATCATCCGCGTGATATTGACGCAGGACGTGCGGCAGGAATGAAAACGGTACTTGCGGCGTATGGATATTTGACACCTGAGCTTGCTGCTGATTTGGCAAGCTGGCATGCGGATTTTATTATCCAGCAACCAATAGAGTTAAAGACGTTGCTTAAAATTTGATTTTGCAATGAATCATTCATGAAGATGTCAAAAGATTTATATATTCTTATAAGTATTGATGTATTTCATATTTGATTTACAAGATAAAACTGATTAAAAAGGAATATGTGATGTATCTCCCCATTGACTTATCGACGTATCAAGCGGAACCAGATTTGTTGAAAAATCGCGTAATTCTTGTGACGGGCGCGGGTGATGGTATTGGTCGTGCTGCGGCGTTGGCATACGCAAAACATGGTGCGACGGTTTTATTACTGGGACGTACGTTGAGCAAACTCGAAGCTGTTTATGATGAGATTGTTCAGCAGGGTAGCCCTGAGCCTGCATTGTTACCTTTGAATTTGTCTCATGCTAAGCTCGATGATTATTTGTCGTTGTTGCGCACGATTGAGAAGAAAGAAGGGCGCTTAGATGGCATTTTGCATAATGCAGCATTGCTAGGTCCGATCATGCCGCTAGAGTCCTATGATCCTGAAACATGGGATGAAGTGATGAGTGTGAATTTGCGTGCCCCTTTTCAGTTGACTCAAGCGTTGTTGCCATTGTTGAGTCAATCAGATGATGCGTCAGTGATTTTTACCACCAGTAGTGTAGGGCGTAAGGTTCGGGCAAATTGGGGTGCGTATGCGATCTCAAAGCAAGGGATTGAAGGTTTAAGTTCGATGCTAGCGAGTGAGTTGTCTCATACGACAAGTATTCGTTTTAATTGCCTGAATCCAGGCGCAACGCGTACCAGCATGCGTGCATCTGCGTTCCCTCAGGAAAATCCATTGACCTTGCCAGCGCCAGAACAAATCATGCCTGCATATCTGTATCTGATTGGCAGTGATAGTCAAGGAATCACAGGGCAATCTTTAGATGTGCCACGTCAGGAGTGGTCATAAAAATTGTGGTGATAGCGTTTCGCTACTAGTGATTAAAAAGAGATGTTGAATAGATGATGAAACGACCGCGTTTTTTGCCTGATAATTTTACGTTAATGTTGATTGCTTGTGTGATCTTGGCAAGCATATTACCGTGTCAGGGCGTGGTTGCATCGGGTTTTAATACGCTTACCAATGTGGCGATCAGCCTATTATTTTTTCTGCATGGTGCAAAATTATCACGAGAAGCGGCGTTGGCTGGATTGACGCATTGGCGCTTGCATTTAACTGTTTTGGCTGCGACGTTTGTGTTGTTTCCCATTTTCGGTGTTGTGCTACGTCCATTATTAGAACCTTTGGTCACGCCTGCGCTATATCTTGGTTTTTTATATATTTGTGTGCTGCCTTCTACCGTGCAGTCGTCAATTGCCTTCACATCGGTCGCACATGGCAATATTCCTGCCGCAGTCTGTAGTGCTTCTGCATCGAGTTTGATCGGGATTTTTATTACGCCGCTTTTGGTGGGTTTACTGGTGATGCCACATTCTGGATCCGGAGGAATTGATTCTGGTTCGGCGGTGATGCAGATTATTTTATTGTTGTTGGTTCCGTTTATTGCAGGTCAAATTGCACGCCGCTGGATTTATGGTTGGATTCAACGTCATCCGATTTTGGTGAAGATCGTCGATCAGGGTTCGATTTTGCTTGTGGTTTATACGGCGTTTAGTGAAGCGGTAAACGAAGGTTTATGGCATCAATTACCTTTGCCTGCATTGGTTGGTGTGGCGCTTGTTTCCGCGATTCTGCTGGCGATTATGATGTTGATCACGACATTCGGCAGTCGATTATTGGGCTTCAATAAAGAAGACGAAATCACGATTGTGTTTTGCGGATCTAAAAAAAGTTTAGCCAGTGGGATTCCGATGGCGAAGGTTTTATTTGCGGGGCATCCGATTGGAATGCTGGTTTTACCGCTGATGTTGTTTCATCAATTGCAGCTGATGGTGTGTGCAGTGCTGGCGCAGCGTTATGCAAATCGACTTAAGCATGTGACTATAAAACATGCCGAGGATGTTGCAACTCCTTAGTAAAATTTCTTCAATTTGAATTCAATCGTGTTGGCTGAATTTCACACTTATTCATGCCATAATATGCCTTTAGGTTGTCTAGACTTTCCTTTTTCCTAGACCAAAAATAATGCGATTATTCTTTGCGCTTTTACCTGATACCGCAACTCAAATGGAGTGGGTTTACGCCACTCAGCCCATCATCAATACGCTAGGTGGAAAACCTCAGCCCGCTGCGAATTTACATTTAACATTACATTTCTTAGGAAATATTTCTGCTGATCGGGTCGGAGTATTAAGTCGGCTGGGCGCGGATGTTGCGCGCGAACCGATAGCACTCCGCTTCAACAAGATTGAATGTTGGAGTAAGGCTGATCTTGCGTGTTTGCGTGCTGATGAAGAACCTGCTGCGCTGACACGGTTAGTCGGTCATTTAGGCACTGGATTGCAAATGGCTGGATTTGAGGTTGAGAAACAGCGATTTAAACCTCATGTCACGCTTGCGCGAAGATTGAAACGTCATGAAGCTGCGTTGCCGATTTGGCCAGTGTTAGAGTGGCGCGCGGAGAGGTTGGCGTTGGTGCGCTCACGGCTCAGTCCAGAAGGTTCAGAATATGAGCCGATTGCAGAGTGGGATTTGGCTGATTCTATGTGATGTTGTTTTTGTGACGTTATGTTATTGGTGCGAAGTGCGCGCTAATCACTAATTGCGAATTGATCACCTACATTGTTTTGGAAAATATTTTTTAGGCTCTCCTCGACAGAGCCATTCGATCTTTCCGTTGGTATTTTTAGGGGTATATGTCAGGTATAACTGATATTTCTGGTTATACAAAGCGATTTCACCGTCTTTTTCATATCGAATATCTGAGATCATAGCCTGACAGCTACCATCTAAGTCTTTATTAGTAATGTGATTTTCTTGTATATAGTAGCTACAGCTTTGCATGCCCATCGCTGCGAGTCTTTGGGGGCTTGGTTGATCTATAATTTCTTGGAAAATGAAAAGTAAAATGATTAATGTGATCAGCGTAATTAAAGCGATCAGGATTTTTTTCATCATAATTTTTTAGCTTGCCCAAGCGTCATCCACGACATAAGACTTGGTAATTTTCGTGCATCAAATTGCTCGCACTGAACAATCGTTAGACCACTTTGCTCGATCAGTTGCTTCATATCACGGTTTAGATGACAGCCATCGCCAATGATTTTTTGTACCGGCGTCAGGCGATTTTGCCATTTGGCGAGTTGTGGTTTTGGCGATAATCCATGTTCCACAAAATAGAAAGATCCATTCGGTTTCAAAACACGTTTGATTTCAGCAAGAGCCATTTTGACATCAGGAATGCTGCATAACGTCCAAGTGGATACGACTACATCAATTGAGTTGTCGGCAAAAGGCAGATGCTCTGCGCTGAGTTGACGATGAGTAACGGGGAATTTGACGCTTGAGATTCGCTGTTTGGCGAGTTGATTTAGACTTTCATTCGGATCTACAGATGTCAGGCTTAATACACCACCACCATAGAACGGTAAATTAAGCCCCGTTCCAAATCCAATCTCAACAACATGTCCAGAAACTTGCGACAGTAGCTTCTGGCGTGCTGCCGTGAAGTCATCGAATTGCATGACATGATCTAAAACGATAGGGAAGATTTTGTTTTTATAGATATTCTTCATTTTAGATTCCTTGAATGTAAAATAGACCTTTGGCATGAATACAAAGGTCTATTATTTCACGTAGATCGATTTATCCAAGCAACGCCTTCAATCGACTTTCAGCACGTCCAATCGCTGCCTTCACCTGATTTGGCGCAGTTCCGCCCAAGTGATTACGTGCAGCTACCGAACCTGACAAGGTCAACACGGCAAATACATCTTCAGTAATGAGGCTGGAGAACTGTTGCAATTCAGCAAGCGATAACTCAGACAAATCACGATTCTCACGCACACCGAGCGCAACTGCTTTGCCGACGATTTCATGTGCATCGCGGAATGGAATATTTTTCTTAACCAGATAATCCGCCAAATCGGTTGCAGTAGAGAAACCGCGTAACGCAGCTTCTTTCATCACTTCGATATTCGGCACAAGTGCAGGAATCATATCGGCGAATGCCAACAAGCTGCCACGCACAGTATCAATCGCATCAAACAACGGCTCTTTGTCTTCCTGATTGTCTTTGTTGTAGGCGAGCGGTTGACCTTTCATGAGCGTGAGTAAGCTCATAAGATCGCCATAGACACGACCACTTTTACCGCGAATGAGTTCTGGCACGTCAGGATTTTTCTTTTGCGGCATGATTGATGAGCCAGTACAGAAGCGATCTGGAATTTGCACAAAGCGGAATTGCGCTGAAGTCCATAACACCAATTCTTCACTGATGCGTGATAAGTGCATCATGATCAGTGCTGCTGCACTGGTAAATTCAATCGCAAAATCACGATCCGAAACCGCATCGAGTGAGTTTTCACAGACGGCTTCAAAGCCCAATAATTGTGCAGTGTATTCACGATTAATTGGGTAGGTTGTTCCTGCCAGCGCCGCAGAACCAAGTGGTAAGCGATTCACACGACGACGCAGATCAATCAAGCGTTCGCCATCGCGTAATAACATCTCAAACCACGCCAATAAGTGATGACCAAACGTCACAGGCTGTGCAGTTTGTAAATGGGTGAAACCTGGCATGATTGTGTCAGTATGCGCACTTGCGAGCGTCAAAATGCCATGTTCGAGCTTTGCCAAGAGCTGCATCAATTGATCAATTTCATCGCGCAAGTAGAGGCGAATGTCGGTCGCCACTTGATCGTTACGGCTGCGACCTGTATGAAGTTTTTTACCTGTAATGCCGATCATGTTGGTTAGGCGATGTTCAATATTCATGTGAACATCTTCCAGATCAACGCGCCATTCAAAACGACCTGCTTCGATATCCGCCAAAATGCTAGTTAAGCCTTGGATAATGTCATCGCGTTCGGCATTGGTTAGGACGCCAACAGATGCAAGCATGGTGGCATGAGCAATCGAACCTTGAATGTCTTGACGATATAGACGTTGGTCAAATTGCACAGATGCGGTAAATTCAGCAACAAAGGCGTCGGTGGCTTCTGTAAAGCGACCGCCCCACATTCCTGAAGATTCATTTGATTGATCGGTGTTACTATTCATGGCAGAAGTATTCACAGGTAGGGTCATTGTTAGGTCGAAAACGCAAAATAAGTGCAAGTATAGCAAATTCAACTCTTAAACAGGTCAACTCAAACAGGTTAATAAGCCGCACATGACACATGCTCAAATTGATAAAGACTATACGTTCTTTTTACCGCGTTTTTCGCAGGCAGATGTTCTGTTGCGTTTGTTGATTATTACCAATTTGTTAGCACTCTTTTCTGCACTTGTCCCAGTGAGTTTGTCGCAGCATTTTTCTTGGGAAAAACTTTTTGTTTACTCGCTATTTATGAGTTGGGTTGCAGTGAGTTTTGCGCTAGTTGCTGATCGTTTTCGTCCACAGTTAATAAAAATGCAGCGCATTCGAGCAGCGTTGGTGTGTTTGGCGATTGCAGGATTTATTGTGGTGCTGTACACCATGATTGTGAATCAACTTTTAGTCTTGATGCATTTGTTACCTGATGACTCAGAGCAGATGTGGCAGAGTGTGTTGCACCATCTGTTACTGACCTTGATTGCGGGTGGTGTGTTTTTGCATTATCTCTATATGCGTGAGCGGTTGGTGGTGCGTGAGCGGGCAGAACTTTCGGCGCGTTTGGATACTTTACAGGCGAGAATTAGGCCGCATTTTTTGTTTAATTCAATGAATACTTTATTGTCTTTGATTGAAATTGATAGTCGCCGTGCGGGTGTGGTCGTTGAGGATTTATCGGCTTTATTTCGCGCGAGTTTGCAATCGACTGGTGAAGTGTCGCTCTATGATGAAATGGTATTATGCCGTCGTTATTTAGCGATTGAGAGTTTGCGGTTGGGTGATCGTCTGCGAGTCGAGTGGCATACGCCAGATGAAGAAATCCTGAAAATGTTAAAGATCCCATCATTAACATTACAACCCTTACTTGAGAATGCGGTAGTACACGGCGTCGAACCGAGTGCATCTCCGAGTTTAATCACGGTATTGATTGAGTGGGACTCTAGGGAAATTAAAATCGTGGTGAATAATCCTATTCAACTGCGCAAGCCAGTGATTTCTGAGCGTGCTGAAAGAGGAAACCAAATGGCTCTGAAAAACATTCATGATCGATTGCAGGCTCGCTATGGCGTGACGGCGCGTCTAACGACACATCGCGCCCAAGATTTTTTTACCGCGTATCTTTCATATCCTTTTAGCTGAGCTTTTAAGATCGGGTGTAAAAATATTAAGATTTGCTAATCATTCACGTTAAATTAGGAATGTTGGACAATGTGTTATAATATGCCAACTGATGGTAGAAATTGACCGTCGTATCATGATAAAAAGAATGATATAAAGTGGTTTAAAAATACATTCATGGATTGGAATGCGTTGTGAAATAAGGAGGTTACGGTGAATGTACTAATTTGCGATGACGAATCGTTAGGGCGCGAACGCCTGAGTCGAATGGTCATTGAAGCTGGACATCAAGTCGTTGGACAATCAGCCAATGGGTTAGATGCGCTGGCAAAAGTCGAAGAGTTACATCCAGATGTCTTGTTGCTCGATGTACGCATGCCTGAAATGAATGGCATTCAGTGTGCTGAAGTTTTGGCAGAACGCGATCATCCTCCTGCAATTATTTTTGTGACGGCGTCGGACGAACACGAGCTTCAGGCGAGAAGAAATCAGGCTTCAGATTATTTGTACAAACCCGTTGGGCAGGCTGAGTTATCTGCTGCATTGAATCGCGCTGTTCGTTTGAACGCGGCGCAAGTCAATCAGTTCCGTGCAGCGAATGAACCCGGTATTAAGCCTGCACGGCATCATATTACCGCGCGCACACATCGCGGCATGGAATTAATCCCAATCGATAATATTTATTATTTCTTAGCAGATCAGAAGTATGTCACGGTTCGGCATACGGGTGGGGAAGTACTGATCGACGAGACACTCAAGGAGCTAGAAGCTGAGTTCGGTGATCGCTTTATCCGTGTTCATCGTAATGCTTTGCTCGCGATTCCTTATTTGGAAGGCATTGAAATGGTAGCAACAGGTCAGTACCAAGTACGCTTCCGAGGAATTGATGAGCGATTAGCGGTGAGTCGTCGGCATTTGCCACAATTAAAGGATAAAATGCAGTTGCTCTAAGTTTTTAAGTGATTTAGATGTTCAAAAACCGAGCGCAATCTGCTCGGTTTTAATTTATGTGTCAGCTTTTTGTTTTATCCTTCTGTTTTGCATGGGAAGTCTACTGATATGAATACGCCAAACCAGACGATACAGACTCATGTGCTGAATATTGCGACGCGCAAGAGTCCATTGGCATTATGGCAGGCTGAGCATATCAAAGCACGATTGCTTGAGTTGCATCCGACGCTGCAAGTTAATCTCGTCACGTTTGTGACGCAAGGCGATAAAATCCTAGATACGTCATTATCAAAAATTGGTGGCAAAGGTTTATTTGTTAAAGAGCTCGAACAAGCTCTATTAGATGGTCGTGCAGATTTAGCCGTACATTCCATGAAAGATGTGCCGATGGATCTACCAGACGGCTTAGAACTTGCTGTGATTTGTGAGCGTGAAGATCCGACCGATGCGTTTGTTTCCAATCATTATCAATGTCTTGCTGATTTGCCAAAAGGTGCACGTTTGGGAACTTCGAGTCTTCGTCGCTGTAGTCAGTTAAAGCATTTTCGTCCAGATTTAGAGATTGTTGATTTACGCGGCAATGTTGGAACTCGCCTTAGCAAGTTAGATGCGGGTGAATATGACGCCATTATTTTGGCGAGTGCAGGCTTGAAACGCTTGGGTCTGGGAGAGCGCATTCGTGAGTGTTTGGATACGACGATGTCGCTGCCTGCGGTTGGTCAAGGTGCATTGGGATTGGAATGTCGAGTGGGAGATGTCCGTGTGACTGATCTGATCGCATCACTCGCAGATCCGACAACCAATAGCTGTGTGCGAGCAGAGCGGGCTTTTAATCATCGTCTGATGGGTGGTTGCCAAGTTCCGATTGCAGGGTTTGCCACATTGACCGAAGATCAGTTGACACTAGAAGGTCGAGTTGGAAGCGTCGATGGTCAGGTGTTGTTAAAGGATCAAATTACGGGTTCAGCGGCTGATGCTGAGCGATTGGGCGTGATGTTAGCCGAAAGATTATTGAACGCTGGTGCAGACCAATTATTGGCACAATTGGCGATTCATCCTGCATCGCCATCCCAGACTTAAGATCATGAGTGATCTGGTGGCTCAGCATTCAAAGTATTTTCTGAATACGCGTCCAGTTGATCGGGCGCAACCCTTGACGCTTGCGCTACAAGCAGCAGGATGGTGTGTCACTGAGCTTCCTTTGCTGGAGCTCTTGCCTTTACCGCTGGATAAGCAAGATCAAATTACGTTGTCCCAGCTTGTTGAACAGCCCGTTCGAGTCATTGTCGTAGTAAGTCCTACGGCGGCTCGTTTGGGATTGGATGCATTAGCGGCTTTAAATATTGTTCCTGCGCAATTGAATATTCGTTGGCTGGCTGTTGGGCATGGAACAGCTAAAGTGTTGAGTCACGTTGGTATCCAACCAGAGGTTCCCGCACTGGAATCGAGTGAGGGATTGATTGCGTCCTCAGCACTCAGTGATTTGATTCCAAATGAGTGGGTCATGGTTTGGCGCGGGATCGGTGGGCGAGAGCTGGTACAAGAGTGTCTTTTGGCGCGCGGTGTGCGCTTGCAGGTGATTAATTTATATCAACGCCAATTGCCGATACAGACTCAAACGTCGTGGAACAATGATTGGTTGACCGATGGAATTATCAATTCATCTGTGCAACAAATAAATAAAAAAGACAGTTTTCCGCATCACGTTGTGCTATTAAGTAGTGGTGAATCATGGCGCTACTGGCAAATGCTGGCTGGCGAAGCGGCATTGACTCCGTGGTTGTTGGTGCTGGGACAACGTCTGATGGATGAACTCTGTGTGCTGACGCCGAGAATTCGTCAATTAACCAGTTTGAAACCTGAGCATATCTTGCATGTGCTGGCAGACATTGAACATAGAGAGTGATTGGATGAGGCATATACTTTTGATCATGATGCGAGGTCATATGAGCCAGCTTTTTGCAGTGAGATCCTTCTGATGAATCGTTGGATGTCCATGGCTGCGTCTTTAGTCGTTATTGCTGGGGTAGGTTATGCAGGCGAACAGATTTATCTGTCAGGGCAAAAGCGCTATCAAGATATTGAAGACAAGCAAACTGCTTTGGCTCAGCAAATTTCTGATATTAATGATCGAATGGTCGCTTCTGCACGTGATGAAAAAACAGCTCCGCGTGACGGGTCGAGCGATGTGGTGGCAGGATTGACCTTATCGATGACGCAAGTCTTTCCTCGCCATTGGCTACGTCAGAATTTACAGCTTGCGCAAGCGCAAATCGAACAAGATCAAACACAAACAGTTTCTCAAACCAATTCATTCCAATCTGCTAAAGATACACTCAACCTTGTTAAGAATAATTTAAATAGTCTTGTGACTAGTCAGGCCATTTCAGCATTGACGGCGAGTGCATTGACCAGAGCGATTGATGCTGATTTGCAAATGATTGACCATGAGGCGCAAACACAACGCCAAGAAGTACAATTATTAGATCGACAAATTGCTCAGTTGCAACTGACTTTGGATCAAATGGCGATGCGCGGCCCAAGTATGCATGTTACAGCGGCCTCGAATAGCACCACAAATTCAAGCCAAACGTCTGTTTCTCCTTCATTTATGCAACGTATTCGCCAGCTTGTGATTATTGAACGACCTGCGCAGGATGTTCGTACTGATATGTTGCAACGTGCTCTAATTTGTCGTGAAGTTGCGTTGACTTTAGGTTTGGCTCGTCAAGCATTAGCGCAAGGACAATGGGATCAAGTGACTCAATTATTGGTGGATAGTCGCGCCCAAATGGCAGGTCTGGTTGATGCCGATGCAAGAAAAATGCAAACGACACTTGCAGGAGTCTCTATAAAACCACATTCAAAACTGCAATTGACGGCAATTCGATGGCTGCCTTCAGATACGGTTGCGCCCTTTAAACCAACCGTTAAAACGGATACGGTGCCGGCGCTGCCTCAACCACCTGTCGCACCTCGCGTGGTTGCATCATGACAGACGGTATTATTCTGATTGTTTTTAGTGTGATCTTATTGCTGGCTTTAGCAATATTAACCAATGCACTTTCCGACGATGCTGGTTTTGTATTGATGGTTTGGCATCAGCAGCAAGTGATCACTACTGTTGGTTTTGGTCTGTTGATGGTTGTATTGTTGACCATTGTCTTAATTGCTCTATTTTTTATTTTTCGTACAGTATTGTTTGGTTCTGAATATCTATATCAAAAACGCAAAGCAAAAACGCGTCGTAAAACATTGATGAGTCTTGATACAGCGATCCGTCATCGATTGGTTGCTGATGATGCAGGCTCGTTTTTGGCCATGGAAGATTCACTGACCAACAATAGCCTCAACCTTCGACCTTTTAATAAGAAAAAAGGTTCAGCACTGCATCTCTTGCAGGCGGATGTTGCATGTCGTGCAGGGCTTTATACTTCGGCGAATGAGCATTTGACGCATATTGATAGCGATGACCATGAGCTCGCAACCTTGTTGCGCGTCAAAATATGCTTGGCATCGGGTGATTTTTTGCAGGCAAAGAGTGCGCTAGAACTCTTACTAATTTATCCAGAGCAAAGTGTGACTGAGCCTATTCGGGAAAGTTTACAGCCTCATTTTGACCGTCAAGTTGGTGCATTGTGGTCACAACTTGCGGCTCAGATTCCTTGGCAGATGTTGTCACAGTCGATTCTTCCTGCGCAGCAGTATATTGATTGGAATCTTTGGTTACAGGCATTGTTGACACATGAAATGCCTGAACAAGCAATGGATGAGATTAGTCGATTATTGCTTCTGATGACTCCCGAGATGCAAGATCAGTATGCTGATGCATTATTTGCAGTCTTGATCCGAGCACATGCGGATCAACGTGCTTTTGCGTTGGCAGAGCATATTTTATCGCAGCGATTAGATGTCGCTTTATTGTCACGTTGGATGAGCGCGAGCCTTGCGCATACAACTGACGAAGATGTGGCACAATCTGTTGATCGTGTTCTGATGCAATTGGAGCAGCGTTACCCAGCACAACCCGATGTGGTTTTGGCACGGGTACGTTGGCTGCGTGCGGGGCTCAAATCATCCGCCCAATCTGAACAAATGCCTGCCGTATTGGATCAGTTAAGTCCATTTCAGAATCACCCACTGATTCAGCATTATCAACTGCTCTGGCAAGTAGAGGATCATTCGGACATAGATGATCATTTTCGTACTGCTTTGTTGGACAATCTAAGTCAATAAATACGGTCGAGTTGCACTTTGCAATGTACAATAGCGTTCTTGGCTCATCGAGCATTTTTATATTTATAGCTAATATTTTCTTCGGAAAAATATCATGAGTTCACTCAAAGAATTTGCAGTTGTCTATCGCCAAACCGTTGCATGGGGTGATATGGATGCTGTTGGACATGTCAATAATGTCCTGTATTACCGATATATTGAGAGCGCCCGTGTTCATTATTTAACGCGTATTGATGCGATTGGTCAGGGGTTGTCTGCGGTGATTGCATCGAATAGTTGTCGCTATTTACGTCCAGTTTATTTTCCTGATGTGCTTGAAATTGGTGTACAGATTGTTGAAGTGCGTAATTCTGGTTTTCGCATGAATTATGTCTTGTTTAGTACCGAACAACAGCAGATTGTGGCAACAGGTGATGCAATTGCGGTCATGGTGGATGCCAAAACCATGGGTAAAGCTGCGTTACCAACAGAGCTTCGTCAACGTATTTACGCGCTTGAACGCACAGTTGGAAATGACTTACTGAATGCTGAAAGTGAGGAACGTTTAGGGATAGCAAGTGGTTTGACCCATGCAGCGCGGTCATTACGCGATAATTTGCGTGAAAATATCAAAGAAGGTCGCGAGACATTAAAAGAAAATATTGAAAGTATTGTGCCGAGATTGGGCGGAAAACGGGACTGAGCAACAGTCCTTATTATTTCCAATATTGTTCAAATGCAGTCATTGACCATTTGCCACTTTTGACGGCACGCTGATAAGCAGGTCTTGCGCGTGCTAGTTCTGTGTATGCAACAATTTTTGGGTATTGATCTTTCGTTGCAATACTGACGCAAGTTGCTTCTAATAAAAATGTCATTAATACATCTGCTGCTGAGAATTCAGAACCTGCAAACCACTGATATTGCATCAAGTGTCGTTCGATATAATCTAATTCTGAATGAAGGGTAGGGTTGATGTATCGTTGAGTCACAGCTTTTTCGATCAGCATCAGAATAGGCCTGACCAAAAATGGGCTCATTTGTGTGATGCGAGCAAAGACTTGCTTCATTGCCAAGTTCGGCATAAAAGAGCCTTCGGAAAAGTTTTTCCAGTAATAATAAGAAGTTTTTTCGATGCTTCCAGATTGCGGCGTTAAGCGTTTGTCATCATAGCGATCAATCAAATAGTCAACAATCGCTCCAGTCTCAGCGAGTGTGATTTCGTATGTAGTGGTGTCTACAAGAATGGGTGCTTTCCCGAGAGGATGTATTTGTTCTAGGCTTTTCTCAGCCATTCTTGTTTTAGGGTCACGGTCACAGAAAATGATTTCATATTCGAGCCCTAATTCTTCGAGCAGCCAAATGATCCGTTGTGATCGTGAGTTGATCAGATGGTAAACACGGATCATAGATGTGCTCTTGAGTAAGTGATTAGTGAGACTCTGATCGTTTAGAGTCTCATTTCAATGCCTAGATCCGCCATATATTTCTTGGCCTCTGGAATCGTATATTGTCCAAAGTGGAAAATACTGGCTGCGAGAACTGCATCGACGCCACCTTGTAATACGCCGTCAGCAAGATGTTGCAAGTTTCCCACGCCGCCCGATGCAATCACGGGAATGTTGACTTGTGAAGTGATTTGTTTCATCAGACCTAAGTCATAACCTGCTTTTGTGCCATCGGCATCCATGCTGGTGACAAGCAGTTCACCTGCACCGAGTCCAGCCATTTTGATGGCCCATTCAACTGCATCAATGCCAGTCGGTTTACGTCCGCCGTGAGTAAAGATTTCCCATTTACCTTCTGCGACTTTCTTGGCATCAATCGCGACGACGATACATTGTGCGCCAAAGCGAGATGAGGCTTCACCGACAAATTCTGGCGTAAATACAGCGGCAGAGTTAATCGATACTTTATCTGCACCAGCATTGAGCAGCTGACGAATGTCATCCACTTTACGTACACCACCACCAACGGTTAGTGGAACAAATACAGTTTCCGCCATACGCTCTACAGTGCGATAGGTTGTGTCACGACCATGCGCGGTTGCGGTAATGTCGAGGAAGGTAATCTCATCCGCGCCTTGATCGTTGTAGCGGCGTGCGACTTCAACAGGATCGCCAGCATCGCGAATATCCAAAAATTGCACACCTTTCACTACGCGACCATTGTCGACATCAAGGCAGGGGATAATACGTTTAGCCAGCATATTTAACAGTCCAATCACACGAATTGAGAAAAATCACGCTATATTACCAAAACTTGATCGGTGACATTGATTTTTTATTTTTGGTTTTTTATTTCTAGGTCTGGGTTTATGTCGGTCTATACAGTGTTGACGTTGGAAGAAGTACAAGCATTTGCACAGCGGTTTAATTTCACCGTCTCTCGTATTACGCCGATTCAAAACGGGATTGAAAACAGTAATTATTTTGTAGAACTTGATGATGGCCGCGAGTTGGTTTTGACGCTGTTTGAAGAGCTTTCAAAAAACGAAGCAGAAGTTTTGTCACGACTGATGTTGCGTTTATTTGCACAAGGTTTACCTGTTGCTGTTCCGCTGGCTGATCTGTCGGATGTTTATATTCATACTCTGGTCGGTAAGCCAGCTCAGTTTGCTCCGCGTCTTGCAGGAAGTTCTCCAATCTGTCCAACTCTTGCTCAAGTCACACAAATGGGTGCGGCTTTGGCACAACTGCATTTGGCATTAGAAAATGATCCTCTACCAGAAGAACAAATTCAGAAGAGTGGATATAGCCCTGCATGGTGGGAGTTTAGTAAGAATGAATTAAAACCCACACTTCCTGAGACAGATCAGCAATTGCTAGAGCAAGTGTTTGATCAGTTTTTTGCAACGAAGCAACGTTATCCCGATTTGCCACAAGGCTTGATTCATGGTGACTTGTTTCGAGATAACACGTTGTTTGTGGGTGATGAGTTAAGTGCGATTTTGGATTTTACTACAGTGACGCATGATGATTGGTTGATGGACATTGCGATCATGATGAATGATTTCTGTACCAATTATCCCGATGTGGATTTGAATAAAGAACGTGTAGATGCGTTTATTACTGCGTACGAGAGTGTGCGGAGATTGACGAAGGATGAGAGATTGGCATTGCCAGTTTTTTTAGCAATGGCGGCGTGTCGATTCTGGATGTCACGTTTGCAGACGGCGATACGTAATCGTACCGAAAATCGAGTCAATGAAGATGTTTTAGAAAAAGATCCAAATGAGATGCGGCGGATGGTGGTGGATCGTCTTGGGTGTGTTGAAGAGTAGTCTAAATCATTTTATGAAAGGAAATCATGATGAGCATGATCATTTCCGTTCTTCTGGTTGTCGTGGCAATCATCCACTTACTGCCTCTGAGTGGCGTTTTGAGTGCAAAACGTCTGACGGCGTTATATGGCTTGTCTTTTGATGAGCCTAATTTAGAAATTCTGATGCGGCATCGGGCTGTACTTTTTGGTCTATTAGGTGTCTTTTTGATTTATGCGGCTTTTAAAGTTGAATTGCAGCCCATTGCTTTTGTTGCGGGTTTTGTGAGTGTTATCTCGTTTATTTTTATTGCAAAGTCTGTTGGTGGTTATAATACTTTGTTGCGAAAGGTTGTACTTGCAGATTGGGTGGCGTTGGGATGTCTTGTGATTGCGACCATAGTTCATTTGCTGATGTAGAGCAGTTTTTTGGAATTATTCAAAAATAAGGGTGCTTGTCTAATGAAAATTTCTCGCCGTATATTTTTGGGGCAAACACTTTATTTAAGTACATTGGCACTATCAGGTTGCATAGTAACTCCAATGTTGTTTAAGGATCATCAATCTATAGAAAAAATAGTATCAGTTCTGATTTCTACTGATACGAATAAGGCTCATCTAGTAGTGGTTACAACAGATTGGCATTACATTTTTGATACGCCTTCTCGTGTTGTTGAAGCGTTAAAAGCTCCTCATCATAGTGTTGCAATTGAACTCAAGTATCTACATATCCGTAATTCTGGGGTTGTATTGCTCAATTACTCTTTAATGATGCCACCTTTCACGGGTGAAGATAATAATAAACAAGTGCCAGATGGATACATAGTTGACAAGGAAAGTGGTAACTTCATTTGGAATGGATTTATGGAGGGTAAGCGTTATGCGCCGTCGAATATATTGATTCCTTCAGAACTAGCATTTGTAAATAAACTTGATGAGATCCATGTTTCCTCAGAGCAATCTAATACAGAGAAAGCTGTAAAGTTGCCGCTAACGCCAATAACAATTGCAGCGGATGGTGTGGTCTTAATTGGTATGCTACCTCTTGCTTTATTGTGGGCGATTGTTGCGACTAATGGACGACCATAAGCGAGTTGTAGTTTATGCTTGTGTAGAAAATCCTTGACCCATCCTCAAAAATCCCTTATTTTCTTATCCACTATGACATCCAATAAAGCTGTTTTCGCCCTTCTTTTAACAGGCTCTTTTAGCCTGAACCTGCTGCTGCGCGTCGCGCGCATATAATCTTACACATCGCCCCCAGCTATTTTTATAGCCAATCGACTCTCAAAATTTGAGCTGAGTTTGTCGATTATCGTGCTTTTCAGTTTGTTTCAATGTTGTCGTTTGATTGACTGAAAGTACACCCGAATTTTATTTTATCTGCTGATCAAGTTGTCGGCATAAAAACAAATTTTGAAATTAACTATTTAAGAATTTAAAGCATTGGAGTAATGATCATGATGTTGACTGACCCGAGTAAGAAATATCGTCCAGCGTACCAGCGTGTTGATTTGCCTGATCGCACCTGGCCGAATAATACGATTACCAAAGCCCCAATCTGGATGAGCACCGATTTACGTGATGGCAATCAAGCGTTATTTGAACCGATGAATGCCGAACAGAAGTTGCGTATGTTTAAGGCATTGGTGGCGATTGGATTTAAGGAAATCGAAGTGGCATTTCCATCAGCGTCGCAAACCGATTTTGATTTCGTCCGTGGTTTGATTGAAAACAATCATATTCCAGATGACGTGACGATTGAGGTGTTGACCCAAGCGCGTGATCACTTGATTGAACGTACGATGGAATCAGTGCGCGGTGCGAAGCGAGTGATTGTCCATGTGTATAACGCCACATCGCCTGTGTTTCGTCAAACCGTGTTCAATTTGGATAAAACCGAAACTAAAAACTTGGCGGTGAAAGCGGCACAGAAAATCAAAGACATCGCTGCACAGCATCCAGAAACGCAATGGACATTCCAATACAGTCCTGAAACGTTTACTGCAACTGAATTGCCTTTTGCTAAAGAAGTTTGCGATGCAGTGACGGAAGTGTGGGAAGCCAGTGCAACGAATAAAGTCATTTTGAATTTGCCTGCGACAGTTGAAGTAGCATCACCGAATGTCTATGCCGATCAGATTGAATGGATGCATCGTAATCTTGCACGTCGTGAAGGTGTGATCTTGAGTTTGCATCCACACAATGATCGCGGTTGTGCGGTGGCTGCGGCAGAGCTTGGCGTAATGGCGGGTGCAGATCGCGTCGAAGGCTGTTTGTTTGGTCATGGCGAGCGTACGGGGAATGTTGATTTGGTGACATTGGCTTTGAATTTGTACAGCCAAGGCATTAGCCCGAATCTTGATTTCTCGGATATGAATGATGTGATTCGCACCGTTGAGGAGTGCACGCGCTTACCTGTGCATCCACGTCATCCGTATGCTGGCGACTTGGTCTTTACTGCATTTTCAGGTTCTCATCAGGATGCGATCAAAAAAGGTTTTGCCTTGCGCAATGAAAATGACTTCTGGGAAATGCCTTATTTGCCTGTCGATCCAAAAGACTTGGGGCGTAACTACGATGCTGTGATCCGTGTGAATAGCCAATCAGGTAAAGGTGGTGTGGCATATTTGCTTGAGTCGAATTACGGTATTACCTTACCGCGCCGTTTGCAGATCGAATTGAGTCAAGTTGTACAGGTGTTGACTGATGAAAGTGGTGCTGAGGTGCGCGCGCAGGATATTTGGCAGTTATTTGAGCGGACTTATATTCAAGTCCAACAACCTTACAGCTATATAGGTTACCACCCTCAGCACATCGATGAAAACACTGAGCAAGTGACGTTAACGGTTAATCATCAGGGTGAGGCGCGTGATTTTTCAGGGCAGGGCAACGGTCCGATTTCAGCGGTGTTGAATGCGTTTAATCATGCCTTCAAACAACCTGTAGAAGTGGTGAGTTATGAGGAGCGCTCATTGGGACAAGGTGCAAATGCCAAAGCGATTGCCATCATTGAACTTGTGGATAAAGCACGAAATGTTTCAACGTTTGGTGTGGGAATTCATGACAACATCACTACTGCATCAGTGCAGGCGATTATTGCGTGTGTGAATCGTTTAGCGATGATTGAGCAGGCGAAGCAAGTGGCTTAATTTTTTAGTTTTTGCTTTGAAGTCTTCCCCTGAGGGGGAAGATTTAGATGGGGGTGCTTTTGATCTTCAATAAAACCATCCCCATCCTAGCCTTCCCCTTGAAGGGGAAGGAATAATATTAATATGTCAAATTCCCTTAGGCACAAACTTCAACCACATTTGTTCTTTTGTTCCCCAATATTCCAATTGCCCTAAATCAATCGCGTCAAAGCGAATCCACTCATCTTTGCCTTGTTTTTCAGAAAAACCTGAACTGATCAATAAATCTTCTTCGCGAATTTCCATGATCCAGCCTTGTATGACTTTGCCATCTTTCAGGTGAATGCGATGTTGATTGCCAAGTTCTGCAAAATCAACCAACTGTGAACCAATATCCATAATCTCTATCCAAGCAGTGATTGATCTTTCAATCGTAATTTAAATGATGGTTTTAATATTAGTCAGTTAACGTAAGTAAGCGTAGGGATTCACTGCGACACGATTTGGATAAAGATAAATACCGTAGTGCAAGTGATATGCGGTCGCATCTCCAGTTTTACCGACATAACCAATGACATCGCCTGTGCGCACAGTATCACCAACCTTGAATTTTCCAAACTGATCAAGATGTGCGTAGTAATGTTGACTTAGCGCATAACTAACAATAGTCACGGCATTGCCACCTGCGCCACCCGTGCCGATTTTCATCACAATGCCATCTGTCGCGCTTAAAATCGGCGTGCCACGTTTTGCCATAATATCAATGCCCAGATGGACGCGTCCATGACTACGTGCATTTCCCCAAGTATCGGCGAGTTGATCTGGTGAAACATCTTCGACGGGAATCGGGAGATGTTTGGGAAGCGGTGTACGTTCAAGCTGCTGATAATACGATGAATGTGTGTAAGTGTTTGGTTTAGCAGTCTTGGTTGGTGAGGATGTACATCCTGCAATGAGCCCAAAAAGAATGGCTAACAAATAAGCTCGTTGAGGATGTCGCGTTACCTGATCAATCACCGTATATCTGTCCTTGTTGGGTGGGTCTTTACGTAGGTGCAGTCTGATTCTGATGCGATGTGGAGCATAGCGAGACAATCGTTATATTACTGTAACCCAATGTAATTGATTATTTTGTCGCATCATTAAATCGTTGGTTTTACCTGAGATAGAGTGTATTTTGAATTACAATATGACGGAATTATTACAGTGCGAAGGCGTTTTTGTCATAAAACTTTCATATTGGTAGCGTTTAATAGAACTCGTTCACAGAATTCATCATTTTATACATTTGCTAACTCTGCTTGAGGTCAAATCAATGCGTATTAATTCTTTAATGTTATCAATTCTGGTGTCAGCTGCAAGCGTTGGAACAGTTTACGCTGCTGATATTACAGGTGCAGGTTCTTCTTTTGCATTCCCAATTTTTGCAAAATGGGCTGATACATACAAAGCAAAAACTGGTACTGGCTTGAACTATCAATCAATCGGTTCAGGTGCAGGCATCAAACAAATCACAGAAAAAACTGTTGATTTTGGTGCTTCTGACAAGCCATTGTCACCAGAAGATCTTGCTGCTAAAGGTTTGACACAGTTCCCAGGCGTCATGGGTGGTATCGTTCCAGTATTGAACTTGAAAGGTTTTGCAGCAGGTCAATTGAAATTGACTGGCCCAGTATTGGCTGACATTTACTTGGGTAAAATCAAGCAATGGAATGATCCAGCGCTGGTTGCATTGAACCCAGGTCTGAAAGATATTGATGAAAACATCACTGTTGTTCGCCGTGCAGACGGTTCAGGTACTACATTTATTTTCACAAACTACCTGTCAAAAATCAGTGCAGAGTGGAAAACCAAAGTGGGTAGCGATACTGTTGTGCAATGGCCAGAAGGTGTTGCAGGTAAAGGTAACGCAGGCGTAGCGTCTTATGTTCAACGTATCAACGGTTCAATCGGTTATGTTGAATATGCATACGCAAAACAAAACAAACTGACCTACACACAATTGCAAAACCGTGACGGTGCGTATGTGTTGCCAGATGACACAACATTCCAAGCAGCAGCTTCTTATGCAGATTGGGCAAAAGCACCTGCATTTGGTGAAGTGTTGACCAACGAACCAGGTAAAACAAGCTGGCCAATCACTGGTGCAACTTTTGTTTTGGTACAAAAGAAAGCTGAAAAACCAGCATCAACCAAAGAAGTATTCAAATTCTTTGACTGGACTTTCAAAAATGGCGCGCCACAAGCAGCACAATTGGACTACGTTCCAATTCCAGCAAACGTTGCTAAGCTGATCGAAGCATCATGGAAAAATGAAGTTAAAGATCCAGCTGGTAAGTCAGTTTGGTAATTCCTGAGGATCAGGAAATGATTACCTCTATGTTATAATGAGATGTGAAAGAGCCATATATTCGTATGTGGCTCTTGTTGTTATGTAAAGTGATCGTTTTTATGAAGCATGAATCTGTAAAAAGAAAGTCAGTGCTCAATATGTCACTGAAAGAATCGCTGCTTTAAAAAGGTCTATTCATTTAAATCGCTAGATTGCTAAAGCCTCCATTAGATTTGCAACTCGGATTAGACAAAAAAGATGATGATAAATTCTCAAGTAGCATCCGCTGCGCGTATTTTACAGGTCGAAAATGGCCGAAATGCAAGATTTCGAGTATTTGTACTTGGGATCGCTCTGTTGGTGCTGATCGTACTCGGTGCGATTATTCTGACGTTGGTTGATGGGTCGTTGCCTGTATTCAAGCAATTGGGAATATCATTCTTTACAGGTAAAGAGTGGGATCCTGTCGCAGATCATTATGGGATTTTGCCTGCGGTCTACGGAACGTTGGTGACTTCATTTATCGCACTTCTATTAGCAGTGCCAGTGAGCTTCTTCATTGCATTTTTTCTCACTGAGCTTTGCCCACTTCGCTTGCGTACTGTATTGAATTCAGTCATCGAGTTGTTGGCGGGTATTCCAAGTATTATTTATGGTATGTGGGGATTGTTTGTCCTCGCACCAATCCTTGCTGATCATGTTCAACCTGTATTGTCTAAGACATTTGGTCATGTGTGGTTGTTGAAGGATATTTTCACTGGTCCACCGATTGGGATTGGATATTTTCCTGCGGCATTGATTCTGGCCATTATGGTTGTGCCTTTTATTACTGCCGTGATGCGTGAAGTGTTTGAAGTTGTGCCAAAAACCTTGAAAGAAGGTGGGTATGGACTTGGCGCGAATCGTTGGGAAGTGATGTGGGATATCGTATTACCACATACCAAAGTGGCGTTGATGGGCGGCATTATGTTGGGTCTCGGTCGTGCATTGGGTGAGACCATGGCTGTGACGTTCATGATCGGTAATGTGAACAATATTAGTTTGGGTCTGTTTGATTCGGGCAATAGTATTGCTTCTGTGATTGCCAATGAATTTGCGGAAGCCAAAGACATGCATATGTCTGCATTGTTGGCGTTAGGTTTGATTCTATTTGTGATTGCTTTTGTTGTGCTGGCGATTGCGCGTGTATTGACTCATCAGGTGAAAAAAGCATGACCACTTATACGATGACTCCTTTCTTTAGTTTTAAAAGAAAACTCAAAAGCCGTTTAATTCTGACGTTTGCAACCGTGATTTCAATCTTGGGAATGGCTTTGCCTTTCTGGATTTTATTCACAGTCATTGAGCGCGGTCTGGGATCTTTTAACTGGGCGTTGATTACTCAAATTACACCACCGCCACAGGCCGAAGGTGGTTTGCTGAATGCCATCGTTGGTAGTTTGTTGATGGTTGGCGCAGCGATGGTGGTTGCGACTCCAATCGGTATTTTTGCAGGGGTGTATCTCGCAGAATATGGTCGCGAAAGTAAATTAGCATCATTGGTTCGTTTCGTGAATGATATTTTGCTTTCTGCACCTTCTATTGTGATTGGTTTGTTTGTGTACATCATTATGGTCATTCCAATGCAGCATTTTTCGGGATGGGCGGGTGTGGTATCTCTCGCAATTATTGCGGTGCCTGTGATGGTGCGTACCACTGAAAACATGTTGCTGCTTGTGCCTGATGTAATGCGAGAAGGTTCGCTTGCACTCGGTTCTTCCAAGCGCCAAGCCATTCTTAAAATTTGTCTTCCAGCGGCAAAGAACGGGATTATCACAGGGGTTCTACTTGCCCTTGCGCGTATTAGTGGTGAAACAGCACCTTTGCTATTTACTGCGTTGAATAGTCCAAACTATTCGCTGGATTTGAGTCAGCCGATTGCAAACTTACCCAACACGATTTTTCAGTTTGCGATGAGTGCAGACAGTGGCTGGATTAGTTTGGCATGGGCGGGTGCTGCGTTAATTTCCTTGTATGTCGTGATTATTAATTTATTCGCACGTTTAGTTTTTGCTAAAAATACGCTTGGAAAATAACGAAGTAATAGCAGGTTTAGAGTAGAGAGTTAAACAAACACATGGGCTCATATGGAGCTTTTGTAAGAGTTGGTAGCGTAGGTGATGCTGACTTTTTGAACAAAATAGTTTGATGATTTTCTATCGACAACTCATATAGGTAGTATTACGATGAACGAGATGACAACTGATAGGCATACCAAGATGACGATTGATACACAGCCTCAAGATCCATCAAAAAACGTAGCACACGACACACGTGCATCATTCCGTACAAATGTATTGGATAACGAAACAACTCGCGCTTTGAGTAGTTATACACCTGAAGAAATTGAAGTTGAAACTAAAAACCTCAATTTATTCTATGGTAAAAAACAAGCGTTGTATGATGTCAATATCGTTGTGCCGCGCAAACGTGTGACCGCATTTATTGGGCCATCTGGCTGTGGTAAATCAACATTGTTGCGTACCTTTAATCGTATGAATGATTTGATTGAAGGTTGTCGTATTGATGGTCAAATTATTCTGAATAACCAGAATATTTTTGATTCAAGTTTAGATGTGACAAGCTTACGTCGTCGTGTAGGTATGGTGTTCCAAAAAGCCAATCCATTCCCTAAGTCAATCTATGAAAACGTGTGTTATGGCTTGCGTTTGCAAGGAATTAACAAGAAAAGCATTTTGGATGAAGTTGTAGAGAATTCATTGAAAGGTGCTGCGCTTTGGGATGAAGTGAAAGATCGTCTGCATGATTCAGCGTTGGGACTATCTGGTGGTCAGCAGCAACGTTTGGTGATTGCACGTTCCATTGCAATCGAACCAGAAGTGTTGCTTTTGGATGAGCCGTGTTCAGCATTGGATCCGATTTCGACTTTGAAAGTTGAAGAGCTGATTCATGAGTTGAAAGAGCGTTTTACGATTTTGATCGTGACGCACAATATGCAACAAGCAGCACGTGTATCTGATTACACTGCGTTTATGTATTTAGGTAAAGTCATTGAACATGATGATACCAATACGCTATTTACTAATCCAAGTCAGAAACAGACTGAAGATTATATTACTGGTCGTTACGGTTAATATTAGAGTCGACATTTGTTTTTAGGACAATGATTTGTAACCGTATCGAGGAGAAATAGCTCATGGTAGCAACAAAAGAAGATTTTGGTCATCATATTTCGCGTCAGTTTAATGATGATTTAGGCAAAGTCCATGCGCAGTTTTTGGCAATGGGTGGCTTAGTTGAGTCGCAAGTTGCGGATGCCATGCATGCGCTTTTGGATACTGATCCAGTTTTAGCTTCTAAAGTTCAGTCGATTGATACCAAAGTCAACGAGATGGAGTCAGAGATCGACTCTAATCTGGTTCAGATTTTGGCGCGTCGTCAGCCTGCGGCGAGTGATTTGCGGATGGTGATTGCGATCAGTAAAGCAAACACTGACCTTGAGCGTATCGGTGATGAAGCGGCAAAGATTGCGCGTTTGGCACAAACAGCAAGTGAAGAAGGCGAATCACCGCGTGGCTATACAGAAACACGTCACATTGGTAATCAAGTTCGTTTGATGATCCGCGAGGCATTGGATTCGTTTGCGCGTTTGGATGTCGAGAAAGCATTGCATGTGCTGCAAGCTGATGCTGAAGTTGACCGTGAATATCAAACCGCAACCCGTACATTGATGACGTATATGATGGAAGATCCTCGTTATATCAGTCGTATGATCAATGTGTTATGGGTACTGCGTTCGCTGGAACGTATTGGTGATCACGCGCGTAACTTGGCTGAACAAGTGATTTATATGGTGAAAGGTGCTGATGTGCGCCACACCAGTTTTGATGAAGTTGAAAAACAAGTTTTGAGCAAGTAATTTTCAAAACTGAAAGAAAAAAATCCATTCTTGGTGTGAACTGAGAATGGATTTTTTGTTGGTGGTTTTTTTAGAGACTTTATTAGATTAGTAAAATAGTTCATTGAGCTTGCGGTTACTGAGCTTGTCGAAGTATCGAAATGAACGGTATATGTCGTAAAACCTAATGACGTTACGCACTTCGACAGGCTCAGTGATCTAATTTTTATTTTTGAATCTAAAAACCCGACCTTATTTAGCTTCAGGCTTCCAACCCACTGGACGTTCGTAATCTTGATTGGTGAGAAACTTGTTGCGCTGTTCATCGAGGAAAACTTTAGATTCTGGTTGCATGACGTTCAGGCGATTTTCATTAATTAATAAAGTCTGATGCTGCATCCATTCTTGCCATGCTTTTTTTGATACATTTTCAAAGATGTCTTGACCTTTAGCACCGGGAAATGGGGCAAAGTCTAAGCCTTCAAGCTCTTGTTGATATTTACGACAAAAAACAGTGCGCATGGGCTTTTCCTGATGTGCTTTCTAGATGGTATTAAGAGCGGCTATAAACCACTCAATAAGATATGATGTTCACCATTTTAGTCTTTCATGCTGTGAAGTGCTAGGTTAAGCTGAACGAAAGACAGGTCGGTGAATGCTGATCATGACGACTACGATGTAAATTTTAGAATCAGGGATTAAACAAATGGCAAGCTCCAGCGCTGATGTAAGGCTAGATCCGCAAACCCGCCAAATGCTCGCGGAGTTGGTGGCGAAGCCGAGCGTCACCTGCACGAATGCCAAACAAGATCAATCGAATCTTCCTGTCATTGAGCTTTTGGCAACATGGTTTATGGACTATGGTTTCCGCTGTGAAATCATGCCAGTTGCCGAAGGGAAGGCAAATCTCATCGCCGTGTTGTCGAATGGTGCGTCTGATCTGTCTGGTGGATTAGTTCTGGCTGGTCATACCGATACCGTGCCTTATGATGGTGAGTTATGGAGTAGTGATCCATTTGTGCTCAGTGAGCGTGATGGCAATTTATATGGTCTAGGTACTGCTGACATGAAGGGCTTTTTTGCTCTGATTTTGCAGGCGATGCGTTCAATATCCGCTACAAAGTTCAAAGCCCCATTGATTGTCATCGCCACATGTGATGAAGAAACTTCAATGGCTGGCGCAAAAGCACTGGTTCAAGCTGCACAGAAACCTTCAGGTGTTCAAGGGCGGTTTGCGTTGATTGGTGAACCGACAAACCTTAAACCGGGACGCATGCATAAAGGCGTGATGCTGGAGCGGATTGTGATTACGGGTCATTCAGGACATTCTAGTGATCCGAGTTTAGGTAGTAATGCACTCGATGCAATGAATGAGGTGATGACGCGTCTAATCCGTTATCGTGATGGGCTAAAAGCGATTCAGCAGCCAATTTTTGCGATTCCTCATCCTACGTTGAATCTGGGGTGTATTCATGGCGGAGATAATCCAAATCGGATTTGTGGTTTATGCGAACTTCAATTCGATGTGCGAACGCTTCCAGGCATGAAGATGCAGGACATCCGCGAGGAGATTCGCCAGCTCATTGCGGATATTGCGCCTAAGTTTGGTGTGGCAGTGCTTTATGAGCCAGCATCGCCCGGTGCGCCATCCGCGGAAACGCCATCAGAATCGCCGTTTGTACAGTTTATTGAAAAACTGACAGGTGACACCGCAGGTTCACTCGCATTTGGCACGGAAGCGCCTTATTTCCGTCAGTTAGGTATGGATACTGTGATTTTAGGGCCGGGTCGAATTGAGCAGGCACATCAACCCGATGAGTATCTGCCGATTGAAAATATTGAGCCGATGGTTGGGTATTTGAAGAAGTTGATTGAGTACTATTGTGTGATGGGTGAGGCGGGTTAGAGAGGATTCCAGATTGTGTAGTTCACTGAGCCTGTCGAAGTGGACATCTCAGACTTCAGTGGTTTTCGCCGCACATTTCGACAAGCTCAATGAGCTATGTAAGTTGTCTGGTTTTAGGCTTTTTCATTTCCCTAAAATAGTTTCAGCATCCTTGTTACTTGACCAAGATACACTCACTACTTGTTCATCCAAATTAAAACTCCGATATCTCCATTCGCCGAGCAATGGGTGAGTGAGCATTTCACCAACATTTTCAGTATTTAGCGTATTTAAATCCAAACGAATCCCTAAACCATGCGCCTTTAAAACTGCTTCTTTTCGCGTCCAAGTTTTGAGCCATTGTTCATGGGCTTGTTGAGGTGAAAGTTCAGGATTTTGCCAAACCTTTATTTCATCAGCGCTAAAAGTTCGTTCGGCTAAAGTCTGCATTTTGCGCTTTTTACTTTTATCTTCAATATCAATGCCAAGTGGAATGTCATCCAAACTCCACACTATTGCAAAGGCTTCAGTACTGTGTGAAATGTTAAAGCTAATGTTCTGATTTGCGAGATAGGGTTTTCCGTGAGCTTCTTTTGCGAAGATCAGTTGTTCAGGCGAAAGATTTAATGCTTGGGCGAGAATTGCACGTCGCCATGCACGCGTGAGCTGCTGATTTCTCCGTGTGACAGGATGATTAGCGATGCCCTCAATATCCGCCGCAGTCAATAACGCCAATAGTCGAGATTCTTCGGCAGGCGAAATTTCAGCAAAATGACGGACAACGAGATGAAAGATGGGCATGGATTGTCATGATGATTGAGTCAAGTCAGGATAATATACCGTTTTATTCATATGATAAGTCTATGGATTGTTTTTTGATTTTATTGAATGTTGTGGTCTGATGATGTGCGTCAAGGCTTTTTCCTGATAACATCGACATATCGCTTTGCATGTAAAGTTAGAGCTTTACTGATTAAAAAGCACGATCTCATACATTTGCCGATACATTTTTATACGCGTTCAGTTTGCAACAGGATTTTCCCATGTCAGATGATTTTTTATCTCCAGATACCATGACCGACAATTATGTTCATTGGTTCCGTAATTCTGCGCCGTATATCAATGCACATCGAGGAAAAACCTTTGTTCTGATGTTCGGTGGTGAAGCGGTCAATCATGATAATTTTCGCAATATTATCCATGACATCGCGTTATTGCATTCACTTGGAATTCAGTTGATTTTGGTGCATGGCGCACGTCCGCAGATTGATGAAAATCTCATCGAATACGGGCTGTCTACACCATTCCATAATGACCTGCGGGTGACGACGCGTGAGGCGTTGCGCTGTGTGTTAGATGCCGTCGGTTCGATTCGCTTGGAAATTGAAGCCTTGCTGTCGATGGGCTTGGCAAACTCCCCGATGTACGGCTCACGTATCGATGCGGTTTCGGGTAATTTTGTCACCGCGCGACCGTATGGCGTGCGTGATGGCGTGGATTTCCAATTGACGGGTGAAGTACGTTCTGTCGATACCGAGGCACTGCAAAAGAGCCTTGCCAATCGCAATATTATTGTGTTGGGCCCAACAGGATATTCAACAACGGGCGAAGTTTTTAACCTGCTGGCTGAAGAAGTCGCCGTGGAAACTGCTATTACGATTAAAGCAGATAAATTGATTTTCTTGGGTGAGCATGAAGGGATTTCTGGCAAAGACAATCGTTTACTCCGTGAAATGATTCCAAATGAAGTGGATCAGTTCCTGCGTAATAAAAAACTCGACAGTGAAATCCTCCGTCATATGCATGGTTCTGCCGATGCATGTCGTGGTGGTGTGCGCCGTGTGCATATTATTTCTTATGCGCGTGATGGTGCGCTGCTACAAGAATTATTTACGCGCGATGGTTCGGGGACATTGGTCAGTAATGATCCGTATGAAGAAATTCGCACAGCGGATATTGATGATGTCGTGGGCTTGATTGAGCTATTGCGTCCGCTGGAAGAAGAGGGAATTTTGGTCCGTCGTTCACGTGAGCGTTTGGAAACGGAAATTGGTCAATTCGCGGTCATCGAACGTGATGGTATGATCGTGGGCTGTGCTGCACTGTATCCAATACCGACTAAAGCAACAGAACCGCCATCTGCTGAGATCGCATGTGTAGCGATTCATCCAAGTTATCGTAAGTCAAATCGCGGCGCTGAGCTTTTGGATTATTTGGAAGCGAAGGCGCATAACAAAGGTATTAAGAGCTTGTATGTGCTGACGACGCGTACAGCACTGTGGTTTATCGAGCAAGGTTTTGAGCCTGCGGAAGTGGATGATTTACCAGAAGCACGTCAAGCGATGTATAACTTGCAGCGTAATTCGAAGGTGTTTGTGAAGCGGTTGGACTGACAAACATCAACACGCCTTCACGTTGGCAAGTGTTTTTAATACAACCACTAATTAACCATACGGTTAATTAGTGGTTGCTTGTAATGCATATGATTGCCGATCTTTAAGCAACACCTTCTCCGCACTCGTTGATCCAACGTGTCTTCTAGACTATGTCAGCAAAAGTTCCCTAAAAAAATAACCAAGGAGAAAATAATGCGTAAAATCGTCTCATTTGTTCATATCTCACTGGATGGTTTTGTTTCCTCAACCATTGAAGGGATGCACAGTCTCGGCTGGGTCAGTCTCAGCGAAGAAATGTTTGAATATGTTGAAAAGCGTATACAGCAGACCGATACTGCCTTTTATGGGCGCGTTACATTTGAGATGATGGAGTCGTACTGGCCTACCGCTGCTGACCAACCTAACGCCAGTGCGCATGACCATGCTCATTCGCGCTGGTACAAAACCGCCCGCAAAGTGGTCTTGTCGACTACTCTGTCGGAAAAGAATCATCCGAATACCCAAATCATCAGTCGCGACATCGGCGAAGCCATCCGCACTCTTAAAGCAGATGAGGGGAGTGAGATTCTGGTGTTTGGCAGCCCCTCCGCCACGCACGCCCTGATGGCAGAGAACCTCATCGACGAGTACTGGCTATTCCTTAATCCTATCGTGTTGGGGCAGGGTATTCCCTTATTTACAAACATTCAGGACAGAACGGCACTTACGCTGCTAGACAGTAAAGTTTTTGAGTCGGGCGTGGTTGCTCTGCAATACGAAGTGAAACGAAATTAATGATAAATTTTTAATTTTTCATTCTCAATACGCAATAAAAAACCTCACTAATTCGTGAGGTTTTTTACGAATCACACGGTATTAACCCTGCAACAAACTCACATCCGCAACACTCAAGAACAGTGCGCGTAAGCGTGTCAGCAATCGTAAACGATTTAAGCGCAACGCAGCATCATCAGCATTGACCATCACACTTTCAAAGAATGCATCAATTGGTGCGCGAAGTGCTGCAAGTTGTGACAGCGCAGGCGTGTAATCTGATTTTGCGAGCAATGGATGAACTTGTGGCTCAAGCGTTTCCAAGGTTTCGTAGAGTGCTTTTTCCGCAGCTTCAACTAACAATGCTGAATCAATTCCACCAGCGCTGACAGTTTCTTTCGCCAGAATATTCGCCACACGCTTATTCGCTGCTGCGAGAGCCGTCGCTTCTGGCAGCGCACGGAAATGTTGTACTGCGCGGATGCGTTGATCGAAGTCGAGTGGTGACACTGGATTCAGCGCTTGAACTGCCAAAATCACATCCACAGGCATGCCTTGATCTTCGTACATGGAGCGATAACGGCTTTGTAAGAATGTGCTGGCATCAGTTAATGTTTTCGCTGGATTTTCGATTTTTGTCCCGTAGTTGGTGACCGCACGTTCAACCAGATCCACAAGGCTCAGCGTCAGACGTTTCTCAATCAGAATACGCAAAATCCCAATTGCCACGCGGCGTAGACCGAACGGGTCTTTGTTACCTGTTGGTGGTTGGTTAATACCAAAAATACCAGCCAATGTATCTAAACGATCTGCGAGTGCAATGCTGACACCTGTGAGTGTTTCAGGCAAAACATCGCCTGCGAATTTCGGTAAATATTGCTCGCGAATCGCCTCTGATACGTCTTTTGGTGCGCCTTCAAGCGCGGCGTAGTAGCTCCCTGCAATCCCTTGAAGTTCTGGGAACTCACCAACCATTTCTGATGCGAGGTCGCATTTCGAGAGTTTCGCTGCTTGAACAGTGTGCTCAACGTTCGCGCCAATCTGTTCTGCGATATAGCTTGCAAGTGCTGCGATGCGTTCAGTTTTATCCCAAATTGTGCCAAGTTGTGCTTGAAATACACGATTTGCGAGTTTCTCTTGGCGTGCCGCAAGTGGTTGCTTTTGGTCTTGCTTAAAGAAGAACTCAGCATCGGTCAGGCGCGGGCGCACGACTTTTTCATTACCTAAAGTAATTTGTGTCGGGTCTTTGCTTTCGATATTCGATACTGTGATGAAATAAGGTTGTAGCTTGTTATTAGCATCAACCAAGCAGAAATATTTTTGATTATCTTGCATGGTTGAGATCAGGGCTTCTTGTGGTACATGCAAGAAACGAGATTCAAACGTTGCACGCAGTGCTACAGGCCATTCTACCAAACCTGCGACTTCATCACGTAAGTCTGCTGGTACTAATGCGCGAGCATTCACTTCTGTCGCGAGTTTCTCAACTTGTCCGTCAATCAGTTGTTGGCGTTCATCAAAATCCGCAACGACATAAGCCGCACGTAATGCCGCTAAATAATCACCAGCAGATTTCAACTCAATCGCTGCAGGTGCATGGAAACGATGACCATAAGTTAGGTTGTTACTTGCAAAATCTTGAATTGTCGCAGGAATGACTGCGCTGTCTTTCATCAAGACAACCCACTGTACAGGACGGACAAATTCAGTACGGCTTGCCGCAGAGCGCATGCGTTTAGCGATTGGCAATGCGTTTAGTGATTCTTGCAACAATGCTGGCAATAAATCATCGAGAGATTGACCTGTGACTGTTTTGCGATGGACGAGCCATTCGCCTTTATCAGTTGGAATGCGAATGAGGTCAGCGACTTCGACGCCAGCACCTTTGGCAAAACCAATCGCCGCAGGCGTCGGCGTACCGTCAGGTTTAAATGCGCCAGCAACCGCAGGACCGCGACGTTCTTCAACGCGATCAGGTTGATGACCTGCAATCCCTTCGATCAAAATTGCAAGGCGACGTGGTGCGGCATAGGCATTGATTTTTTCAAAGGACAAACCTGCGCTGGCGAGGCGAGTAGTGACTTCGCTGAGTAGCGCATCACGCAATGTTTTCAGGCTTTTTGGCGGGAGTTCTTCGCAGCCGAGTTCAAATAAAACTGTGTGTAAACTCATTTCGACTTCTCCGCTTTTGCTGCATCTTTTTCCTGTTGTGCTTGTTCTTGGGCCTGATTTTGTAAAGAGTCAGCTGCCATCTTCGCCAATACTTCATCACGCAGCGCAGGTTCTGCCATTGGGAAACCCAGTTTCGCGCGGGAGTTGACATAACTTTGGGCAATCGCGCGAGCCAATCCGCGAACGCGCAAGATATATCGCTGGCGTTCGGTGACCGAAATCGCGCCGCGTGCATCAAGCAAGTTAAAGGTATGTGAGGCTTTAATCACCATTTCATACGCAGGCAATGGCAATTCTGCTGCCATCAGACGGTTTGATTCACTTTCATAGAAATCAAACAGTTCGAACAGTTTCTCGACATTGGCATATTCAAAGTTATAGGTCGATTGTTCCACTTCGTTTTGGTGGAACACATCGCCATAAGTCACGGTGCCAAATTGACCACGTGTCCACACTAAGTCATAAACCGAATCCACGCCTTGCAAATACATCGCTAAACGTTCAAGACCATAGGTGATTTCACCTGTGACTGGGTAGCATTCCACGCCACCAACTTGTTGGAAGTAGGTGAATTGGGTGACTTCCATACCGTTTAGCCAGACTTCCCAGCCTAATCCCCATGCGCCGAGTGTTGGTGATTCCCAGTTGTCTTCGACAAAGCGAATATCATGGGTCAGCGTGTCGATACCGATGGCTTTCAACGAGTCGAGATAGAGCTGTTGGATATTGGCTGGATTTGGCTTCAGGACGACTTGGAACTGATAGTAATGCTGCAAACGGTTTGGATTTTCGCCATAACGACCATCTTTTGGACGACGTGAAGGTTGCACATAAGCAGCATTCCACGTTTCAGGGCCAAGTGCACGAAGGAAGGTTGCTGTATGGAACGTTCCGGCGCCCATTTCTAAATCATAAGGCTGGAGGACGACACAACCTTGATTTGCCCAGTAATTTTGCAGGGCAAGAATGAGTTCTTGAAAGGTGAGATTAGAGATAGCTTGGCTTTTGGTGGTGCTCATGGCAATCCATGCGAAAGATGAAAAAATTGGTGGGTAGTATAGTGAATTTCGAGGGGATTTTCACGGGGAGAATTTAAGGTTGTTTGGGAGGTGTTGGTGCCGACATGAGGGTGTTGTAATGATTCTTACATTTAGATAAGACGCAGAATGGGTTTCATTTTGTAAGTTAGCTAATAATGACCAAACTGCCTGTAGTACGATGCCTGCACGATAAGAACTCTAGGAAGAATATATGAACTATAAGCAACTCATCTTTATAGTAAGTCTTGGATCAATTCTTGCTGGGTGTGGCGGAGGTGATGATAATAATGTAACTAATAATACAGCTTATTTATTCGTTATCCCAGCTGTTGGCTCCCAACGAGTGTATGTGGAGACAATTATTGATGATCAATCAAATACTATTAATCAATCCTATACTGCAACAGTGACTGCAACGACAACTACAGGATTTACTCAAAGTAAGATATATTCAAGCCCATCTAGTTTTGTGGGTGGTGCATTGTTCCCAACACCATCCCATACCGATACTCTCAATAATTCAGGATTGACTCTTTCGAGTTCCTATAATTATGACTATAGTCCTCCTTGTGCTAGATGGGCATCGTGCGTTGCTTTGGTTGCTTCAGTTTCCTATACGCTTACAGACTCTCCCTATGCTGGGGGGGCAATTTTTCCACTTAGTGTTGGACAAACTTGGAATACCAGCTATACGCAAACATGTGCGGATAATAATACTAATGCATCATGCTCTATAGTTGGTCAGAGTACACCGGTGGCTTATACGGATAAAGGTTCGGTGGTTGATGTCGAAAGAGTTACAGTTCCTGCAGGAACATTTAACGCTTTGAAATTGCAAAGTACGATCAATTTTACCAATGCAGCAGGCACAAATATCACTCAAAATGTCACAGAATGGCGTGATACCAACACGGGTCATGTGGTTAAAGCTATTAGCGCAAATACATACAGCGGTACTATGCCAACGACAGGCTATGTTGTGCAAAGAACTGTCTCATTACAGAGTATGAATTAGCCGAGTAGGATGGGCTAAAACCCATCCTACAAAAGGAAAAACCTGTCCTCATCGGACAAGTTTTTTCTTCATCTAGATCATTATTATTGATTTGGTTGAGTAGTGCCCATTGATGCACCAACACTTGCGCCTAAAGTCGCACCCAGCGCAGCACCTTCTTCACCACCAATCATACGACTTCCTGCATAAGCACCGACTGCGCTGCCAATCGTCGCATTGAGCGTGGTTTGAGAATCGTATCCTGCGGTTGTTCCTGCAAGGCCTGTTCCGACAGCTGCGCCAATTGCTGCACCGCGACTACCATTGGTGTGATGTCCAGCCGCAGCACCTGCTGCACCTGCTGCGGAGAGAGCTGCCATTTGCTGCTGTTGTGGTGTGACGGATGAACACGCACCTAGCATCAAGCAGCTTGTGGCGATTGCTGATATAGTCAATGTTTGTGCAAATTTAAAATTCATCATGTTGATTATATTACCTTAATTAAGCTGATTCAGTAGATTGAGCGTAGTTTATACATTCTCACAACAGCGGATTTTAAACGATATTGATGGATGATGTTTCATATCTTTGTGTACGATTCTTTTTGTGCAATTTCGAGTGTCAATTTGCCAATATTGTGATTTGTAGCATTTACAGTGAGTGATCCTGATGCTCTAAATGCCCTTTACCTGGAATAAAATTCGCTTCAATCCGAATCCCATCCAAATCTTCAAATAACACAGAGTAGTAGCCAGGTGCCCAGCTGTTTTCTTCGGGTGCTCTAATGATTTTGGCATTCAGTTCTAATGCTGTCTGATAAATCGCATCGACATCTTCACGGCTACGCGCTCGAAAGCATAAATGATGTAACCCAACACGTTTTTGATTAAAAACTTCATCTTTAAAGACCGGGTCAATCGGTGCGATTGCCACACCAGTCCGTCCTCCAATACAGTAAAAATACTGAGGCGAATTAATCAGTGTCACCATTTCCATGGAGTGCAGGAGTTTTTCATAGAAGGGGATAGAGCGCTCCATATCAGATACGGTGAGTTGAATATGTGCGATACCGTTGATGCTTGCCATGACAAAATCCTTTTTGAATGGTGCTAACTTAATGTCAGTTCTAACGCTACTGATTATGCGTACCTAGTGAAATCCACTGCGTTTCGATTTGTGTATTTGCAACTGAACCTGTGGACTTGAGTTGCACGACTAATTGCATGTTTTTACGTGCGGCACTCCAAGAAAATGAATAGTTTGAAGCATTTTTATGGAGGTTCACGTGTTCTAATGTTGGACCAGTAAAGTCTGCTTGAGTCAGATCATATTGCGCACAGTGTAGCGCGCATTCTTTCTGCATCGCAGCGACAGCCAAAGGCTGATAATCATGTGCACTTTTGATGGCGATCGTCGTTTTATACCAAACCATAAAAACACAACAGACTGAAAAAATAGCAATCAGACCAAACACAATTTTTGCTGTTTTAGGGATTTTTGGTTGTAGCTGTATGTCGTGGTTCTGCATCGTCAGATCTCATGGCTTTTGATTCAACGATATCTTAGTCATTTTCACGTTTCATTTGCATCATTCTATAGACTCGCAATCTATTAAAACATCATTGCATGTTCATGATTGCTTTTTGGGCTATCAGGTAATATCACAAATTCACCTTCAAGTTGCCCAACCTGTTGACCTTTAAACTCTAGTGTTGCTGTGACAGTAATACGAGCCATGCGGCGTTTTTCCACAGCATTGACCAGCTTTGCCCATGATTTTGGGTCAATGCCTTGTGCAACTGCGGTGAATCCATCGGAAATGGGTTTTTCATAGAGCATGGAGTTTTTATGAATGACAATATGACCCGATAATCCTTGCGCTTCCATCTTGGTAAAAACCAATGACCACGCTGCGAGAATCGCAACCGTTGATGCACTGCCACCAAAAATATTGCGCATGTGATTAATGTTGGGTTCTAAGGGTGCAAAGATGACAACTTTGTCGTCAGTGACTTCACGAACTTCAATGCCCATCACCTGCGTCAGAGGAATGTGGTCATGAACGTATTGTTCTAAATTCTTTGCATCCATATACGCGATATACCTTCAATTTATGCAGCTCAGTTTTACCTCAGTCATTCTCGGTTGTATATGGTATTTTTAATCATTCATAAAAAAGGCGCTCTATTCAATTTAGAATAGAACGCCTTTTTAGATTGTATATAAGCGCTTAGATAAGCAATGGCTTAGACTCGAATCTGACCGTCACCCAATACAATCCATTTCTGCGATGTTAGTCCTTCTAAACCGACAGGGCCGCGTGTGTGGATTTTGTCGGTAGAAATACCAATTTCCGCACCTAAACCATATTCAAAACCATCCGCAAAACGGCTAGATGCATTGACCATCACTGAACTGGAATCTACTTCATTTAAGAAGCGACGTGCTTTGGCGTAGTTTTCAGTCAGAATCACGTCAGTATGATGTGAGCCATATTTATTAATATGGGCTATCGCTTCATCCAAACCATCAACGACTTTGATCGCGAGGATTGGCGCGAGATATTCCTCATACCAATCTTCTTCTGTGGCAGGTACAGCATCGCTCAAGATGCTGCGCGTTGTTTCATCACCGCGTAATTCCACGCCTTTTTCACGATAAAGTGCAGCAATCTGTGGCAGAAATTCAGCTGCAACAGGTGCGTCAACGAGCAAGGTTTCCATCGCATTACACACGCCATAACGATGAGTTTTTGAGTTCAAACAAATCGGTAATGCTTTGACCAAGTCCGCTTGACGCTCCACGAACACATGACAGTTGCCATCTAAATGCTTAATCACAGGCACACGAGCTTCACGGCTGATGCGTTCGATTAGACCTTTGCCGCCACGTGGAATAATTACATCCACATATTCGCTCATGGTGACCAAGATACCAACCGCAGCACGATCAGGCGTGTTAATCACTTGCACACTGGCTTCAGGTAGATTCGCTGCGTTTAAACCTGTTTGAATGCATTTCGCAATCGCTTGATTGGAGTGAAATGCCTCTGAACCACCGCGCAAAATAATGGCATTGCCAGATTTTAATGCGAGTGAAGCAGCTTCCAATGTGACGTTTGGGCGTGATTCGTAGATCATGCCGACTACGCCAAGTGGTACGCGCATTTTGCCCAGTTGAATCCCTGATGGACGATAGGTGAGGTCGGTAATTGCGCCAATTGGATCAGCGAGTGCAATCACGTCGCGTAGACCGTCAAGCATGCCTTTGAAGCGAGCAGGAGTGAGTTCGAGACGATCTAATAATGCCGCATCGAGTTGATTGGTGCGGCCGTTTTGCATATCGATTGCATTTGCAGCGAGAACAGCCGCTTGTTGATTTTGAAGTTCTTGATAAATGGCCTCAAGTGCTGCATTTTTTTGTTGAGTCGTGGCTCCCGCAAGAATTCGTGATGCTGCGCGTGCTTGTACACCAAGCGCCGTCATCATCTGTTCGATGTCTTGTGTGGTATGCGACTGGTTAACGACCTGATTCATGACAGATACCGCAATGAAAAAAAATATTCTTTCGATTATAGCAAAAAGTCACATGGTGATGGGGTGATTGAAATATTGGGATAAGATGTATCGTAAAACTATTTTTCAGTATTGCGCTTGTAGGCTTGAAAGAGGTTAGAAAGATAAAGTAGACTTTTAATCCGCCGAGCTGCACTGCCTTCTCATATTCTAGCTACGAGAAGTATGCTATTATTCCAAGAAACAGCTTGACCCATTGACAATTGGATTGTCTTTAAATGGAAAATATGGAGCGCACAATGATGAGTGCTGTAAGAAGTGTTTTTTTGCAGAATGAGTCAAAACCATTAGTAGGAATTCAGCATTTCATGGATGACGTTGTGCAAAATAATGATAAGTTTCCATTCTTCGATCAATATACTCGCGGTGCTTTAAAAGAAACTCCTCGCGTCCATTGGATAAATGGATGGAAAATTGAATTTCTCGCTTTTGCAGATGAGAGAACTCGTCATTTACCCCCAGTCGTGATTTTAGGCGGCGCATTCCAAAATTTTAACTCATATAAATACTGCGTTGAGCCGCTACTTGAAGCGGGTTCCGTGGTGCTCGTTGATTTGCCCTCGCTCGGTAGTAATGATCAAGTCGTCAATGCGCTGACGGGTGAGAAAGCGCTTGATTTAGATATTGATCATTTGGCGGCGATATTAGGGCAATGGGCGAACGAAGTTCATCTTAATAAATTGTCCATGATGGGTATGTCATTAGGTTCTGTCATTGCAGCAAATTTTGCAGCGCAAAATCCAGATAAGATGGAGCGCTTGGTTCTGATGGGTGTCATGCAAAAGACCCGTAAGAGCTGGCAAATGCTGATGGATGAAGCCTTACACCTACTCAACGAAAATCGTATGGATGAGTTCGGTCAGGCGATGATTTTGTATCTCGTCAATCATGCTCGTTTAAAAGAAACACGCATGTCGCCGACAGCAAGAAAATTGTTTTACCAACAAATGGCTGATTTTGGTGAAAACGAGCGGGTACGCTATGTGATCAACTCAAGTCGTTTGTTACGCATTAAATATGTACCAAGCCCAACTTGTGAAACGTTGGTTGCGACGGGTCAATTTGATGGCTTTACCTTGCCGCATGAGAATGCAAATTTCGCGCTGCATTGCCCGAACATGCAGTTTGCATTGATTAAAAATGCGGATCACGTTCCTCAATTGCAAAAACGTCGTGAAACATTGGATTTATTCACGACATTCTTACGCGGTAAGCCGATTACTGATCTGCAAGGCATTCAGCCGATGAGCCGTGCTGAATTAGAGACGATGAATCGTCGTGGTGAAGAGCGTGTGAAGTTGGTTCATCCTACATGCCGCATGACTCATCGCACCAATCCAGACTTTCAAATGACCGTTAATGTCGTTGATATCACCTATTTTGGTGTATTAATTGATGCAGGAAGTGAGGCGCAAGCTGCTGCGTTGATGGCGGAACCGCGTGATTTATCTTTGCATCTGCCTCATCCACAAGAAGAGGGTGAAGTTGCGACAGAAACAACATTCTCAATCGAATGTCTCATCTTTGAACAAGACGGTCAGCGTGTTCGTGCTTTACTCAAGCATGGCAGCTTTGAAACGTCAGATCGCTTAACTGCGATGCTACATAGTGATGCGATCAAATCTCCCTAAATCCCTCTTTCTCTAAAGAGGGACTTTTTCAGCGAGTTTAATATCGGCGTTTAATTCTCAAAAATTTTTCAATCAAACTTGTGATTCAATGACCCACACTAAATCGCCAAGATGCTCTGATGCAGTATCTTGGCTTTTTTCGTTTTGGGATGCGGAGTCTGACGGCTGAAAAATGTGAGATTGCTTGAAGCCCGCAGCTTGCATTGCTTGAATTACTTCGGTTGGTGAAACAAAGTGAAATGCAAACGCACTACGTGACATGACTTTGAGGATTTTGCTGCTATTCCAGATTAATTTTGCCAAACGTCGAGTAATCGGTTCAGGATAAAGATCTGTTAAATAAACCCCAACTGAGAATTGCTTTAATCCTGTGGCTAAGCGACTCCATAAATCGTTCAGCATGTCTTTAGTAAAATAATTGACAAGGCCTTCACTGATGATAATCAGTGGCTTGGTCGAATCAAGTGTTTCAAGTAAATGCTGGAATCCATCGCCAAATAAATCGACGGCTTCGATACGAGGTGCGGGGGTTTCGATTTGTGATAACGCGAGTCGTTTTGCTGCCGCCATGTCAGGTAAATCGGCTTCGATATAGACTAAATTTGGATACTTTTGGCGGTAGCGCCAGCCGCGTGGTGATAGTCCTGTGGCGATTTCTAAGATTTGTGCATCGGGATATTTGCTGAGAAAACGATCCAGTTGGCGATCAATCAGTGCATGCCGTTGGCGTAATGTCGTGCGCATACTGTCGCCAATCACGCTTTCCGCCCAAGTTTCTAGTGGGCTCACTAGTTTTGCGAGCCAACGGCCTTTATTACTGGCTAATGCTGCATGAGAAATACCTTCTTGAAACCAGATATAGCCTGTGTAATGTGCCGTAAATGAAATATGGCGATGTGGAGATTCTGCACTAGCAGTTGTCGAGTTTAAGTCTTTTGACACGTGAATCGCCTTCCTTGGTGTGATTAAGTGTTGTTTTGGAGTATCCCCTCTTTTTAAGGGCCATGTCCTGATTAACAGTTGAAACGTATTTTGCAATGCTTTGGCTTTGAAGTCTTCCCCTTCAAGGGGATGAGAACCACTGCTTTACAAGAGATGGGGATGGTCTTGATTTTACTCTAAAACCATCCCCATCCCGACCTTCCCCTTGAAAGGGAAGGAGATAAAAATCAACAACATTTATGCTTATGCTGAAAATCGGTCACGTATTGCAAGCGCTTGCTGCTGTGCCATTTCCCATTCACCACCGAGTGCAATTTTACCTTGATGATGCTTGAATGGCTGAAGTTTACCACGCATTTTAGCGAGTCGAGTTTGATTCGGCATTGGCATAGACTCGAGTGCTTTGAGAGCATCCAGCGCAGCATCGCGATCATTACAGACAAGCCCCATATCACAGCCTGCGTTCAGTGCAGCGAGAATCCGTGCCCCTGCACCACCGACTACACATGCGGCTTGCATGCTTAAATCATCAGAAAATAAAACACCATCAAAGCCCATTTCGCCGCGCACGATATCTTGTAACCAATGTTTTGAAAATCCCGCAGGGTTTGGGTCAACTTTAGGATAAATCACATGTGCGGGCATCAGTGCATCCAGTTGATCTGCGACTTCAAAGAATACGGTCATATCTTGTTCGCGAATTTCTTCAAACGTGCGCTGATCCACAGGTGCGGCAACATGAGAGTCTGCTTCAACTGAACCGTGACCAGGGAAGTGTTTACCTGTAGTCGCCATACCCGCACGGTGCATGCCTTGCATGAATGCGCGTGATAATTGGGTGACGATCTGACCTTGTGCGTGAAAACCGCGATCACCAATCACATGACTGATACCGTTGACGTCCAGTACTGGTGCAAAACTGAAATCAATGCCAACTGCGAGGACTTCGCTGGCCATCAGCCAACCTGCGGTTGCTGCTGCTGCTAGTGCTTCATCTGGATCAATGTCATAAAGTTGTCCAAGCATGCCCATCGCAGGTAAGCGTGTAAAACCTTCACGCAGGCGTTGGACGCGTCCACCTTCTTGATCCACGGCAATCAAAATATCTGGGCGTACTGCTCGAATACTGTCGGTTAGATCGCGAACTTGTTGAGGGCTTTCAACATTACGACCAAATAAAATCAGTCCGCCCACTTGAGGTTCGGCGAGTAATACACGGTCTTCAGCAGTGAGCGTCAGCCCTGCAATATCTAACATCAACGAGCCGATCATCGCACCGCATCTCCAAAAGTAATGAACATCACAAAATTGATAACAATATGATAAAACTAAAAAGTGGGTAAACAATACCTGATTTACCTACAGGTCTGCTACATTCAACAGCTATAAGTTCGTGGCAAAATTGCATTTTTATTGGTGTATTGGTTTATTCTTTTTAGAATATGCAGCAGAATCGCATCAGAACCAGTTTGGTTAACTTTCAAGGACTTTATCAAGAGATATGAAACCGAAGCAAACAGAGCGACAAACCCAAATCGTGCGGACCTCTTTGACTTATCGAACAGGACAGTTCAAAACCAATATATCTTCCTTGGCTAGTGCAATTACGCTGGTTGGTGCGAGTTTGTTTTTTTCGCAGGCTTATGCTGATTCAGCCACTGTTGATAAAGATAAAACAGCTAATGCTAACGTGCTTGCACCGACACGCGAAGAAAGCATCGTGACTCGGCAAATGGCCTTGCTGATGGATACACAGCATTATCTTAATATGCCGTTGGATGCAAAGACATCACGACGCGTATTGGACATGTATTTTGATAATATGGATGCAGACCATTCCATTTTCTTAGCGTCTGATATTGATGAGTTTCGTAAAAAATATGCCGATAATTTAGGCACAATGATGAAGAAAGGCGATTTGACTGCCGCCTTTGAAATTCAGAAGCGATTTAATCAGAGATTAAAAGATTATTACGATTATTCTCTGGCTCAACTGAGTAAGCCACAAAATCTAAAACGTACAGATACGCTCAATACGGATCGTGAAAAAGCCCCGTATTTTACCAGTGTTAAAGAACAACGCACCTACTGGGATCAACAACTTGTTGCTCAGCTTATTTCGTTGAAGATCGCTCAAGAAGAAGAAGCTGAAAAGCAAGCGGCTCTTAAAGCCGATCCTAAACTTGCTGCGGGTCAAGATTTGAGCCCTCCAAGTGAGCTTGATCCTGTGGATATGCTCAAAAAACGCTTTAATCGTAAACTCGAACAAATTAACCGTTTAAAGAGTGATCGTGTTCTTGAGGGAATTTTGAATGCGGCATTAGCAACCTATGATCCGCATAGCCTGTATTTTGCACCTGTAGAGGCGATGGAAATGAATCGCCAAACCACGTTGCAGCTTGAAGGTATTGGTGTGTCGATTCGTCCAGAGCGTGGTAATGATGACTACACTCGAGTTGAAACACTCGTGGAAGGTGGTCCTGCAAGCAAATCAGGCTTGGTAAGGGCAAATGATCGCATTATTGGTGTTGCTCAAGATGGTCAACCGATGGTTGATGTCGTAGGTTGGCCGATTACTGAGGTGGTTGGTTTAATTCGTGGTAAACGCGGTAGTAAAGTGATTCTGAAACTGCAAGCCAAGGGCGAAAGTCCTCGCGTAATTACACTGACTCGTGATGTGATCCAAGAAGAAGATTCAGGTGTCCAAGATCGAGTGATTAATATTCAGCGTAATGGTAAAACCTACAAGATCGGTGTGCTGGACATCCCTTCGTTTTATTTGAATTATAAAGCCCGCCGTGATGGCAAAAACTATCGTAGTGTGAGCGAAGACACCAAGAAAGCATTGATTGATTTGAATAACAAAAAAGTCGATGGCTTGGTTGTCGACTTGCGCGGTGATCCAGGTGGTTCGCTCGATGAAGTGGCAAAGATGCTCGGATTCTTTATTAAACAAGGTCCATTGGTGCAAATTCGTGATGGTAATGGAGCAGTCAGCGTTTTCAATGATAATGATGGCGGCGCCGAATTATATAAAGGTCCTATGAATGTGCTGGTGAATCTGGCATCCGCTTCTGCGAGTGAGATTTTTTCAGCAGCAATTCAAGATTATGAGCGCGGTCTAGTGCTTGGTAGTACGACAACAGGGAAAGGCACGGCACAGGTACAGCTCGATAATCTGGCGTATGGGCAAGCGACATTAACACAGCGTAAGTTCTATCGCGTCACAGGTGGAAGTACACAGAATAAGGGCGTAGTGCCTGATATTCCTTTTGTCAGTATTTATGATGAAGAGGATATGGGTGAGCGCAAGGCAAAAAATCCTTTGGCTTGGGATACGATTGCGACTGCACCGTATACACGCGAAGATAACTTGAAGCCTTTGGTTCCGCAGTTGTTGACAGCAACAGAGGCGCGTCAAGCAAAAGATCCGCAGTTTATTTATCTAAACACCATGAAAGCGATCAGTAATGAAACTAAAAATCGCAAGATTCTGTCTTTAGATATTGATAAGCGTCGTCAAGAAGTCGATGCGATTGAAGCGAAGACTTTGGCGGCTGAAAATGCACGACGTAAAGCAACTGGTCTTGACCCATATCCAAATTGGCGGACTTATCAAATTGCCTTGGATGCAAGATCTGAAGCGCGTGCAAAAATTTCTGAAGGTAAACGCCCACCTTTGCCTGAAGAGGAAGCGTTTATCACTGAATCTGGCAATATCTTGATTGATCAGATTTTGGCAAAGAAAGGCAGTTAAGAAAATTGCCATGAATATAAAAATCCCCAGCCCTTTTCGCGAGGTAGCTGGGGATTTTTTGTACTTGCGCCTATTGCGCAAACTTGTTTTTGAGCGGCATTGGCGGTGGATCAGTATCTTTGTTCTTATGAAGCTTTTTTTCGTGAATAATCCAAGTGATCTTGGTGTTCAGGTCGCTTGAGATGATGTGACAATGTATAAAGAGTAGTCAATGATAAGATATTTAGGCATTTTTTTTGCACGTTGATGGGTTGGCAAAGTAGAAAGCCTATCGTAGAGTATATTTTGAACATCATATCGTCACGTCGTAGCGTAAGAATAACGCTGAGTGATGTAAATTTAATGTCTTATCCGAGAGATGATATGCCCAAGTCAGAAAAGCAGATTCAGAATCCTTTGACTAAATCCGAGTACGAGGCACTTTCGGAGTTTCGTTATCAGTTGAGACGATTCCTGCATTTTAGTGAGCAGGCTGCCCGCTCAGGTGGTTTGACGCCTTTGCAATATCAGTTATTACTTCATATTCAAGGGTTTCCAGGGCGTAATTGGGCGACTGTGGGTGAGCTTGCCGAGCGTCTCCAGATGAAGCCTCATGGAACCGTGGCTCTGATTACACGCTGTGAGGAGAGTGGGTTGGTACGTCGGCAAACGGGTGCGACGGATCGCCGTCAGGTTGAGATTCATCTTTTGCCAGCAGGTGAAAAAATTCTGGAGCGACTTGCCGGACTTCATAAAACGGAATTGCGTTCACTTCAAAATACTTTCCGTGTTGAGCAAATTACGACATTTAATAATAATGATGATGAGTTCAATAAATCCTAAAAGCTGATGTGTATGATGTTCAAAATATTCTTGTGCTAGGGTGAGCTCAGGTTTGATTCTGGCTGAGTCTTTACTAGAAATCAGAAATGGTATGATGAAAGTATAATATATTAAATTTCAAGGAAAAGTATTAGAACTATGAGAGCAGCATTGATTGTTATTGGCGTTATTTTTTCTATATTCTTTCTCATGCACCGCTGTTCGCAGTCCAGAACATCTTCAAGTACTGTACAAAACACTCCGATTGAACAACGGCAGCAAGTGTTAGATCAAATTGTATTATTGCAACCGATTAAACAGTACGCCACAAAAGACTATGAAGAGCTTGTGCAAGTTGCAAATGGTACCGCTCAGTCTAGTGAAGTGGCGGCAGCCGTCAAGAGTACATTATGGTGGAAACTGAGAAACATTGTTGAGGCAAGAGCTGATGACGAGGGACAGCAGCGATGGGCTAAAGCATATTTACAACAACTTTATGATGCGAGGAGTCAGGGAAACTGTTTTCCGATTTCATTCCCGTTATATAGCCGAACAACGGTAGATGAAAATAGAGAGTTATTACAACCGAGTACTCAGCGTCAGTCTGCTCAAGCTTTGACCTATATTTTGACGCATCATGATGGTATACGAACAGCGGGCGATAGTATGCAAGCATCCGAAGGATGGGCTTCTGTGTCCGACAAATTAGTACGTGACTATGGCGATGATGCAAATTTAATTAATGTTGGAGAAACAGCTAAAGATAAGCGTCGGCAGTGTGATGTGGTGATTAGTGCGTTTGAATATATGTTGGCATTGCCTGATGCACAGCAAGGACAAGTGATTCGCTGGATGTTGCATAATCACATTGCTATTGCTGTATTTTGATAGACATAAGGGGGTTGTTTTGTATTTTTATATGAAAAATAAGATGTTTAACACTTTTTTAGTATTGATGATGCTATGTGGCTTAACGGCCTGTGGCCAAGCTGATCATGAACCTCAAGTAGGTGAGTATGGGACGAATTTGGTTAATTCTATTCTCTTAACACCGAATCAGCTTGAGGCGCTCAATGTTGCGGTCGAGACCAAACCAAAACCGACAGAACAACGACCAGGAATTGGTATTGGTTTTAAGGGGGATGCTCATCTGAATCCTTATCGTTTTGTGATCGTTGTCAAAGGCACTGCAATTCATGATGGCCCCATTGAGCTGAAATGGATGGGTGGTGTCCAAAATGAAAAAACGAATGGATATCATCCAGAAATCTATCAGACGGAGGATAGTCATCACTATCATGCCAATGACCCTGTTTTATTGGTGATTAGTTCAGATCCATTTTCTGTGAGTGAGGATAATAGCGGTTTGTTCTATAGTGTGAGTGCGGATCTCATCGCTGCTTCTAATATTAAATTTCAATCTGTAGAGGTGCAGAGTTGGCAAGGTAAAGCATCCAAATTTAGTTTCACTTCATATCTGAAGTTCTTGGTGATTTTGATGGTGATCGTATTTGGTGTTTATCGTGTCATTAGTGTTCGGCGATAGGGTTTTAAAAGCGGGGATGTTTCCTTTTGTTAAGTTTTTTTGATTGGGATTGATTTGCATTCGAGTCTTGGTATGATTAATTAGAGTAATTACTCTAATTAATCATAAGATCCATATTAAAATAAGGATGCATCATGACTCAACTTGCACCAGTCGATCGTATAGGTTCCATTGCGTGGCTACGCGCAACCGAAGGCAAATTAACTTTAAAAAGCCGTTTAAGACTGATGGGTGAAGTGCTGACACCATCCATGTTAGGTGTTACTCGTAGTCTGTTGCATATCGGTAAGAACACTAAAATGAATCTGACAGAGATCCCTCTCCCTGATACTGCTGCAGTGAAACATGCTGTGGTGGCATTGGCGGAGTGTGCGACAACAGGCATTATTCAACATTCTTATCGTACATATTTATGGGGTGCTGGGTTTGGGCAGATGGGTCAACTTGATTTTGATCCAGAGTTATTGTTGGTCGGTAGTTTGTTACATGATTTAGGGATGACGGAACGGTATCATGGACACCATCCGAATTGTCAGTGTTTTGCTGGGGATAGTGCATTGGCGTCTATTGAGGTCATGCAAGGCGTAGGGTGGGAGACTGATAAAACAGAATTACTTGCAGAAATGATCAGTTTGCACATGAATGGCTATAGTACGCCTGATGATGGTATAGAGGCACATTTGCTGCAACAAGGCGCGGGATGTGATGTGGCAGGAATTCGTTATTATGATTTTCATCATGATTATCGTCAGGCGGTGATTCAGCGGCATCCGCGACATGGATTTAATCAGGAAATGGCAAATTTTATTCGCCAAGAACATAAAGCTCGACCATCTTCACGGACAGCACTAGTGTACCAAGCTGGGCTGGTGCAAATGATTAAAGCGAATCCCTTTACTGATTAGTGTGACATGCTCGGTCTAGCAACATCCAAAGGTATTTTGGATGTTGCTCATAGGAAATCGCTTTCGTTTATGATTTTTTAATTCCAAGTAATGCCACTAATGTTAGTAGCGCTGCACCCGCCAAATAAAATCCAACATAAGGCAGTCCATAATTCCCTGCGAGCCAAGTCGCGATATAGGGGGCAAGAGATGCTCCAACAATCCCTGCGAGATTAAATGCAACCGATGCTCCTGTATAACGGACAGCAGTTGGAAAAAGCTCAGATAATGCTGTACCGAGTGGACCATACGTCAAGCCCATGAGTCCAAGACCAATGGCCAAAAATGCAAGCACTTCAAACGAGTTTCCCGCAGAGAATAACGGAGCAAACCCTAAACCAAACAATAAAATAGCAATTGTTGCGCCGATCAATACGGTACGTGAGCTAAAGCGATCAGCAAGAAGCGCAGAGATTGGAATTGCGAGTCCAAAAAATAAAACACCACCCATTTGTAGAATTAAAAATTCTTCGCGGGAGTAGTGGAGTTTTGAGGTTCCCCAACTGAGTGTAAAAACCGTCATCAGATAAAATAAGACAAAGGTTGCTAATGCTGCAAATGTCCCGATGAGAATCTGCGGCGAATACTTGGCAAATACTGTTTTGATGGGTAGTTCAACGCGTTCATTGTTGTCGATGGCGTGTTGGAATGCTGGTGTTTCGGTCAGCGTCAGGCGCACATATAAGCCCACAAGAACCAATACACTACTTGCAATAAAAGGAATACGCCAGCCGAATTGAAAAAATTGCTGATCAGTCAAAGTATGAGAAAGCAATAAAAAGAGACCCGTTGAACACAGGAAACCAATGGGTGCCCCCAGTTGTGGAAACATGCCATACCATGCGCGTTTACCTTCAGGAGCATTTTCAGTGGCGAGCAAAACTGCGCCACCCCATTCGCCACCCAATCCCAAACCTTGACCAAAACGACAGAGCGCAAGTAGCAATGGAGCGGCTACACCAATGCTGGCATACGTTGGCAGTAATCCAATAAATACGGTTGATAATCCCATCGTCATCAATGCGGCAACCAGCGTGGCTTTGCGCCCAATTCGATCTCCAAAATGCCCAAAGAGCGCTGAACCAATCGGACGAGCAAAAAATGCCAATGCAAACGTTGCTAACGATTGCAATACCGCTGATGTCGCATCTGCAGTCGGGAAAAACAGTTTTGGGAATACCAGAACTGCAGCAGTCGCATAGATGTAGAAGTCAAAAAACTCAATCGTTGTACCAATCAAACTGGCAAAGAGAACTTGTGCGGGTGAGTTGACTGATTTGGCTTGCGTCAGGGATTGACTCATGGATAGCTGCTCTGTTTATTTAGAGTATTTGAAAGTGATGCAGTCTAGTCGATTTTGAGGTGTGTTATAAAGCATCTTACACAAGATATGGATTGGAGCTGTCGCATGATTGCTGTCATTTTTGAAGTAACACCCTTTGAAGGTAAAATGGAGAGCTATCTCGCAGCGGCTGCAACATTAGGGCAAAAGTTGCAGGAGATGGATGGATTTATTTCGGTTGAGCGTTTTCAGAGTTTGACGCAGCCAGAGAAATTATTATCGTTATCTTTTTGGCGAGATGAACAAGCGGTTGCAGCTTGGCGTAATTTTGAGGAGCATCGCCAAGTCCAGAAAGCGGGTCGGCAGCAGATTTTTGAAGATTACCATTTGCGGATTGCGAGCGTAATTCGGGATTACGGCAAGAATGATCGAGATGAAGCGCCGAATGATTCGCGTGGTGTGCATGGTTGATTTAAGTTTAAAAGTTCGTAAATCATTGACGCAGGCTGGGACTCGCTCCAACGCATTAATTATATCCGTTCGTTGGGTGTTGAGGAGACTCAGCTTATCGTTAAGCTTCTAAATAAATCTTAAATCGCTTTCTTTCTTACCATTGATAAATCCCATATAAACTAAGGCTGAGTCTATGAGCCTTATTTGTATTTAAATCATCTGTCATATAGCGTAAGCCGTAGTTCTTATTACCGATGGATAGCCCGTAAGTTTTGGTTTGAGGTTCGATATGGAAGCCGAATTTTTGGTTCCAAAAATCATGATAAGTATTAAGCTGCCAAAGTTGTATCAGTTGATTGCCATTAACCGATAAGCTCGTTGACCATGGTTGCTGGATTGGCTGATAGGCGAGTGCGCCGTTAAATTGATAAGGTAGCGGTTGTGTGAAACTTCGATCATCTGATAACTGACCATCAATATTAAAGTGTGGTAACGTATTGATGTTGTAGGTCATTGAATAGGTTGTGTTAGGCGCTTTCTGCCACCACATCTTGCCTATATTTTCTACAGAAAGATCCAATTTGATTTCAGGTGTAATTAGGCCGCTTAAAGCGACATCCAATGCCGCGCCATATCCTGTTGGATTTGCAGGATTCCAACCTAAAGTTTTTTCTTTTAATACAGGTTTATCGTAATAATAATTAATGCCTGCTTGGAGATAGTTGACATTATTCAAGGCTTGCTGAGCATTGTTTGTGTTCGTTTGACCATCGCCTGAGAAATCTCCTTGTAGAAAATGTTGGCCTCTTAATATGGTGAAACCAGCATTCAAATGCCAATTCGGATTTAGCTCCCAAATTTTACCAAATCGAAATCCTTGGCTTTCTAAAAACGAAGCTTTAATGAGTAAGTCGTATTGAGATGCAGTATCCAAAGGTAGATTATTTTGAATTTGATAGTATAGTTTTGCTGTATCAGGCGTGAAATGCAACAAATAGTCATAACGCCATACAAGACTATATTGGAGTGTATCTTGCTGTTGCTTCAGTTCCATTTTTCCTTGAGCAAAGGCGGTTTTACCATTTTCTAATGGAGCTCCTCGCCAATGATCGGTAAAGGTGTGAATGGGTAGTGGAGCGCTGTATAAGTCAGCATCGACATTGAACGAAATTTCAGTTTCTGCGAAACAGGAACTAGTTGTTCCGATAAGTAAAATCGGGATGAACTTAGAGATAGGATGCATATAGGTTTTACTTGAGAGAATAGTTTTTATCAGAATGAGGATAAAAAAGGCAGCATAACGCTGCCTTTTTATCAGATTGGCTTATGGGGCAATCACAATGATGGAGTTGTCATTAAATAGTGCTTGGTAAACCGAACCAGATGTTTTGGTGATTTTACCTTGTATTGCATTGTTCACTACAATGTTTGCTGAAGTGAAGTTTTGAACATTTGGAATGCTCAAACTAGCACCATTCGGATCGTTGAGTAGAGCCGCTAGTGATGCAGGCGTTGTTGCATTTGCAGCAGTATAGTTTAACGAACCAGTCAATTTGTTGTTATTGACCGTAATCTGGAAGGCAGATTGCGCTGAAGGATAGGTGAGGTTTCCTGTAAATTGGGCTTTAAAGGTATTCGTAGTCGTACCAGTGACAATATTTGTATTTACTGCAAGGTTGAAATTGATCGGGCCATCTGATGCGGTTGGAAAATTGTTATTACCTATATTATTGACATTGTAGATGGTGTTTGCTGAAAAGTTAGGCAGCTGAACTTGTGCTACAACATTTGCATTGCTTTGACCTTGCGTTACAGTTCCTGAAAAATCTAGTTCTGTTGGGATGAAACCTGTAGTGATAGGACCTGAGCCGATTTCATACTGTACTTTGGATGCGGTCACGCCTAATTGATTTAAGGCGATGGTTGTTCCGCCGCTAACAAGGCTAATGTTTTGTAATGATATAGAGCCGCTGTCTGGGAGTTGTGCAGAGCTTACTTTATTTTGCAAAGTACCTGCTGTTGGGTAGTTGATTGAGATTGAGCTGTTTGAACCAGCCGTTAAGGTTGATGTACCTGCTGCTGTTGTCACAGAAAAACCACTGCCTGAGTTTAAAGTAAACCCATAAACACCGCTATTGAAACCTGTTGTTTGTACTGTAAGGTTCTTCACGGTCACGGTGTATGGTGTACCGTAAGTTGGAGTACATGGAGCTGTTACGCTGCAATTGGCACGTGCGAATGGTGCAATATTAAAGGTACCATTGATATTGATTGTTCCGCTCGCAGTTGTAGATACAGACAAATTATTGAGATTGGTAAATTGATCTGTGAAAGGAAATGAAGATGATGGGGTGCTCAGAAGTGTTTGTAATTGTGCAGTTGAAAACGTCATTGCACTACCAGCAGATTGTATGTAGGCATTTTGTGTAACATGGCCGATTGCATCTACTGCTTTAGTTAGCTCACTTGTATTGACTAGGTTTGCAGGCTGATAAGTCGTGAAAACAGTATTTGCACTGGATATCATGGCGTTGGAGGTATTCACGAAATCTTTGGCGAGTTGTAATGGTGATGAGGTCGATGTCGGGCTCGTTGTCGTACTTAATGCTGTTTGAAAATTTGCCTGAGCGGTTGCTAATGGCACAATTGTAATTGATGGCATAAGCGTATGAAGATTAGTCGCAAACACCGAAGGTGAAGTAGTCAAGTCAAGAGAAGCTGCAAGTTGATTCGCAACTGCTGGAGTAATCGTAATACCATTACTAGGGTTGTTATCACTATCTAAGGATTGGAGTAAAACAAGTAGATTGTTTTGGATGTTAAAATTACTGTTACTTAGATCAATTGGTGTAATTAGGTTAGAAGCTGAAACTGTACCTAATGTGAGTGAACCAACTTTAAATGTGATGTTGTCGCCAGTGTTATAAGTAAAGTGTCCTGAAGCGTCAGTTGTACCCTGTACACCGGAAGTGGTGGTATAAGTTACACCACTCACTGCGCTGTCTACAAGTGTTCCTGTAGATGTGCCCACAGCAGAGCTTGCAGGAGATGGGTTTGAAGAACTAGAAGTAGGTGTTGAAGAACCAGAAGATGAGCTACCACCGCCACCGCAGCCTGCAAGCGCTAAGCTGCAGGCAAGAAATAATGCAGATAATTGATATGTTGATTTCATTCTTAGATCCCTTTTAATTGCGTGTAAAGTTTTAATAAGTTTCTTTCTTTTAAAGATATGCGTGCAAAAATGCCTGCTATTAAGCTAGGGAAATTTGTTTTTAATGACAATGTAAATTGATTAATATTGTATTAATTATTTAAACACTTTATTTTTTTCAAATCCTCATTGTGCGGTTGCTGAAAATAAAGCGCACCTTATCTCTAGAAATGTGAAGCTTATCGCACAGTAAATTACTTATTTATGTGATGTAAGTCAAATAATTATTTGTTTTTATAAAAATTATTTTTTCCATGTGCTGTAGTCAAATTTAACTATGAGGATTCTTATAACGGTAAAAGATAGTTGCTTAACTCGTCAACCGTCCTAACCATTGCGGTTGGTTCACAACTCGCAAGTAAATCTTCTGAATGCGCGCCCCACAAGACACCAATACGAGGCATGTCAATCGCTTGTGCCATTTGCAAATCAAAAGTTGTATCGCCGACCATGACTGCATCAGCTGCATCAATTCCTGTGAATTGCAGAATTTGTTGCAGCATTAATGGGTCGGGTTTCGAATTTGCTTCGTCAGCGCTGCGAGTGATCGTGAAATAATCTCCAAGCCCACTTTGTGCGAGGACACGATCTAAGCCATTGCGGTTTTTGCCCGTTGCGACTGCCAGATGCACGCCTTGCTCGCGCAGCCGATCAAACATTGCTGGAAAGCCTGAAAAGACTGGTGCTGCTTCAGTATGAGCATGATAGTGCTGCGCATAGACTTGGCGCATTTCGTCGATATGTTGGGTATGATTTGGAAATAGTTTCTGCATCGCCACAGGCAGTGCTAGACCAATAATATGCTGCGCCGCCGCTGCTTCCAGCTCGACATCAAAATGTCGCCCAACTGCTTGTAAACTGCTTACAATCTGGCTGACTGAATCCATGACCGTGCCATCCCAATCGAAGATGGCGAGTTTGAGATTTTCTGGGAGGCATTGGATTTTGTTGGATGCTTGGGTCATACGGATTAGCTATTTGGTGGTCAGGTGGAGTGATGATTACCGTTTGTACTCCTCACCCTTCAAGGGGGAGGTTGGGAGGGGGATGGTGTTGATATCAACAGAATACCAAAGCCACCCTTCACCCAACCTCTCCCCTGAGGGGAGAGGGCTTTCACATTTTAATATTTGAAAAAATTACGCCCCGCGTCCTTTCACTTCCTTCCTTAATTTCTCAATCAACACTACAAAGTCATCAGGTTGAGGTGTTTCAAAGACAGGGTAGCCTGGCACAGTTAGACGCACGGCATGTAGGCATAAACGACGAGCTTCTGCACCATGATAAGCACGTTCATGACCGTATTTATCATCGCCAAGCAAAGGATGATTGATTGATAGACCATGCACACGAATTTGATGTGTACGTCCAGTCAGTGGACTCGCTTCAACCAATGTGGCATGAGCAAAGCGCTCGATCACGACAAAATCAGTTTGGCTTTCTTTACCATCCGCAGCAACGCGGACACGACGTTCGCCACTCGGTAAATCGACTTTTGCCAATGGCACGTCAATGCGTTGTTTATCTAACGCGACAACGCCTTTGACCAAGGCTAAGTACGTTTTACGAATTTTGCCTTCACGTAAATAGTCTTGTAGCACTTTTAACGTTGAACGTTTTTTAGCGATCATTAGTAAGCCTGATGTTTCACGGTCAAGGCGATGTACGAGTTCGAGGTAAGGCTTGCCCAGCGTCTGGCGAATTGCTTCGATCACGCCGAAATCTACGCCGCTACCGCCATGTACGGCTAAGCCAGCAGGTTTATTCAACACAATTAAGCCTTCATCTTCATAGACGATCCGTTCACGCAAACTATCAGCCAACTCTTGCCCAATGACGGGTGCTGCGCCAATTTCACGCATCCGAATAGGAGCGACACGAATCAAGTCGCCAGTTTTAATGCGTGTGTCTGCTTTGACGCGACCTTTGTTGATGCGAACTTGTGATTCGCGAATGAGGCGGTAAATTCGTGTTTTTGGCACACCTTTTAAACGTGCGACCAAGAAGTTATCTAAGCGTTGACCATCATGATCTTCATCGACTGTGTACCATGTGACTTGTGGAGTCGTAGTCTGTGCAGGCACAAAAGCTGCTTTAGGTTTTGGTGTGCCATTTTCAGAAAGCTCTTCAACTTCTGGTGTGGTATCGACAGGTTGATATTGCCAATAAAAAGCGGTTTCACTGCCAAAAATCGCGTCTTCTGGATCTTCTTCTACTTGGTAAGCTGCGGCAGGTTTAGAGCGCGTGTCGATACGCGGACGGTTTTCATGCTGGCGTTGCTGATTGCGATTCAAAAATGCACCAGAACGTGAGCGTAATTGAGATTTATTGCCATCATGCGATGAGCGATTGTTTCGAGAGTCGTTTTTTGTGCGTGGATCCTGTGTACGTTCACGACGTGAGCCTGATGCGCGTTCATTGGCTTGAATGCCTGCTTCCAAACGCGCTTCATCCGAATTGGCAGTTTTGTTACCTTCCGTATGCTGCTGAGGGCGTTTTTTTAGCTTAAAGGCTTCAGAACGGCGAGCGTCAGCAGGGTAGGACGACGGTGCGCGGCGTGAAGGCGCGTGTGTGGTTCGCTGGCGCGGCGTATCTTTAGAATTTTGCGATTTTGGGCGTCCTTGACTGTTCAAATCATCATTTTGTGATGAATCTGTGTCTGAACGGCGGTTTTTTGCGGTATGTGTGCGTGAAGTTGTCATGAAAATGTATGCTTGTTGCCAAAGGTTTGCTATAGTCGGCGCACGGAACCACGTCTGCTGTGCTTATTACTGTTCAAAATACAGTTCAGCCACACAAGACAGTCCGGACGAATACGCCCCGTCGAGGTTTTCACTGCCATTATAAGGCAATTATCGACAAAACCCGTGATTGCTTGCTCATTCGACGCAGATTTATGTATACAACTGTGTATGTGATTGAAAAGTTTGAGGAGTAACAACACGGTTAACGGTTTTTTTGCAGTCCGCTTTTATCCTAAGCGACGCAAAACGACTACAAATGAAACCGATGCACACCAGACAGGTTGATTGCCTGTATTTGCATCGATACGTGATTGGTCTAGCCCGATGCACGTCAAGGAAGAGCGCAGCCGCACAGGTCATCATCACTGATCTTCATAATCAGAACATGATGACGAATGAAATTAGTGCCCGAGCCAGCCCCTTGCCGCGCCCGCTATCCAAGCGCTGTCATTGATGTAGATACATTGCCAACGCCAGAAATTCGGCTTTGCTGATAGATACGAGATTAGGGTCTGTCAGCAAAACAAACAAAATTTGCGTGAACTTCGCCTAGCGGCGAGGCTTTATGAGAAAGGAAGTACTGGATTAGTGATTTACAACCACTGTTCTACAGTAAAAGTGATTCATAAAGCGTGATATTTTCAAAAATATTACTGAAGGAAAGATGTAGGTAATAGTTGTTTTGAAAAGCATTTTTTAGTTGTCATGCAGGAAACCGACGTCTGAACTGTGTGTCGCACCCAAATAAGGTGTAACACTGCAATGAAACGTATGCTGATTAACGCGACACATGCCGAAGAAATTCGCGTCGCACTGATTAACGGTCATCGTCTTTATGATTTTGACCTCGAAAACCGCACTCGCGAACAAAAGAAATCTAACATCTATAAAGGTCGCGTGACTCGCGTTGAACCTTCTCTAGAAGCCGTTTTTGTTGAATATGGCTCACAACGTCAGGGCTTCCTGTCGATGCGTGAAATTGCCAATTCTTATTTCAGCAAAGATCCGCGCTCAACCAACAATATTCGTGAATTGATCTCTGAAGGTACTGAATTACTCGTTCAAATTGAAAAAGAAGAACGTGGTAATAAAGGCGCAGCGCTATCTACATTTATTTCCCTCGCTGGTCGTTATTTGGTATTGATGCCAAACAACCCGAAAGGTGGTGGCATTAGCCGTCAAATCGCGGGCACTGTTCGTGAAGAAATGAAAGAAATTTTATCATCACTCGATGTACCTCGTGCGATGAGCGTCATTGTCCGTACAGCAGGGATTGGTCGTAGCCAAGAAGAGCTACAACAAGATTTACAACATCTGCTTGGTCTGTGGCAAAACATTCAGAACATGGCGCAGTCTGGTCCAGCACCAATGCTTGTGCATCAGGAAGCGGGTGTAGTAACGCGCGCAGTACGCGATTATCTGCGTGATGATATTGGCGAAATCTTAATTGATAATGAGCAGGCATATAACGAAGCGTATAGCTTTGTGCAGCAAGTGATGCCGCATCAAATCGACAAAATCAAAAAACATTTGGCAAGCGAACCATTGTTTGCAAGCTTTGGCATTGAAAGTCAAATCGAAACAGCGTATCAACGCGAAGTAAAACTGCCTTCAGGCGGTTCAATCGTGATTGACCAAACCGAAGCTTTGGTTTCCATCGACATCAACTCTGCAAAAGCAACACGCGGTGCAGATGTAGAAGACACGGCACTGAATACCAACCTTGAAGCGGCTGACGAAATTGCACGTCAATTGCGCCTGCGTGATATGGGTGGTTTGGTTGTGATCGACTTTATTGATATGGGTAAAGATCGCAACCAACGTGCAGTTGAAGCACGTCTGAAAGAAGCAACTCAGAGTGATCGTGCGCGTATCCAATTTGGTTCATTGTCGCGCTTCGGTTTGCTTGAGATGAGTCGCCAACGTCTACGTCCATCGCTTGAAGAAGCGACAGGTTATGTGTGCCCACGTTGTCATGGCACTGGCATGATTCGTGACTTGCGTTCATTGTCATTGTCTATCATGCGTGCGATTGAAGAAATTGCGCTGCGCGAACGTCAAGGCGAAGTGCAACTGCAAGTACCTATCGAAATTGCCGCGTTCTTGTTGAATGAAAAACGTGATTCTTTAATCTACTTGGAACAAAGTAGCCGTTGCCGTATCACCATTTTGCCGCATCCACACTTGGAAACACCGCACTATCACATCAGCTTTAACCGTGATGGCAATGCGCCAGCGAGCTATGATCTAATTGAGCGTAACCAAGAGTTAGGTTATGCAACCGATTGGCAGCAACCACAATCAGCAGGTGCTCCAGTACGCCAAGCGCCGACGCGTAACAATAATAATGTGGCAAACGCACAGCAAGCCGCGCAGCCTGCGCCACAACCAGCCGCACAATTTGCTTGGTTGGAAAACTTGTTCACACCTCGTCAAGCTCGTCCACAAGGTGCAACAACCAGCAGTGATGCAGCGAGTGCGATTGAACAAATGGTCAATGGTGGTGCTGTTAGCCGTGGTATTTATGGCGAAGTTGCGATTCCATCAGATCGTCGTCCAGCAGAAGCAACGAATAATGCGTATGCAGCAGGGGCGCCAGTCGCGGCAGCAACTCAGCAACCTGCACAATCAGGTTCAGGCCAGAAACGTGATCGTAATAACCGTAATCGCCGTGGCCGTGATCGTGATAACAATAATAATGCGGAAAATACCAATAATGAGAATAATCAGTATGCTGCATTAGCGAATGATTCTGCAACGTTTGCAGAGGAAGCGCCAGTTCCACGTAATCAGCGCAATCGTCGTAATAATCAAAATGAAGCTGCTAATGAGCGTGATACGAATGCTGGTGAAGAAGGTAATAACAACGCACCTGCACGCCGCGATCGTAATAGTAATCGCAATAGTCGTGGCCCACGTCAACGTGATAACAGCGTACTTGAAGCACAACAAACCAGTGCTCATGTGAGCGCAGTGGTTGAGGCTAATATTCAAGCGACAACACAAGATGTAACTGACCCATTGGCGACGCAAGTGATTGCAAACCCAGCGGATAGTGATGCATCAAATCTGGTCGTTTTCGGCTTGGAAAATGGTGTTGAAACCACAGTCACTCCGTTGCAAGCAGATGTCGTAGAGGTCGCGGCCCCAGTTGAGGCTGCTACCGAGCAATCAGAAGCTGTAGTTGAAGCGACACCTGTCAAGACCGCAGATGCTCCTCGTGCGGCAAATGATCCACGTGAGCGCCGTCGTCGCCGTGAGTTAGGCTTGGATCAACCCGCACCTGTCGTTGCTGAACAAGTGACACCCAGTGTTCATTATGAGCCTGTTGCTGTTCAAGGTTCAGTGGGTGATTTTGTACGCGCTGCGCTTGGTGCGGACGGTGAAGTCTTACTGGCGGAAGGACGTGTAGTTGAAGCGTTCTTAACAGCACTGAAAGGTCGTCCAGTCGTGACAGAGCTTCCTGTGGCTGTTTCAGAAGTTGCAGTTGAAGCTGAAGTAGTGTTGCAGGATGCACCTGTGATTGCGACAGCAGCAGCATCTTTGCCACCGATGACAACTGATGTGATTGCGCCACCAGTTGCAGATCGTCCACGCGCTGCAAATGATCCACGTATGCGTCGTCGTTTGGCTGCGGAAGCGAAGTTGGCAGAATCAACTGAACCAGTCACATTGTCTGAAATCCCTTTAGATGATTTGATGCCTGTTGACGCTGAAACTACCGAAGTTGCAGTAGAGGAAGTCATTACAACGGGTCAAACTTCAGGGCTTGAAGTCAGTTTGATTGCTCCAGAAGCTCAACCAACAACAGAGACTGAAGTTGTTGAGGTTGAGTCTATTGTTTCTCATGAAGAGCCGACATCAGAAGTTCAGGCATTCACTGAGGACGAAGGTGCGGAAGAAGAGCTTGTTGAGGGTGTCGATGATGATCAGGCTGTTGATGATCATGAACCAGAAAGCGCCAATCCCGAGAATCGGGGTCGTCCACGTCGCCCTCGTGTCGGTGGTCGTCCGCCAAAGAAACGTGCGCCAGTGATTGAATAAATCGTAAAAAAGACCTATCGTCAGCAACAATTGGCGGTAGGTTTAATTTTTGTAAAAGCTGCAAATATTAGATGTGTGATAAATCAAATATTTGCAATGATTGTGAGTGTCGTGGTGTGAGCTTGTTGCTGATTTATAGTTTGCGCTATAAACCTGCGACAGAAGTTTTTATTGAATACAGGAATTCATTTATGCGTTTACTTACTCGGAAAGCTGAGCATTCAGATGTTATTACCGTCACTGATGTTGCTGAACGAATTCCCAATCTTCTCAAAAAACTGCCTCACATGGTTCATGGTCTCATTCTTGCGAATGACACTCGCCCAAATAAACCGATGGGATTTGGCGTAGAATTTGAACGCGCTACTCGCGAAAATCCTTATGGTATCGCCCTCTATTACCGTGATGTGCAATACACCTATACCCAATTTAATGAGTGGGCAAATAAGATTGCTCATTACATGCTGAGTTGCGGAATCAAAAAAGGCGATACAGTGACAATTTTTATTGAAAATCGTCCTGAATTGCTTGTGGCTAGCTTGGCGTGTGCCAAAGTCGGTGCAGTTGCTGCACTTGTGAATTGCTCACAAACAGGTAAGAGCTTAATTCATAGTGTGAATTTGGTTAAACCAAAAATGCTGATCGTAGGTGATGAGCTTAAAGCATCTGTGGATGATGTCAAAGACAGCCTTGAGCTTGAGGCGAACCAGTTTTATTGGTTTGCAGATGAAGATACACGTAAACCACGTAGCAATGAGAGTGCGCCAGTTCCTGCGGGATATCAAGATTTGGCTGAAAAAATTGCCGATCAACCACGCTTCAACCCGCCTTGTAGCCATAACGTCTTTCATGGCGATGGACTGTTTTATATCTATACATCGGGTACAACTGGATTACCAAAAGCGGTTGTGTTTAAACATGGTCGCTGGATGAAAGGCTACGGGACTCTAGGTTTTATCGTCAATCTGAATAAAGATGATGTGTTATATGCGACATTACCTTTTTATCATGCAACAGCAATGGTCGTATGCTGGTCAGCGGTGATTGCGGGTAATGGTGGCTTGGCGATCCGCCGTAAATTCTCAGCGCGTGAGTTCTGGCCAGATGTGCGCCGTTACAATGCGACTGCGATTGGTTATGTGGGCGAGTTGTGTCGTTATTTGATGGATACTGCACCAACGCCAAATGATCGTAAAAATCGCGTCACCAAGATGGTGGGTAATGGGATGCGTGCCAATATCTGGCATGATTTCAAACAACGTTTTGGCATTGAAGAAGTCTTTGAATTGTATGGTTCAAGTGAAGGAAACGTTGGATTTAGTAATATTTTTAACTTTGAAAATACAGTCGGTTTCTCACCAGTTCCTTACGCAATTGTTCGCTATGATCAAGAAAAAGGCGAACCCATCCTGAACAAAAAAGGATTCATGACAAAGGTTAAAAAAGGTGAAAGCGGTTTGCTGATTGGCGAAATCACCAAGACTTCTCCTTTTGATGGTTATACCGACCCTGAAAAGAATAAAGCAACGATTTTGGAAGGCGTCTTCAAAAAAGGAGATCGCTTCTTTAATACAGGCGACTTGGTTCGTGATTTAGGTTTCCGTCATGCTCAGTTTGTGGATCGCTTGGGTGATACATTCCGCTGGAAAGGGGAAAATGTATCAACAACTGAAGTTGAGAATCATGTTGCTGACCATAGTGCGATTGCTGAAGCTGTCGTATATGGTGTAGAAATTCCAAATACCAATGGTCGTGCAGGTATGTGTGCGATTACACCGCAGCCAGATGCAGTGGTCGATTATGCTGAGCTACTTAGCTTCTTTAAGACATGTATGCCAGCATATGCAATTCCTGTATTTATTCGTGTACAGGCGCAAGTGGAGACTACTGGTACGTTCAAATATCAGAAAACCAATCTGAAAAAAGAAGCCTTTGATCCATCCCAAACCACAGATCCTTTACTGGTTTGGTTGCCTGGTACAACGACTTATGTGCCGATTACATCTGAAATTTTTGCTGGTATTCAGAGCGGTGCATATCGATTCTAATGTTGAATTGAATGTGAAGTACAAAAGGTCGCGTTAAGCGGCCTTTTTTATGCGTGGACCTGATCAGATGATATTCTGTGGTGTATTTATGTGCAAACAAACGATAAGGTCTATGATTGTGCTTGTGTTTGTCTGAAAAATTGATAGAATGTGCGCTCACTGAAACGGGTCGTTAGCTCAGTCGGTAGAGCAGTTGACTTTTAATCAATTGGTCGCAGGTTCGAATCCCGCACGACCCACCATTTTTCAGTTGGATGTGACATCTGATATGGAAATCCGTCATAAGTGCGGATTTTTTGCTTTCTGTAGGCAAGTTGCTCATTCAGAATGCAATTCCAAATCATATGGGTCGTTAGCTCAGTCGGTAGAGCAGTTGACTTTTAATCAATTGGTCGCAGGTTCGAATCCCGCACGACCCACCATATTTAGTAATTCAAAAAAAGCCTATGCTGATTTGCGTAGGCTTTTTTTTATGCTTCATCATTAAAAAATGATCAATATGCGGATTTCTTACATTGAATTGATTATACTTATTTTCTATTATGGTCTTCACATGATTGCATGACATGGGTTGTTAGCTCAGTTGGTAGAGCAGCGGACTCTTAATCCGTAGGTCGTAGGTTCGAGCCCCACACAACCCACCATAATTTTAAAGGCTTATCTCTTTTAAGCATCCTCCCTCAAATCTTCGTCATTGCTCTGAACAAGAATCCTTTGCTCTCTCCCTACGCGATATCTAATAGAAGTATCACTCCTGAAGATTTGTATTCATTGCGCTATCTCCTTGGAGGCGAGAAAAGCTTAATACAAGGGTCTTGATCCACGCTCAGCATATTTACGATGAATAGCTGCGGTCCTCTCTATCAGTTGTCGACATACCTTTGAACCTAAAAATGCTGCACGCGCAGGTGTCGTTAGCATGTATTCAGGAACATCATTGTATTGTCCAGATTGAAGCGGTCGAACTATTGAATTGTTTCGCGGCAAATGAACATCCATATATTTTATTGCTTCGGCAATTTTCTTCTGCATTTGTCTGCCGCGTTCGCTCAATGGCATAGGTTCATTTGGTCTGAGTTTCATCCAAGCATATCGGTCAGCGAGTACCTCATTCACTAACCACATGTATTTGTGGCATTGGTCCCGAGCCTTTATATTCTCCATGCGCATTAGTTCAAATGCGTCAAAGTTATCCATCCTATGACCAATCTCGTGCCAGACTATATAAGAGTATAGTTCATCATCCATTAAGTGGGATTTATCCAGCTCAGGACGTTCCGCTGCACGAAACTCTGCAATATTAATGGTGGATGAAAGAGTTATTAGTGCACGCTCATGCCATTGAGTGTCAGGGTTGGTCACATCTTTACAAACTAAAAGTGCCCAAGGTGAATATGAACCCCAGCATTTCTTATCAATTTCTGAACGTGCACCTATTCGTGCTGGTGTTGAAAGATTTAAGGCACATCCCACAGATTTAGTCATTTCAGCAAATTTACGATACTGTTTACGAGTGATTCGTAAAGTATTCTCTATATGGTTCATTTCGCACCTCCAACAACATACTGTTGGCCTTTACTCGCGCATTCAACACATCTTTGATTCGTTGAATGTTAAACAATGTTCTTTTCAGCGTATCCAGGCACAAAGTCGATTCAAGCTGATGGGTGTTAAACCTAGTGTTGAAAAAACAGTGCTCTTAATCCCCTAAATCATCCAGAAAATCAAAAGTCGGCACAAAGAATAAACAACCTGTCAGTGGCGTACTAAAATCAAGCAGCTTATCAGTATGTTTCTCACGATTACCTAAAAACATATTGCGGAGCATCTGCCGAGTAGTGCTAAAGTGCCGTGCATAGCCGATGAAGAACGTGCCATATTCATTTTTTGAAGGATTAGAAAAAGGCATATTGGCGCGGACAATTTTGAGTTCGTTGCCATCTGCATCATGTGCTTTACTCACCACATTGTGCGCCGTCGCAGGTTTGACATCATCACCCAATTCCACGTCGCTATATTTTTTGCGACCAATCACTTTTTCTTGTTCTTCATCAGATAGCGCACGCCATTTATCCATGTCATGCACATATTTCTGGATGAAGGCATAACTTCCGCCTTTAAAGTCGGGATCTTCATCATCGACAACAGCGTATTGCGCTGCAATTTCCTGCTCAGGATTTTCCGTACCGTCTACGAAGCCAATAATGGATCTTCCGTCAAAATAACGAAAACCATGAACTTCATCGATGGAATAGGTGCTGTCTTGTAATTGCTGTTGAATGATTGATCCGAGCTCATAGCAAATGCCTTGTTTATTTGCACGGATATGAAAGAACAAATCGCCTGCGGTCGAAACTGCCGTATATTTTTTACCTTGAATCGCCTCAAATGGTGTAAGTTCTTTAGGTTTTCCAAGATCAGGAAAAAGTCGAGACCAAGCCTCGGCGCCAAAACCTAATGCGGCATTAAAATCATCATGAGGAAAGCGGTTTTTTAGGCTGCGGACCAAAGCAGAGAAGTTGGCGGCAAAGTCTTTCACAGCATCAATCGAAGATGCGTCAGGATTAATTCCTAAGACGATAAAGAGTGCGTTCTCACCGGGTGGACTCATCACGGGTTGGATTCTTGTACTCATATCGCATTCCTTTTTAAATTCATTTTAAAATTTTCTTGAGCTGTACTTATCCATCACAAGGGACGGGCTATATCGTCAAGAATATTTAAAAAATAGTCGTGTGTTGTCTTAAAGGTACTACAAGGAAAGATTCATGGAAATAGCTAATCTGAGGTACAAACTTTATCAATACAAATTTAGCAGTTCGTATGAATTGAAATCAGAATGAAATTGGCGCACGATCAAAAAACGAAGATAGATAAATTACTTGCTTTGAGATTGTTACGTCTTCATGTTGAATAATATGGATAAAAAATACGAATTGATGATGCTGTCATAAATAATCATTAGCATCACAGATAAATTGAGAGGGTTGAAAGCAATGATTGATAAACATGATGATCAACATGCGCCAACTGAACAGGCAGAGCATCATGGTCATGCTCGAATTGAGGACTATACTCAACCCGCAGCAGGTTGGGGCGCTTTGCTCAGTGTCGCTCGCAATCTGACCCAGCAAGGCATTGTCAAAAAAGGTGCGATTACCTTACTGAATATCAATCAACCGACAGGCTTTGATTGTCCGGGCTGTGCGTGGCCTGAAAAGAAACATGCTCATACGTTCAATTTTTGTGAAAATGGCGCCAAAGCGATTGCTTTTGAAGCGACCAATAAGCGTGTTCCGCCAGAATTTTTTGCAGAGCATAGTGTCAGTTGGCTATCGCAGCAGAGTGATTATTTCCTTGAGCAACAAGGTCGTCTGACTGATCCGCTGCGTTACGATGCTGCGACGGATCATTATGTGCCGATTCCATGGGATGAGGCGTTTGGTATTGTCGCGCGTCATTTACATGGGCTGGATAATCCAAATCAAGCGGCGTTTTATACGTCGGGTCGAACCAGTAACGAAGCGGCATTCTTGTATCAACTTTTTGTTCGTAATTTTGGCACGAATAATTTCCCTGATTGCTCCAATATGTGCCATGAAACCACAAGTTATGCACTTGGGGAGTCGCTTGGATTGGGTAAGGGAACGGTCACGCTGGATGACTTTGAACTCGCTGATGCCGTGTTTTTATTTGGTCAGAATCCGGGAACAAATCATCCGCGGATGCTGAGTACATTGCGTGAGATGTCGAAACGCGGCGCAAAAATTGTTGCTATTAATCCGCTGAAGGAACGAGGTTTAGAGCGTTTCCAAGATCCGCAAAGTCCAATTGAAATGATGACCAATGGCAGTACTAAGATCAGCAGTAATTATTTTCAGCCTAAAGTCGGTGGTGATTATGCGCTGCTGATGGGCATGATGAAGCATTTACGCGAGTGGGATCGGCAGGCACTGGCAGCAGGTAAACCAAGTTTATTTGATCAAGCATTTATTGATATGAATACTGATGGCTTCGCGGAAATGATTGTCGAAGTGGATAAAACGGATTGGTCGATGATTCATGAGCATTCAGGTTTATCTCCTGACGATTTGAAATCATTGGCAAAAATATTCTGTGATGCTAAGCGAGCCATCTTCTGCTGGGGCATGGGCATTACCCAAAATCGCAATGGAGTTGCCAACGTTCATATGCTGGCTAATTTGTTGCTTGCACGCGGTCATATTGGACGCCCGGGTGGTGGTGCGTGTCCCGTTCGTGGTCATAGCAATGTCCAAGGCGATCGAACCATGGGCATCAATGAACGTCCAGTGCCGAAGCTTTGGGATCGATTAGATCATGTGTTTGGGATTCAATCGCCGAGAACTGCGGGGCTGGGTGTGGTTGAAACGATTAGCGCGATGGCAACAGGAGAGGTGAAGGTCTTTTTTGCTTTGGGTGGTAATTTTGCTGTGGCGACGCCTGATACGCCATTTACTGAGGATGCGCTGCGCCGTTGTACATTAACTGCACATGTTGCGACTAAACTGAATCGGAGTCATCTCATCTGTGGTCAGGATGCGCTGATTTTACCGTGTTTGGGTCGTACAGAAATCGATATGCAAGTGCATGGACCGCAGTCTGTTTCAGTTGAAGATTCAATGAGTAATGTGCATTTGTCGGTGGGTAGAAATGAACCTGCATCAGACAATTTGTTGTCTGAGCCTGCAATCGTGGCGCGTTTAGCCGAAGCTGTGCTGCCTGATAGTCCAGTCAAATGGAGTTGGTACGTCGAGAGCTATGATCGTATCCGTGATGCGATTGCGGAGGTTTTTGATGATTTCCATGATTTCAATGCGCGTGTCTATCAGCCCGGAGGATTTCACTTACCACATCCAGCCAATCAGCATGAATGGCATACCAAGACGGGTAAAGCAGAGTTCCATGTCTTACCTATGAGTGATGTCTATTTAGATCAAGTCTACAGCTATGCTGCGCAAGTGAAGGACAAAACGGTTTATACGCTGATGACGACACGCTCTCATGATCAATATAACACGACGATTTATGGGTTAGATGATCGTTATCGTGGTGTTTTTGGTCAACGTCGTGTCCTGTTTATGAATAAAGACGATATGCAGGATGCAGGTTTTGCGGCTGATGAGTGGGTGGATATTGAAAGTATTTACCCTGATCAGGTGAAACGGATTGTTCAGAGTTTCCGTATCGTGCCATATAACATTCCGCGTGGTAGTTTGGCGGCGTATTATCCTGAAACGAATCCGCTGGTTGCGCTCAGTAGTCATGACAAACGCGCCAAGATTCCTGCTTCGAAAAGCGTTCCTGTGATTCTGCATCGCGGAACTGCACCAGAGCATTTTGATTTGGCGATTCCAGTCGAATCTGAGGCAGAGGTGGTTCATGCTGGAATCTGATGAGATCGTTGAAATGCGACAACGTTCTGATTTTGAAAATATCAGCGATGCTGCATCGGAAAGCGGTTTTGCGGATGTCGTTGTGCGTCGATTCCAAGATCATCAATTCACCTCGATTGTTGATCAAGTGGTTTGCGAGCTTCCTGTTGCACTTGTCTATAACGGAATTTCGCATGCAGTGATGATGGTAACACCGACAGACTTAGAGTTGTTCGCCAAAGGCTTTAGTTTGTCTGAAGGGATTTTATCCAGTTTGAAAGAGCTGTATTCGTTAGATATTCATCATAGCGAACTTGGTATACAAATCGATATGACGATTGCCAGCAGTGCATTTGCAGCGTTGAAGGAGCGGCGGAGGACGATGGTAGGTCGTTCGGGTTGTGGCTTGTGTGGTATTGAAAGCCTAGAGCAGTTTCAGGTGGCGTTGCCGAACGTCACGACGCGAATGCAATCAAATTGGCTAGCGCAAATTCCCGCCGCTGTTGCGAAATTAGAAGCACAGCAACATATCACGCGAATGACTGGTGGCGCACATGCGGCAGCTTGGGTGGTTGCAGGGGAGATCGTGGCGTTATTTGAAGATGTGGGTCGCCATAATGCGCTCGACAAATTACTTGGGTTTCTATCGCAGAATCACTGTGATGTGCAGGATGGTTTTATTGTGATGACCAGTCGCGCTAGTTATGAGCTGATTCGTAAATGTGCGCAGCTCAATATCGGATTGCTTGCGAGTATTTCCGCGCCGACCACAATGGCGATTCACATGGCGAAACAAGCGGGTTTAACACTCGCGAGCTTTTGTCGTGGTGATGGCTTTGTGATTTATACGGATGGTTTGGCTGGGTTGTAAAGATTGTTCAGAAAATGGTTGTATAAAATGAATGCTTTGATTTGTCATATGTTTTCAAATCCCTCCTAACCTCCCTTTTCTAAAGGGAGGAACATCCCCCTCTTTAGAAAAGAGGGGTTAGGGGAGATTTGAAGGCATTCGATAAGTAGCCTTCAATTAAGCAGGCATTGCTTCTTCGATCCCTTTCAGACGTCTTGTTTCTTCCAAACGCATATTGGCATCCAACTTGGCAAATGCTTTTGGTACATAGCGACGAGCGAGTTTGTTCAATGGATTTTCAATAAAACTAGGCAGCTTAATCCCAATTGGATTTGATTCCTGTAAATCAGCAGAAGAAATCACACGCGTTCCCATGATGTAGTCAAACCAAGGTTTGGTTACACACCAATTGGCATCTTGATTGGTGTTCATGTGGTGATCGTAATGCCAAGGAATTTTCTTTTTTCCCCATTCTGGATCGAGGTGTGATTTGCGATGGGTGTTGTAGTAATTCCAACCGCAATAATAAGAAGTCAATGTAAAAAACGGCGCGACAGGAAAAACAATCGTCGTCAGTCCAGCAAGAAAGATCACGTTTTTAATTTCAATGCGTCCAGCGTCATTTTCCATCGGATGCTCATAGAGCGAGTCATCGCGATATTTGTTTAAACGCACTTGGCGATGATGTGTCCAGTGGTTTTTCATACCGATGTTATAAAATGATTTGCGACCACCTTCTGGTTGCTGTATGCCATGCAAAGCGTATTTATGCATGTACCACTCAACACCGTTGGCAAAAAAAAGAGCGACTGGAATACCTAACATGGTTTGTTGTCCTGCTTGGATTTGATGAGAGAATCATCGCAGAACATGAATGATCAAACTTTACTCATGATAACCATATTTTTGATATTTCACGCCAAGCAATTTATACTCGGTAGCATGTTAATTCATTAAATAAGAGCATCAAGGATGAGTGCGTCAATGTATGTGAATGGTGCTTTAGTCGGGATGTTGATCGACTATTTAGAAGCAAAGCAAGTTGCTGCACCTGTCTTTAAAGCTCAGTTGGTTGAACTTCAAGCTCAAGAGCGAATTTCGATTCAGACTTGGATAAGTTTGCTCGATGAAGTTGCGCGATTAACGCCAATTCCCGCAGTGGGCTTATCTCTTGGGCAATATATCAAAGCATCACATACAGGAATCGTGGGTTATTTAGGCTTGTCTTGCGGCAGTGTGGGTGAGGCCTTGGCATTGTTCGAGCGATTTGCACGACTGATCTATGATGTCAATTCATTGTCGATGACAATGGAAAATGACACCGTGACTATCAGTTGGGGAAGTGAGCATGTTGCGCCAGGGCAGCTTGCCGATGAAACGGCGATTTCCGTGTTTTTTACCATGGTTCAAGTGATAGCAGGTCGAGCGCTGTATCCGACTAAAGTGAATTTTATTAATGTAGCTCCAGCAGATCTCACCCCTTATGAGGAGTTTTTTCATTGTCCTGTGACCTTTGGTGGCATACGCACTATTGTTGAATTTCCTGCCGAATATTTAAATATTACCTTAGAAAAAAAAGACACGATGTTGCTGGATCTTCTTGAAGGCCATGCGCAAACATTATTGAACACATTGCCGACTGATGAGTTTGAAAAGCGACTCAAAAAGTTATTTACTGACATGCTCAAAAAGCAAGAGATGCCTTCGTTGGAGCAGGTTGCAAGTCGAATGCATACGTCAGTTCGCACATTACAACGCCGCTTAAATGAACATGAAATCAAGTTTCAAGAGCTGTTAGCAGACGTCAAACTCGATTTATTTAATCAATATATTAAGGATGAGTCGCTGACCTTGTTTGATATTGCGCTATTACTTGGATATTCGGAGCAAAGTGCATTTACTCGAGCGGTGAAGCGATGGACAGGAAAGTTGCCTAAAAATTTTAGGAAGCCGTAAGATGATAAATAGACTTCACTGATCGCTTATGTGACACTCAAATAAGAAATAGGCTGCGACAGAACAGTTTCATCATAAGTCATAAGGAAAACATAACATGACGATTATTACAGGATTATCTGGTAACGAAATTTACTGTTTAAAAAAGAAAGAATTATTGCCGGGTAATTTGGTGATTGGGAATAGTGTTTATTCTTTGGGATTACTGCGCAGTATTGGTTCAGGCCTGAAAATATTGGCTGGTGGTGAAGTTAAACCTGTGACCGAGCTGATTCATACAGGACGTTTATTAGCCTATAAAAGAATGTTAGCTGAGGCGAAAAGTCATGGTGGGATTGGCATCACGGGTGTATCGAATGATTTGATTTTTCAGGGTACTAATATCGAATTTCTCTCGATCGGTTCAACGGTTCATCATGATCCGAGTGCAACCGATGGTGATAGTAGTGATCGCTTTAAGTTCTCGACTTCGGCGGACGGTCAAGCGTTGTATTGCCAACTAGATAGTGGATTTAAACCGAAGCAGTTTGTGTTTGGTAATGTGGCGTATTCAATCGGGATTGGCGGTGGCATTGTTGGTGGTCTGCGCAGTTTGGCGCGTGGTGAAATTAAGCAATATTCTGAAATTTTTAATAAAACACGTCATTTGGCTTTAGAACGTATCGCGGCGGAGGCGAGCGCAGTGGGTGCAAATGCAGTGGTGGGGATTAAGACCTCGATTCTACCGCTTGCAGGGATGCAGGAAATGGTCATGATCGGCACAGCCTCACGCCATGCGATGCTGCCTGAAAGTAATTATAAAAATCCGATCACCAGCGATCTGACCAACGAAGAAATGTGGAATCTGGTTAATCAGGGTTATATGCCTGTCAAATTAGTGCTGGGTGTATCGGTGTATTCATTGGGTTTTATTGGTGGATTGAGCACCTTCTTTCGCTCGTTTGTGAAGGGCGAAATTACCACGATGACGACACTGATTTATGAAGCGCGTGAAAATGCGCTGAAGCATATAGAGCTTGATGCGCAGCAATGTGGTGCGGATCAGGTCGTCGGTATTAAGACTTATGTATATGATTTAGGCGGTGGAATTATTGAGTTCCTTGCGATTGGCACGGCGGTCAAACGGATAGATGGGCTGACAACTGAGTCGGAGCAGTTGATTCCACAGGCGATTATTCGTGATCAAGATACGTTTATTAATTCTGCGGATGGAACGCGAGATGTGTCTCTCAATCGTCCTGTTAATTCAGCCAGTATTATGTCGATTGTGTTTGGACTGTTGATCTTTTTCTTTGTGGTGGTGATGCAGTTGGTGAATATTTTTAGTCATCATTAAGTGTGTGATATCTAAGTTGTTGAGTTGATTTTATATATGGATAAAATTTCTCAAATTTTAAGAAACTCAGAGGCTATTAATTTACTTCAATCTAGAGTTCATGAAACCTATAAAGAACGAGACAAAAATCAGGAGTCTTTTAAACAATGGCAGCAGGCTTGTTTAGATTTTCATAACTATCCTGATGATTATTTTTTTCCTAATGGCGAAAAGCAAATACAGCGAGTGAAAAAAGGTCATGCAGATGCAATTTCTGATGCACTATTTTTCCTTCTCGCTGATCCTGTGCATTTTCGATCAGGTTATCTTAAAGAAACGCTATGGAGATTAGTGCCGCATTGGAGTTTGAGTGAGCAACAAAAAACAATGATTGAAAATGCTGCATTAGCTTATTTGCATAAAAAAATGAGAAGAGATTTTTGGTATATGTGTCGAGCTATGGCGGTAGTAGGAGGTCAGCAGTTTTGGATGGATGTTGAATCAAGACTAACTTGCGGTGACTTATTAATTGCGAAAAGAGCTTCATATTTATTTGCGTATCGTTTTGGCGTCAATGATGGCGAGATGCTACATAGAAAAGTGAGTTTAGAGACTTTTATGCTGAAATATCAAAATAGGTCTAAATAAATTTAGTGTTTGTTTTAGCCAAGACTTATGATGAATATGACATAAGGCTTTTTGTTACACAAAGTCTATGTAAACAACATTTTCTCTTTGTTGATTGGTTTGATCACACAGTTTTGCTGTAAAAATATACAAATTTGCATTAGATTAAGAGGTCTTTAGTTTTATGATGAAACTAGAGCGGTAAATCTAACTGGGAGTTTAATAATGAAATTATCAAAAAAATTAGCATCTCGTCATTTGGCTGTTGCGGCTTTAGTTATTGGGGTGAGTGCCCCATTGTATGCGATGGCAGATACACCATCCGCGACTGAAACAGCGGCAAAAGTGATGGCAGATACAACAACGACCGTCAAGCATAAAGCCCACCGTGCAGAACATAAAGCTCGTGCCGCAGTAGAAACCAAAGCTGAAGCAGTCAAGACCGATGCAGATGCTGCCAAAAAAGGCGCAGAGAAACGTGTGGTCTGGAAAAATGGCGTTGTATTTCATGACGTAGAACCATCTGGACAAGCGACCAGTTCTTTTACCGCACCTTCATCGACATCAGATACATTACAAGGCGGAGTCACAACAACGCCTGCACATTAATCATGAGTTGATGCTTGATTCGATGTTTTTGAATGAAAAACCAATGTCAGATTGTGGTGGGCATTGGTTTTTTATTGCCTGCTTTTTGATGTCTATTTTTTGATATCTAGTCGCTGACGAAATTCACCAGGCGTAATGCTCGTCCATTTTTTAAATGCACGATGAAATGCGCTGGGTTCTGCGAAACCTAATGTGGTCGCAATTTCCATCACGCTTTGCGTTGTATGACTGAGTGCGTGGATGGCGAGATCACGCCGCAGTTGGTCTTTAATCATTTGAAAAGGCTGTCCTTCTTCTTCTAAACGACGACGCAACGTCGAACGTGTCATATTCAGTTTTAATGCAAACGTATCAAAATCAGGCCATTCTTGACTTGGCATTGCTCGCAGCATTTTGCGAATCGTCGCGGAAAAGCTCGAATTGTTTTTATATTTCAGCACAATATTGGCAGGCGCAGCGCGGATGAACGCCAGAACGGTTCGTTCATTTTGAATAACGGGTAAATCAAGATATTGCGAATCAAAAGTCAGCGAAGTTGTTGCTTCGTCAAAGTGGAGTTCAGGGGAATACATGAGGTGATATTCCTCGCTGTAATCGGGTTCTGGATAAGCAAAACCTGCGATGAGTATTGGAATACGCCGCCCAACCAACCAACAAGCAATACCATGTTGCATGATCAGCAAGGTTTCATGACCAAAGATGCGTGGCTGAGGGTGTTGCATTTGTTCCTCGATCACAATTTGGCTGTATTGTCCTTCGCTTTTGATACTGCAATGGTAATCATCGAGCAGTAAATTAAAGAAACGCATCATACAAACCAAAGCGCTTTTGAGTGTCTTGCAATGAACTAATGTGCGACACAACATGGCAAAACTGCCCACTTTCATACGATGTGAGTCTTGACCAAAAAACTCATCATCTAAGCAACGTGCAACCGCTAACCAAAGGGCACTGAAATGATCTGCGGTGACGCGTGATTGTGGCAATTGTAATAGAGTCGGATCAATGCCAGATTCAAGTAATACAGGCGATATGTCAAATCCACGCTGTGCGACTGGATGTAGCGCAGAGTTGACGAAATGGATGGAGATGCTATTTTTTTCCATACTGAGTATAGCGTTTTATTAGAGTCAATGATGTGAGTATCATCGCATAAAATTAGATCAACATGGTAAATTCTCTCACTGAATATGAGGTTATCTAGCATTGGAGATCAAGATGATTTTGAATAATCTGATGAAATCATCAGCAGAATTGAGCTGCTTAAGATTTCTCAGGTTTTGTCGTAAATCCAGCATAAGGAACTCGTCACATGGCTACTGCTATTCCAACCGTCAAACTGCTCATTAATGGTCAATTTGTTGAATCGAAGACGAATGAATGGCGCGATGTAGTGAATCCAGCGACGCAACAAGTTTTAGCTCGCGTTCCATTTGCAACCACCGATGAAATCAATGAGGCGGTTGCTTCTGCTAAAGCTGCGTTTAAGACATGGCGTTTTACGTCGATCGGAACTCGCGCACGGATTTTCCTTAAATACCAACAACTCATCCGTGAGAATATGAAAGAACTTGCAGCGATCCTGACCGCAGAACAGGGCAAAACATTAGCTGATGCAGAAGGTGATGTGTTTCGCGGTTTAGAAGTTGTTGAACATGCTGCCAATATTGGCAATCTACAAATGGGCGAACTGGCAAATAACGTCGCAAATGGTGTGGATACTTACACGATTCAGCAAGCGCTGGGTGTGTGTGCGGGGATTACGCCATTTAACTTTCCAGCAATGATTCCGCTGTGGATGTTCCCGATGGCGATTGCTTGCGGCAATACGTTTGTCTTGAAGCCGTCTGAACAAGATCCGATGGTGACGATGCGCTTGGTCGAGTTGGCGCTAGAAGCGGGGATTCCTGCTGGCGTGCTGAACGTGATTCATGGCGGCGAACAAGCTGTGAATGCGATCTGTGATCATGCGGATATTAAAGCCGTATCGTTTGTCGGTTCAACCAAAGTCGGTACGCACGTCTACAACCGTGCATCGCTTGCGGGTAAACGTGTGCAATGCATGATGGGTGCAAAGAATCACGCGATTGTTTTACCTGATGCCAATAAAGAACAGACCTTAAATAATCTTGCTGGTGCAGCGTTCGGCGCGGCTGGTCAACGCTGTATGGCGCTGTCGGTTGTGGTGCTGGTTGGTGCGGCAAATGAGTGGATTCCTGACATTGTCGCAAGAGCGAAAACGCTGAAAGTAAATGGCGGTGCTGAGTCAGGTACGGATGTTGGGCCAGTGATTTCTTGTGCGGCTCGTGAGCGCGTTGAAGGCTTGATCGCGAGTGGTCTTGAAGGCGGGGCGAAGCTGGAGTTGGATGGTCGGAATCCAACAGTTGCAGGTTATGAAAATGGCAATTTTGTTGGTCCGACCATTTTCTCTGGTGTGAAGTCGGGCATGAAGATTTACGATCAAGAAGTGTTTGGTCCAGTACTTTGCATCGTGTCGGTTGCAACATTGGATGAGGCGATAGATTTTATTAATCAAAATCCAAATGGCAATGGCACGGCTATTTTCACCCAATCAGGCGCAGCAGCACGTAAATTCCAAGAGGAAATTGATGTTGGTCAGATTGGGATTAACGTGCCGATTCCAGTGCCAGTTCCACTCTTTTCTTTCAGTGGTTCGCGAGCATCGAAACTGGGTGATTTAGGGCCTTATGGCAAGCAAGTCATTTTGTTCTATACCCAAACCAAAACGATTACTGCGCGTTGGTTTGATGATGATGCGGTCGTAGGTGCTGTGAATACCACGATTTCTTTGAAGTGAATAATAGCTCCTTCCCCTGAGGGAGTGGTTATGTTTACGTTAGTTTTGTAGTGTTTTTGCTTTGAAGTCTTCCCTTTCAAGGGGAAGATTTAGATGGGGATGGTTTTTATTTTGCTCTAAAACCACCCCCCATCCCGACCTTCCCCCTGAGAGGGAAGGAGACAAGCATCTAGTAATTTCTTAACTGCAACAGTTAACGCATACATGGGCTAAGAGAAAGACTTCAGAGCAAAATAGGAAATGAACTAAACCATGAACTTTGATTTATCAGAAGATCAGCGTGCATTTCAACAAAGTGCACGTAATTTCGCGGCGACAGAAATGGCACCATTTGCGGCGAATTGGGATGCGGAGTGTATTTTTCCTGTAGATATGATCCAAAAAGCAGGGGATTTGGGCTTCTGCGGGATGTATACGCCTGAAGATGTCGGTGGCATGGGATTGTCGCGCCTAGATGCGTCGATTGTATTTGAAGAATTGGCTTACGCTTGTCCGTCTACCGCAGCGTATATCACGATTCATAATATGGCGTGTTGGATGGTTGCGACTTGGGCGACGCCAAATGTTCGAGAGACTTGGAGTCCATTACTAGCCAGTGGGCAAAAGTTGGCATCGTATTGTTTGACTGAGCCGAATGCGGGTTCGGATGCCGCGTCACTGAAAACACGCGCTGAACTCATTGATGGGCATTATCGATTAAATGGCGCAAAAGCCTTTATTTCTGGGGCTGGCTCTACTGATTTATTAGTGGTGATGGCGCGTACTGGCGGAGATGGTGCGGGTGGAATTTCTGCATTTGCTGTTCCTGCGGATAGCGCGGGCATTACCTATGGTCGCAAAGAACAGAAGATGGGGTGGAATAGTCAACCGACGCGGATTATTAGCTTTGATAACGTCATGATTCCTGCGGATCATTTGCTCGGGCAGGAAGGTGAAGGCTTCAAGATTGCCATGCGCGGGATTGATGGCGGGCGGATTAACATCGCGACTTGTTCGATTGGTGCAGCGCAAGCGGCGCTAGATGCTGCACGGATTTACATGAGCGAACGCCAGCAGTTTAAGCGGAAACTTGCTGATTTTCAGGCATTACAATTTAAGCTTGCTGATATGGTGACGGAGTTGGTTGCTGCACGTCAGATGGTTCGATTAGCCGCCTGTAAGCTCGATCAACATACACCAGATGCAAGTGTGTATTGTGCAATGGCGAAGCGTTTTGCCACTGACATTGGCTTTCAGGTGTGCAATGATGCTTTACAGCTACACGGTGGAAATGGCTATATCCGTGAATATCCATTAGAGCGTTATTTACGCGATGTACGCGTCCATCAGATTTTAGAAGGAACGAATGAAATCATGCGCGTGATTATTTCACGCCAGATGTTAAATGGAATTTCACCTGAGGAGATTCGATAATGGATGACTCTCATATTGATCTAAGAAGCCCTGTTTTATTTGGGACACTGACCGCAGATAACGGTCGTCGCATTGGCATGATCACACTCAATGCAGAAAAAACTTTGAATGCCCTGTCGCTTGACATGATTGATTTAATCACTGAACAACTTGAAGCATGGGCAACGGATGAGGATTTAGCCATCGTAATCCTGCAAGCTGCAGGTGATAAAGCGTTTTGTGCGGGCGGTGATTTGCAAAATCTGTATCAATCGATGCTCATCCACCATGATTCCCCTGAAAAAGATGATATTCGCGCGAACCCGTATGCTCGTGATTTCTTTGATCGTGAATATCGACTGGATTATTTCATCCACACGTATCCGAAGCCGATTTTGTGCTGGGGACATGGCATTGTCATGGGTGGTGGCATTGGTTTAATGGCAGGCGCAAGCCATCGTGTGGTGACAGAAAAGTCACGTCTGGCGATGCCTGAAATTGCGATTGGTTTATTTCCTGATGTGGGTGGAAGTTATTTCCTCAATCGGATGCCTGGAAAACTGGGTTTATTTCTCGCATTAACGGGTGCGATGATTAATACAGCCGATGCAAAATTTGCCCAACTTGCTGATTATGCAATTGCGCAAGTTGATAAATCAAAAGTACTTGATGAGTTGCTTCGTCAACCGTGGGGTACGACGCATGATGAAAATAGCCAACTTCTTGATATTGTTTTGCGTCGTTCAGAAATTAAGTTAGAGGTGGTTCAAGGACCATTGCAAGTTCATTTTGAAGCAATTAACGAGCTTTGTAATAAAAACGACCTCACCCAAGTTGTGCAAGCAATTATCACGTTGGATCCTGAAGAAGCGTGGCTCAAAAAAGCGGTCGCTGCTTTGAAAGCAGGTTCACCAAGTTCTGCGCATTTAGCTAATCTACTCCTGAATCAAACTGTGAACTTGCCGCTAGCCGATGTATTTCGTCTTGAATATATCGCAGCGCTGCACTGTGCAGCACGTCCAGATTTTGCTGAAGGAATCCGCGCATTGTTGATTGATAAAGATCTGAAACCAGAGTGGCAACCTGCAACACATGCAAAGATCACTCCAAAATGGGTCAATGGCTTTATTGAAAGCCCTTGGTCTATTGAAGGTCATCCGCTTGCGGATTTAGGTATCGGCAAAAGCCATTAACACACAAAAACTAGAAAATTACGGAGTGAAATGATGAGTCAGATTGCATTCATTGGTTTAGGGAATATGGGCGGGCCAATGGCGCAAAACCTGTTGAAAGCAGGGCATCGCCTGACGGTATTTGACTTGTCTCCAACTGCAATTCAAGTTTTAGCTGATGCAGGCGCAACAGTTGCGAATTCTGCAAAAGATGCGGTGAGCAATGCTGAAATTGTAATCTCAATGTTGCCCGCTAGTCGGCATGTTGAAGGGTTATATTTAGGTGATGCGGGATTATTGCCGCATATTCCCAAAGGCACTTTAGTGATAGATTGCAGCACGATTGCAGCGCAAACGGCGATCACGGTGTCTAAAGCTGCAACTGCATTAGGCTTGACCATGTTGGATGCGCCTGTGTCTGGCGGTACGGGTGGTGCGATTGCAGGAACACTGACCTTCATTGTCGGTGGTGACGATGCTGATTTAGAGCGCGCGCGTCCGATCTTGAGTGCGATGGGAAAAAATATCTTCCATGCAGGCGGGCATGGCGCAGGTCAAACCGCCAAAATCTGCAACAACATGCTGCTTGGTATTCAGATGATTGGTACAGCAGAAGCGTTGGCGCTTGGTGTGGCAAATGGTCTGGATCCACATGTGCTTTCTGACATTATGGTGAAAAGCTCTGGTCGCAACTGGTCGCTTGAGTTATACAATCCATATCCCGGTGTGATGGATAATGTGCCCGCGTCACGGGGTTATAGTGGTGGTTTTGGCGTGGATTTGATGCTCAAAGATTTGGGTCTAGCAACTGAAACAGCGTTGAATGCACA